>JBGSMF010000406.1:0-8384 GCA_041740315.1 Thermoflexales bacterium
GCTTGACTGCAACCCCTCCCTATAGAATGCCCGCGCGGCCGCTTGATCGCCCTGCTGTTGGGCCACATCACCCAAAGCAGCCAGCGCAGCGGCTGTGTAATAGGGATCGCCCAGCTCGCGCCCTTTGACCAAACTCTCTTGGAAAAGCGAGCGCGCCGTGGTGTAATCACCTTGGCCACAAGCTACCTTGCCCAGACTGCACAGCGCCCAGCACATCATTTGCTTATCGCCAATGGCCTCTAGCATCTTTAGGCTGGTTTCGAGTTGAGCGTATGCCACAGCATATTCGCCCTGCGCGCAAGCGATTGTCCCCAGCATGCCGGTGACAAGGGCGCAATCGCGCTCGTCGCCCAACTCTTGAAAATATAACAGGCTTTCACGCAGCAGTTGGCTCGCCTGCTCATAGCGGCCCTGTCGAATTGCAATGTTGCCCAGGTCGCTCAACCCGTTGGCCAGTGTGACCTGATCGGTTCCGCGCGCGAGGCTCAGGCTCTCTTCAAGCAAAGCGATTGCGAGTGAATAGTCGCCCTCCAGCCGGGCAACATACGCCAGGCACGTGAGCGCGCGCGCTACACCCACCTGGCCTCCATGCTCGCGCTGCAATGCCAGATGCCGCGCAAAAATGAGTCGGGCTCCCTTCAAGTCGCCTTGCACAACCGCTATCATGCCAAGGCCGATGAATACTTCGGACTGCAACTGGAAGGGCACACCTGGGCCGCTCGCCAGCGTGGCCTCAAGCCAATGGCGGCCCTCCCGAATATAGCCGCGCGCTTTCCAAAAGCGCCATAGCGCCCCGGCCAGCTTTATGGCCTTGTCAGGCTGCGGGTTGTCTCCATCGAGCGCCCACTGCAGCGCTGCGCGCAAGTTGGAATGTTCCACCTCGAGGCGGCTTGCCCAAAGAGCTTGCCCGCTTCCGCGCAGATGGATCTCTGCCTGTTGAGCCAGGCCGAGGTAGAAATCGAGATGCTTGTGGCGCATCCGGCTTGTTTCGCCCGCCCCTAGCAATTTGTTATATGCATACTGGCGGGTGGCCTCGTGCAAAAGAAAGCGCGCCGACTCGCCTACTGGCTCAACGGTCACGAGCGACTTGTCCACCAAGCCCGATAACAAATCGAGCACTTGTTCCTCTTTAATGCCATCGCCACAGCAGATGGTCTCGATGGCCTCGAGGGGCACTCCCCCGGCAAACACAGACAGCCAACGAAACAGTGCTTGTTCTTGGGCAGAGAGCAAAGCATGGCTCCAATCCATCGTTGCCCGCAGTGTTTGATGATGCGGCAGGGCGGTTGGGCTGCCCTGCGTCAACAGCCGTAAAGCATCGTGCAAGCGATCTGCAATCTGTTGTACGGTCAGCAGCTTGACCCGCGCCGCCGCCAGCTCGAGCGCTAACGGGATGCCATCTAATTGCCAACAGATTTGTCCTATGGCCCAAGCGTTCTCATTCGTCACCGTGAATGTGGGCAGCACGGTGGCTGCGCGGTCTGCAAAGAGCTGCACACCTTCGTATCGCCCAATGACACGCAAGTCCTGACTGGGGGATGTATTTTCTGTTCCTGGCTGGGTGGTTATCCAATGCGACATGTCCGGCATGGATAAGGAGGGCACCCGCCAGGTCACTTCGCCTGTTGCCCCAAGCACCACTCGGCTGGTGGCCAGAATCCACAAGTTGGGCGCCGCGCGCAACAGGGTTTCCGTCAAAAGCCGAACGGCTTTTACCATGTGCTCGCAATTGTCGAGGACGACCAACATTTGTTTTTCACGCAGATACTCTGTCAGTTGTGTCAGCAGTGGCTGCCCGCCCTCCTCGCGCACGCCCAGCGCAGAGGCCGCCGCTTGCGCAACCAGGGCTGGCTCAGCCAGCGGGGCCAGATCAATTTGCCAGACGCCATCGGCAAATGCATCGAGGAGGTCCGTGGCCACTGCCAGCGCCAGCCGCGTCTTGCCCACTCCGCCCGCGCCTGTCAGCGTGACCAGACGATGTGTCCTCACAAGCTGCTTGACCTCAAGCTTTTCGTGTTCGCGTCCAATAAAGCGGGTCAACGGCAGCGGCAAGTTATCCTGGCGAGCGCCAGGGCGCCAGGATGCCACGCGCTCTGTGGCCTCAGCGGTTGAAGCGCGCATCTCCATACACTGATTGTATGTCGCGCGTGTTTCGACACTGGGTTCAATCTCTAGTTCACGCTGCAAGACGGTGACGCATGTATCGTAGGCGCGCGCGACTGACGCGCGGTCGCCGCTCAGAGCGTACAAGCGCATGAGATGGCGATAGGTCTCCTCGCGCAGCGGGTCGCATTGCAGCAAGCGTTGGGCATTGACTATGGCTGCGCGATAGTCACGATTAGTTTCCAACTGTTGAATCAGCCGCTCTAACGCGTCCACGTACAGTTGTTGCAGTCGCTCACGTTCAGACACGATCCAGTCATCATAAAAGCCAGGCAACAGCTCGCCCTGATACAGAGCTACGGCTGTGTCAAGCCTACCCCGGGCAACTGCTTTTTCAAACTCGGTCACATCAAGTGTAAAGGGCGCATCGGGCCGCCACTGAATGGCCATGCCATCCGCGCACAGAAAATCATCTGCGTGGGGTAACGCCTGGCGCAGCAGATGAATTAGATTGCGGAGATTGGTGCGCGCTTGGGCCTCCGTCGAGTCGGGCCACAGGCAAAAGGCAAGATGTTGCCGAGCTTGAGGCGCATCGCGATGCAGAACGAGATAGACCAGGAGCGATTGCAGGCGAGGCGAAGTAATGGTTGTGACTGGCGTCTCAGTCTCAGCGTCGCGCCAGATCAAACTAAATTTTCCAAGAAGCTTGACCCTAAGCGTAAGAGCCATCACGAGTACTATTATACGGCGAACGCCCAAATTATCAAAGCTGGACTCGTCCTTTGATGTGCTGCTCATGCTCGGCCTGCGCACAAAAAAGGGAACCTCCGTCGCGCTGCAGGTACACATTCTGACTTGGCCTGGAACGGCAAAGTCGGCGAAATCGGCATGACCATAGCTACTGCTGTAGTGTTGGATGTCCCTCCCATTTTCATCAGTGGTGACCGGGCAGCAATTTTGGAGACGCAGGCCTTTGTCCCAAACATTGAAATGGTTATCACCTAGGAACCGCTGTTCAGTCATGCGCCGGCGCTTTCACTCGCCCCGGCCAAATCCCGCAACCAGATTCGCGCGATGAAGGCTTTTGCGCAGGCCGAACTGGTCGAGGTTGGCGCCGAGTGCTCGCCGCCCGCGCCGGCAGGCAGCCTGATGGGGGCGCTTGTGGCAAGCGGCTTGGGTGTTATGGTGACCAGATATTTCATTGCTCCCTCTTTCTATGGACACGTGCTGGCATAGAAAACATAGTCCTCGTCATAAACGCCCGCGCAGGTCAGCACGCCGCCGCTGTCAATAACCGCTCCGCCGCTCAACCAGGAAGCGCCCACATACGTCGCGGCGTTAGAGTAATTGCTGATAGTATGCCCAGAGAACGCCGAGATGCGCGACTGATTGATATGGGCAGTAAAAAGACTGCCGCTGGTATAACTGTCAACGCCCACGATCTCTGTTGCTGTAACTCCCCCCGATGCCGTGATACTGCTGTTCCAAATATCCACATCGGAATTAACATTTTTCACGCCATAGCCAGCCGAGCTGCCATCTCCAACGTAAATGGTCGAGCCGATCAGTTTCATGACAGATTGGCTGTTGTGAACGCCATTGCACACAGTTCCGCCAGAGATATACAACATTGTATCTCTGGCTTGCAATAAAGAATCTTCATTGAATATGCCGTCGCTGCCGGCTGCGCCGCTTCCAAGCACACTGACCGACACAGTCTTTAATTGTGGTTGAGAGCCGTTTACATTCAACATGCCCCGGTTAACCGAGCCGCCACCCGAGGCCAAGAGGGTTACGTGGCTGAGAAAAGGAGCAGCGTCATCGTTATACATTGCGGTTGCATAGTTTGCGCCGCCAGTATTTTCCACCGTCAAATGGCGCAACTCGGCGTAATGCGCTCCCATCACAGTGCCGGTGGCGTAGGTTGTGTCGCCGGTGTAGGTGAGCTTGGTTGCCAACTCTCCGGCTCCCTCAATGTCTATGTGTGGTTTCATCGTCACCCGTTCGGTATAGACGCCCGGGGCCACCCAGATCAGGTAGCGATTGGTCCAGTCCGCATCGGTGATGCTATTCAGGGCAGCCTGGATGGAGGTGAACTGGCCGCCGCTCTTGGCCACGACAATCACATTGGCATACTGCGCGCCGCCGGCGGGAGCGGTGGGCAGCCACGAGTTGCCGTCCCACGCCAGCATGTCGCCAGCGGCCGGGGCATTATCGGATACCGGGTTGCCGCGCAGCGCGCCGCTAGAGGCAGCGTAAAGCGCATAAGGGGCAGGTGTCAGTTCCACGCGCGGGTCGAGGGCCGTAAAAGACCCGCTGCCGCAATCTACCTCGACCTTGAGAAAACGCCCCTCGCCCCTAAAGGCATCTGCGCCAAAATCTAGCGCCACGCTAAAATAGCCATTGTCCGGCGTCACGCCGTTCGCAGTCAGGGGTGTGCCCACCGGGTCATTGCCGGCAGCAGATTGGTACAAAGAAAAGCGAAGGATGCATGGGCCAGAGACGGGGTCGCCGCTGGTATTGGTGAGCCGACCCTGGTAGGTAAAGGCCGTGCCCAGCACTGTGCCCTGGATCACATTGCCGCTCAAGGGCCCCAGTTCTTGGGCCTGAGTCGAGCGGGTCGCCTGGATGTTGCCCAGGGTCAGCGCCAGGAATAAAACTGCCAACACGTTGAACACTGTTTTGGTTCTCATCTCACTTTTTCCTTTCAAATTCACCTGACGACATCACAATCACCGCAGCACTGCCGGCAAGAAAATTTTGTAATTCGATTTGAGCCCACCCCACGTCGCGCCGCTCAAGCGGACGTTGGTGAGCAAGTCAACGATCGAGCTTAGGTCCAGGCTGCCATCGGCGTTCACCCTGATCTTGGAAAGCGTCGTCTGCGCCGGGTCGCCGGCATAGATAAGGCTGGTTCCACGAGCCGGAATTGGGGCCAGGCGTGATTTGATCCCACCAGCTTCCATCCGAAGCGATGCGGAACAGGTTGCGGCTGGCCGGTGTGTAGGCATAGGCATTATCTGAGCTAAAGTAGATGGCGCCGCCATCAGCGGCGACGCACGGCTGCAAGATTCGCCCCGCCGTGTGCTTGGGGTGGCTGTGAAAGTCGAACAAACTGGCCTGGCCGCTGCCATCGGGATTGAGGGTATATAACACATCGTCGGTCCACGTGCTATTGGAAACAGACACCAGAATTTTTTCCTGGGTCGTTCCATTTGCATAGACGAGCGCATTGCCGTCATTTGACAAGCGCGTGAGCGCTACCAGCGAACCAATCAACACAAACAAGGTAAAAAACAAGCGCCGTTTACTTTTCATAATGTCTCCCCTTTTTTTGCAGCCACCACCCTTGCAAAGGCGTCCGGCGCTTTGCGTCGGCTGAACCCTTGCAAGGGTGTAACCTTATCTGAATGGGACATTTTATTTCTTCCACGTCCCTTACTCCTTGTTTACCAGGCCACTTCGGCGGTGCGCACCGTGGCCACCCATCGGATGGGCTCACCGTTGCCCATCACCTGGATGAGCAGCGCGTCGTTGGTATCGTCGGCTGCGGCCCGGGCATCCCAGGCAGCGTCATCCTCGTGCAGGCTCATGGTCGTCCACCAGACGGTGGTGGTCCCACCCACGTTCTCGGCCACGCCCCAGATATAGTAACCGGCTGACTCGCCCGCATCGCTGCGGCCCACCACCAGGATGTCAAAGGTCAGCGTGCGGGTGGGGGCGATGGTGAGCAGCAGGCTGCTCCCATCGAGGTACAGGTCCTCCCAAATACCACTGCCGTACGTCTGATTGCGCATCACATAGAGCGCGGCCTGGGCATCGCCCGGGCGGACGAAATCGCCGCTGGCATAGGCCATCTGGCCGTAGAGGGAAGCGTGTGCTCCATAGCCACCCGGCACGGTGGCAGCGTAGCCGCTGGCAGTGTTGAGCACGCCCCCGCCGACGGTGGCGCTTTGGCCGCTGGCGGTGTTGCTCCCACCTCCGCCAATGGTGGCGCTTTCGCCGCTGGCGGTATTCTGCTGACCCCCGCTAATGGTGACAGTGCCGAGGCCGCTGGCGGTGTTGTTCCAGCCTCCGCCGACGGTGGCCCCGTAGCCGCTGGCGGTGTTGTCCTCGCCCCCGCCGATGGTGGCGGAGTTGTTGCTGGCGGTGTTGCTCCCACCTCCGCCAATGGTAGCAGAATAGTCACTGGCAATGTTGTTGGATCCCCCACCGACGGTGGCGCCTTGGCCGCTGGCAGTGTTGCCACGGCCCCCGCCAACCGTGCCATAGTTCGCGGTCGCGCGGTTGGGGAAGCCGCTTTCCCCCCCGCCGCCGATGGTTGCGCCATACTTACCAGCCGCAACGCTATTGCCGCTGTAGCCGCCGATGATGTTGGGGCTGGTGGCATTAGGCTCCAGGCGCAGGGTGCGAGTATTGTTCACCCGGAATTCCAAAGCCTGGTTATCGGTAGTGCCCACAAAGTTTGCCCCAGGCGTGGTGCCGCTGTTGCCGGTGAGCGACCAGGCGTTGCCCGCGCCACCGCTGGCGGGCATCCACGAGTTGCCGTCCCATTGGAGCACATCGCCGATAGTTGGGGAGCTATCGGATACCTCTCGCCCGTGCAACGCGCCGGTGGAAACGGCGTAAAACGCATAAGGCGCGGGCGTCAATTCCACACGCGGGCTAAGGGCTGTGTAGGATCCACTGCCGCAGTCCACTTCAATCTTCATATAGCGGGCGTCGCCGGTAAAAGCATCTGTGCCAAAATCCAGTTCCACGCTAAAATAGCCGTCGTCCGGCATCACGCCGTTGGCCGTCTGGGGCGTACCGACCGGGTCTTCATTAGCAGCGGACTGGTACAAGGAAAAGCGGAGGATACAAGGGCCAGCGACCGGATTGCCGGTGGTGTCTGTAAGCCGGCCCTGATAGGTAAAGGCTGTGCCGAGCGCCGTGCCCTGGGGCGCAAGCCCCACCCTGCCGCCCAAGGGACCCAGTTCTTGGGCCTGGGTTGGGTGGGTCGCCGGCGCGCCGGCCAGCGCCAACACGATGAACAATGCTGCTAACAGATTGAACCCAATCTTGGATTTCATGTCTATTCTCCTAATTTTTCTGAACCAGCGGCAGGTACAGGCGGTGAACACTGGGCGGATTGGCGCGGCTCCAGTCGGGATTGGTGCTTTTGCCGTCGCTGGTCAATTGCCATAGCTCTACCGGCTTGTTGCGATCCACGATCCACAGGTCGTGCCGGTTGGCTGCGCCGGTTTGCCACTGAAAGACCACATATCTCCCATCCAGCGACACGCTGGGGTTAAAGATGTATTCATTGTAAAAATTGGCAATGGGGGTGATGGCGCTGGTCGCCAGGTGATAGTGATACAGCTTGTGATCGAGTGTGTAGACAAAGCCCGAGCCATCCGGCAGCCAGGCCAGGCCCACCCACAACGCGCCTTCGTCGTTCACCAGGCGGGTGCCCGCGCCGCCGCCAGCCGTCGTCAGATAGATGCCGCGCGTGCCGGCGTCGAGCGAAAAGTAATGATAGAGCACCTGGTCGTTGACCGGCGACCAGGCCGGCAGGTTGGCCATAAGAGGGCCGCTGAACAAATCGCTGCCTATCGCCTGGCCGGACGACTGAAACTTGCGGGGCGCGATGACATCCACGCCGATTTCCGCCCCATCTCGTTTCCACGTGATGGACTCGCTTTCAAACTTGCTGCACGTAGAGGGGTTAAAGCTGAGCGTGCCGACGTCTACCGTCTGGTTGGCGACCATGGGCACGACCGCCGCGGCATATACTTTGCAGTTGGCGTGGCTACCATCCGCCCAGGTAAAGACCACGTATTGGAGACCGTCTAGCACGGCCACGTTCGGAACCGTAAAGCTAACCTCGTCGTACTTGCTATAGGCCGGCACAGAGACGGCCTCTTTTGCGCCCTGAACATACAGCAAGAGCGTGGTCAGCGCCCCGTAATCGTTCCTGACCTTGCCTTTGACCGTGCCCACAGCATAGCCGCCCGCCAAGAGTTTGGCCCTGGAAGGCGGGTTGGTGATGCGGCGCAGGCCGCTGCCATCGGGCCTGATGCCGTACACGTCCGATTGAAAGGCAGAATAGAGCGTTTCGTGATTGCTGCCCAAGGCCAATTCGGAAGCGTCCGGCTTCCAGGCCACATCGCCGATTTTGTTGGTGACGCCCGATTCGGGATGCGTCCACACGGTTTGCGCGCCGCTGCCATCCGGGTTGATGCGCTTGACCGTTTTGGCATAGCCGCTGCTATCCAGCCCGACGCAGGCAATGCTGCCGC
>JBGSMF010000407.1:0-9974 GCA_041740315.1 Thermoflexales bacterium
CGCGGCTGTGGCCGCCGCCGCCAAAGTGAGCAGCAACCGCGCCCACGTCAATATCGTCGCTGGTGCTGCGCGCCACCAGTTGGATGCTGGCATCAAAAGCCACCAACACAAACAACGCGGCCGGCTCTAGTGTATCACGCAGGCGGTGAGCCAGGGTAGAAATCTCTTCGGCGTGGGTATCAGCCTCAATGGCCGACACGACCACCTTGTGGCCGGCCAATTCGTATGTCTGCACCACCTCCAGCATCCGGTCGTACAGCCTGTGCTGCGCCTCGGAGAGGGGATGGTGCAAAAAGTCATTGACCACTTGCAGGTTAGCGCCGTGTTCCATCAGCCAGGCGGCGGCGCGCGCGTCGCGCGGGGTGGTGGTGATGTACGACAAGCTACCCGTGTCTTCGTAAATGCCCAGCAGCAGCAAAGTGGCCTGCGCCGGCGTCAATGCGGCCGTGCCGGCCACCATTTGCTCTACCAGCAGCGTCGTCGTCGCGCCAATGGGGTCGCCGCTAAAGGTCCAGCCGGGGGGCAAATCTCGCGCCAGTGGGTGATGATCGAGGATGTGCACGGGCGTGGCAGCCGAGACGCCCCTGATGGCTACCAGACCTTGCGTATCCACCAAAATGACCTGCTCCAGCTTTTGGCGGCCCAGTTCGGCCGCCTCCACAAACGGCAATTCGTCACGGTACAGCGTGACAAACGACTTGACGTTGCGGTTGCAGCGGCGCGGCAAGACCGGCACCGCCGCAGGATTGAGCAGCGCTGCTCCCAATTGAGAAGCGACGGCGTCAAAATCGGCGTTTTCGTGGGTTAGGATAACGGTCAGCGCGCGGTTGGGCATTTACACACACCTTGCTAACAATACGAAAGTAGTCACGACTTTAGTCGTGATAAAATTCCTAATCATCCCAACCCTTTCCAAACTCGCCTGGCAGATAGGTTTGCCATTTCTCGCGCAACCATTCACGGCCATGTGTTTCAAAATACACATGGACACTTGACCAAAGCCATTCATAGGGATCATCAACATAGTTGTGCTTGATGGGGTTGGTGTGAATATAGTTCAAAGCGTGATAAAAATGCTTTTCATTGCGAATCATCTGGTCGGCAAATCTAAACCACACTTGGCGGCCTGTTTGTTGATCAGCTAAATTCCATTCGCGTGAAGTAGAGCCGTGCAATTGCTTGAGAGCCGCCGATACGTGATCCAGCGACCCGACGCCAACCAAGATATGATAATGGTTGGGCAAAATAACCCAACCAAATACTTGGGCCTGAATGTTCTCCATCGCAACAATCAGGCGAGACTCAAAATCGGTGCGGCGGTCAGGCAAAGCCATAACAGGTGCGTGCTCAAAGTTGGCAGCGGTGATCAAATACCCCCCTGCCTCGCGGAATGGATGTGGCGGGGCATGATAGGGATAACCGCGCTCGCGGCGCTGGCGCACAACCTCGGCACGCTCTTCTGGTGTCAGCTTGCGATATTCGTAAGGCATGATATTGGGTCACGACTAAAGTCGTGACTACGCTTTCTCTTCCCTATGAAGCATTATACTCCAAGTAGGAATTTATGGGCAGGCAGTTGTTGTGAAAGTGGTGATACAATACAAGCAACATTCGCCCCCCTCTGTAAAGGAAGTGAAAAATGACACTGAGCCGTAAATCAAATTGGGCAAACTGGCTCATACTTTTAGCTATGACCATAATCGCCATTGTGCTTGTGTCTTCATGTGTCGTCTCGCCCAAATCACCCCAACTAACACCGACAGCAACGCTCGATCTGGGCATCACGTGTGTGTCTGAAGCAGATGGCATGGTGCAAGTCTATGTACCGGCAGGCGAGTTTTTGATGGGTAACACAGATGACGCTCCTATAAGGTCGGTGCTAGGGGCAGAGATGCCACAACATACAGCTTATCTTGATGCTTTCTGGATTGACCAGACTGAGATCACAAACGCCATGTATGCCAGGTGTGTTGCGGCAAAAGCTTGCCAGCCACCACTCCCAACAAAAGTGGATATGCACTATAGCTTCTATGGGGATTCACACTATGACAATTATCCAATGGGCTATGTTTCATGGTACGATGCCAAGAACTATTGCGAGTGGGTCGGGCGGCAGTTGCCGTCTGAAGCGCAATGGGAAAAGGCAGCCCATGGGACGGATGGACGGCTTTATCCGTGGGGCAACGAGCCAGTCGCAGGCAGCTTGCTCAATTTTTGCGATGTTAATTGTATTGGGGATTGGCGAAATAGTTCGGTGGATGACGGTTATGCCTTTACTGCGCCAGTGGGCAGTTACCCGGCCGGCGCCAGTCCCTATGGTGTGCTGGATATGGCCGGCAATGTGGCCGAATGGGTTGAAGATTGGTACCACGAGTATCCAAGCGCAACTTGCAAGATTGACACACTTTACACAAAGTACAAGGTAACACGTGGCGGCAGTTGCCTGCAGAGCGAAATATCTGTTGCCAGTGCTCTCCGTGGTGCTCTCCCACCAGAATACAGTGCTTTCTATCTTGGCTTCCGCTGTGCAGAGTAGGCAAAAGAACAAGTTGGTCAACACTAGCTGCTTAACCTGTCATTCTGAACAAAGTGAAGAATCTTTTTACCTGGCCCATCAAGAGATTCTTCGGCGCAAAAAACGCACCTCAGAATGACACTGGGCTGAACAGTTACAAAAATTTCATTCTTGACAAAAACCGGGCAATGTTGTATTATCTTTATTAGAATAATTGTTCTTTTCCAAACACATAAAAAACGCGGAGCGCAAATGTTGTAGCACTTGCGCCCGCTAACCCAGCACGGCGAGCAAACCGCCACACCAGGCTGATGGCATGGTAACAGCTATCGGGATTTTTGCAACCACCGATTTTTCAATCATCAGTTAGGGCAGGTCTGAGACCTGCCTTTACAGGGCAGCGCGCCGTTTGCGCTGCTTTTTTGTTCCCCCACCCGGCCCTCCCCGTCCTTCGACACGCTCAGGATGCGGGGGAGGGTGTGGGAGGGGGCGCAGGGCCAGAACAATGCGCCCGCGTGTTGGGGGCGTCTGGGCTGGCAATGTTGGATGAAGCGTGGCAAGCGCCCCAACCCTGTGAGGCCACAGTGCATTAGGTCATATCAGAAAGAGCAGGATGGGCATCCCTATGCCCATCCGCACGGCCTGCCTGGAAAATTTGCCCCGCGCCAGGCAGGCCGCTAATGAAACGAGAGAGGTAAACAATGTCATCAAACGATTTGAAACAGTGTCCAAAATGCAAGCGCCTGTTGCCCGCAGCCGAGTTTTACGGGCGCTCCAAGTCAACGCGGTATAGCTGTTGCAAAACGTGCTTTAACGAACTCGCTACCATGCGGCTCAGGGCAGTCAAGCAGCAAGCGGTTGATTACAAGGGCGGCCAATGCGTGGTGTGCGGCTATGCCCGCTGCATTGCGGCCCTAGAATTCCATCACATCAGCGAGGACGGCAAGGATTTTAATATATCGCACAAATGCCTGTCATTCGAGAAATTGATGCCAGAGCTAGACAAATGCATTCTTGTCTGTTCCAATTGCCACAGAGAAATACATGCCGGGTTGATTCCAGATGACCGACTTGGGGTGATGCTATGTTGACATGCAAAAAATGTGGAAAAGACTTTGCATTTTGGGTGGTGATTGACGGCAAGAAACGAAGTTTGTGCAAAAGAAAATTTTGCCTGGATTGCTCGCCTTTTGGGCAGCACAACACACAAGACTTGACCAAGCCAGATACAGATTTATACCCATCATACAAACAATGTAAGGTATGCCTGCGCGTGCTGCCCATATCCGAGTTCTACAAACGGCCCGACCGTAAAAATGGGACTTTGAGCCTTTGCAAAAACTGCCATAATAAATACACTGTGGCTAGAGCCAAAATGGTCAAGCAACAAGCTGTTGATTACAAAGGCGGCAAGTGCGTTGTGTGCGGATATTCACGCTGCATAGATGCCCTGGACTTTCACCACATTGATCCACAGAACAAGGATTTCACATTCGGCTTGAAAAGATATCGATCTTTTAAAAATCTGCTTCCCGAGCTTGACAAGTGCATTCTCGTCTGTACCAATTGCCACCGAGAAATACACTATGGCTTTATCCCTGCGCCAAACATCGGTTAAATAAAAGAGTCCGCCTACTTGTGTGTAGCCGGGCTTTATACCCCAGAGAGGAATCGAACCTCTAAAACGGGCTTAGAAGGCCCGTGTTATATCCATTTAACTACTGGGGCGTGTGATTCATCCCACCCTTGGCCACAAATTCCTCAAACGCCTCGAGGGACGGGAACACCTTGTCCGACAAAAAGCGCACCACCCAATTGGTCGCCAGCGGCGAGATGCAATACACCTTCGCTTGGCCCACATAGGCCGCCTGCCACATTTCGATGGCGGTGCCCATGCTGGCTCTGGGCACATAGGCCACCAGCGCGTCTACCTGGGCCGCCGCTTCAGACATTGAGATGAAAACCCGCTTGCCTTGCTCATCGGTATAGCCGGGGCTGTCTGGGAATATCTCCCACGGGTCTATAATCTCTACGCCGGGCAAGTGATGCTTCAGCACTGCGGCGATCCGCCGGCGATAGCTCTGGTCGTCCACGCCGTCATCCAGGCGCGAGCCTTGCATAATGCCGGCGATAAAAACTTTCATGCGCCGCTCGTCAATCAAAGATTGGGCGCAGGCCCTTGTACACCGTCCGCCCGCCTATCGCCTTGAGGATCAGCTCGGCGTTTTTGCCAATCTTGTCGGCCAGTTGATTGGGCGTCATGGCCTCGTTGCCGTTCACCATAAACACCCGAAAGATGGCATCTACCACCGATGTATTGGGCGTGATAAAATCGGCCTGCTTGCTGCAATGCGAGCGCAGGTAAAACACCAGGCCGTCCATTTGCTTCACTTCGGCCGTGTGCGGGTTGACCCAATCAATCTGGTCAATATCTTGCAGTTCTTCTGCCTCGCGATGTTGAGGGCACAGGTGGCTGCGCAAATACACCCGCATTTCGCGCTGGTTCCGCTCCCACCACTCAAAGTCAATGTGAAACGGCGTGTCAACCGTCGGCTTGAGCAGACGAAGTGGGCGGGGGGCTGTGGGTTGATCAGGCATCACTCTTCTCCGGGTTTATCCTATCAATCCGCCAGCACCCAGTAACCATCGCCAACCGGGCGAAGCGACGGATTCAGCATTACTTCGGCAAACAAGGGACCGGGCACCACCCGCCGCAGCAGGTTGAGCGCCGAATAAATCGTCTTGGCGTGCACCGCGCCTTGAGGGCTGAGCTTGGCCAAATTTGGAAAGACTTGCATCACGATGTCGTTCAAGTTGCCGCGCGCCCAACGCTGGACAGCCTCATCAAACATTGACATGTTGTCTACCCACATCAGCATCAACTCGTCACACTCGCAGTTGACCTGTCGCTTGAGCATCTCAAAGCTCAGGCCGTTTTCGCGGGGCGCCGCCACGCGCACCCAATCGCGCTTGGGCCGCCGGCCCTGCCAATCAATCACCACCACATCTGGCTCATCGCCGCGCCGCAACTGAAGGTATGCCCCCACCGGAATCTCGTTCGCTTCGTACCACGTATCCAGGCCAAAGGCAAAACGGTGCTCGCGCACCACCCAGCCAATCCAGCGATTGCCGCTGCGCGCGTCTTCAAACGTAAGACGAATGCGATGCGTGCGGCCGGTGGGAAACAGCCGGGCCATGCGCGCCGAAAGCGGCAGGCTGCCGGTGCGGCGATGGGGGTAGGTCAGCACCCACGTCAGCTCGTCCGTTTCTTCGTCGCCGGCGGGCAAGTCTGAATATTCGTCGTCCAATTCGCGCTCGATGCGCTGCAAGGTGTCATCCAGCAAATCGCGCCGGTAAGGCACGCTGGCCGCCAAAAGCCGCTTGGGCGGCATAACGGCCTCGGGCGGCTCTAGCCGCCGCAAAAACCACAACACCACCCCCGTCGGCCCGACCTCGTCAAAGCGCTCGTCGCGCGACATTGCATAGTTGAGTGAAAACTCTTGCAAGTGCGGGTTGATCTCGGCTGGCATGCTCACATCTTTTAGCAAGGCTCCGGTAGGCAACGGGCCGCCGCCGGCCATATCGAGCACCGCCTCGGCCAGGTTCAGGTGACCAACATTCACATCGGCCACCAGGCTGCGCGGGAACCACTTGCCAAACAGCCAGGCAAAATCTTGGCTGCCGCGCAGCATGGCCACCAGTTTCTCGCGAACATTCGCGCCATAGGCCGCGTACAACTCTTGGCACGAGCGCGCCCCATCGGCGGTGGGGGGCAGGCTGCTTTCTGCGCTCTCTTCATTCAGGCGATGCGAATAGTCAAAGTCGGCGGCAAACTCGCGCTCGCCCAGCTTGCCATCAAACTTGACGCGTATCACATTGAATGGGCCATAATCAGGGTTTGCGCCCGGGCGCACCGCCACAACTTGGCCCACGGCATAATCAAGCGCCGGAAAAACCACTTGCTGGTCCAGCTCGAAATGTGTTTTGGGGCGATACAGTTCGCCCTTGGCAAGCTCGTGGCTTATGGCCACGTCTTCGCGTTGGCAGCGGCGGCGCACCACCTCCATGGCCAATTCGTCGTCGGTGCGCGGCAGCTCATCTTCCATGAAGACATTGAGCACGTGCTCAATGTCTTGTTCGACTATAGAAAAACTCTCTCCCCAGTATTCGGGGGTTTGTGTAGCGCGTTGAATCATATACCTTAAACGTCAACCATTTGGATTTCGAATTGAGATTATACCAGCTTTCAAGGGGTTTGCCAAACTTTTAACCTTGGGCTGCAAGCACAATGATGCTATAATATCATCCTAGGTATCTTTTCAATAATCTGGGGTGAGGGCAGGGCATGCCCTGCCCAGACAGGGTAATCACAAGGATTACCCTCACATTTTGAGATATTACATCCAAGCACCCAAGAAACTGGCAGGAGAAAACCAATGTTTGGTCCCATAACACCCAATCGGCCAGGGCTTACCATAGTCCAACGCGTGTGGGGAAAAATGCAAGCCGAAATTATAAAGGGGCGGCTGGAAAGCGCCGGCATTCCCGCGCTGCTCGATTACGAAAGCGTTGGGCAGGTTTATGGCATTACCATAGATGGGCTGGGTGAAGTGCGCGTGATGGTGCCCGACCAGTATGCCCAAGACGCCAAGTTGCTGCTGGCCGAAGCCGCCGACCAAGATTCTGACGAGGCGCTAGCCGATGATCAGTTTCAAGATGGCGTCTAGCGCCACGCCTGAAATTAAGGCGGTGCTCAGGATCACAGCCGCCAGCACCACACCCACAGCCTGATTGCCGCGCTCAAGCTCGGCCCATTCGTCTAGCTCGCCGGTCAGCCGCGTAAAAAGCCACAGCGCAAGCGTAATGGCAATGACGGCAAACACTAGCCCCAAAACAAGCTGGATAACCTGCAAGCCCAGCAAAATGACCACGCCCCACACCGCGCCGGCATCGGGCCGCAAAGCCGGGTTAACCTGCAAGGCCGGACGCAAGACAATCGCCACGCCCAACACAATTGCGCCCAGCACCAGGCCCACCGCCACATTGCCCTCCTTGAGCAATTTCCACTCGTCCATTTTGGGCGTCGTCCGGTCAAACAACCACACTCCCAGGTAGGCCGTCAACGCGCTAAAAATCACTGCCAACGCAAATTGCGCCACGCTCAAGAATGCTGCTTCCATAATTGCCCTCCTTATGCGCCCCTAGTGTGTCACATCTGGTTCATCTTGTCAAATGGGCATGCCCAACCTTGCAAAGGCCCAACCCCAATACCCTTCAAATAATGACACTGGCGTATGGGCAGGTTCTAAACCTGCCCCCACGGCAAAGCTTTTATTTGAAAGGGATTGCCACTAACTCTGCTTTTTGCCGCACGCCGGGCAATAGGCTGGCATGCCCTCAGCCGGAATGTATTCTAGCCCGCAGGCCGCGCACTTGTGCAGGACCTGCGCATCTTCGCCGCAATGGGGGCAAAACTTGAAGCCAGGTTCCACCCGTTTCCCGCAATGGGCGCAATAGCGTTCGGGGCTGGGCGGGCGAGGCGCCTGGGCAGGCGCTGGCTTGGCCGCCTCTTGGACTGGGGTGGCAGGGGTAGAGGGGGCTTGTCCCACCACTGGCGCTGGCCCGGCTGGCGGCTCTGGAGATGTGGCCATCAACTTGCGCGCCTGGCCGATGCGCCACATGAACAGCGCCACCAGCACCACACCGCTGACCACCAGCATGAGGCCAAAATCCACAAAGCGCTCCACCGTCAATGCGCGCGTCATCAGGCCAAAAAACACAACCAGCAGCGGCACCAGGTAAATGGCCGCCAAACGCTTGCTAAACACGCGCACGCCGTACGCCAGCACCATCGCCCCAGCCACCACCAAAGCGATGATGTAGGCGAGCGGCAATTCAAGAAAACCGGCGGAAAAAATGAACAAGGGGTAGAACAAAAAGAAGCCTATCCCCAACAGCACGTGGTTTTCTGCCGCAACCCGCAACGATTCCAGCCGAGCAATGACCCACAGGCACAGCAAAAAGAAAACCGTCATCAACGGCGCGGCCAAAGCGAGATTTATGAAAAAGTCGCCCAGCTTTTCCACCTTTTGCGCAAACGCCAGGCTTGGCCGGGCAGGCAGTTCTATCTGCACGCTTCGGTTGGTAATGACATCATTGTACCGCCAGGTCAAACTTTTCTTGCCATCTTCATCCTTTTGCTCGGTTGGCCCCAAGGCCGATTCGGGGATATTGATCTCTGACGCGCCCTGGATCGTCACTTGCAAATCAAAATCGCGGATGCGCTGCGCCGAAGGCAAGCCATAACCAAAACTGCCCACCCCCTCGGCGCGATAGTGAATTTCGATCTTGTAGTCTTTGCCCGGCTCTAGCACCGCCCGCCAGCGAATGTACTGCATCGAATAGCTCACGTCCGCCGGCTCGACGCCATCTACCTCAAAGTTCACCTCTGAAAGCACTGCCGCGTTTTGCGGAAAGGGAAAGACCAGATCCAGGATAACTTGCTGAGCCGCCGGGTTGTTGATGAGATAAGCGGCATTGAACTGCAAATCGTAGGCTGTGACGGTAGCGCCGCCTTGTTGCTTATAGCTCACTTTGAGATCGGCTGTGACGCGGCTTTCGCGCGCGCCGGTGGCAATGGGCGGCGCGGCGATGGGCTTGTCAGAGTCGTAGAAATCCACGATACCGCTAGTTGAACCTTCGTACTTGTAAGCGTTGATTGTAGGCGCTGCCTGCACCATCTGGCGTTGGCGGTTCTCGGTTAGCCACTGTTCTTCGTCGGCGGTATAGTACGAGCGCGTGGCAGAGAGTCCCGCCGTCATTCCAATGACGCCCACCATCATGACCGCAAGGACGGCGACCAAAATAAATCCCAGGCAACTGATGCGTGAGGGTTTCATAATTTTCCTCCTATCTCTATTCCCAAGCTGGCCGCCGAGGGCAATCCCCCGGCCGGCTGAGCAAAGCGCACCGCATTGACAATGGCGCTGGCCACAACTTCGGCCGCATACGCGCCCACAATATTGACATCGGCTGTCTTGTCGCCGGTAGACAAGGCAAAGAGGGTATCACCATCGAACATTGTGTGCGCCGGGCGCACTGCGCGCGCCAGGCCATCATCAGCCATTTGGGCCACTTTGGTGATCTCTTCTTTGTTGAGCTTGGCATTGGTCGCCACCACGCCGATGACGGTGTTTTCGCCGCCGCGGGCAAAGCGCATGATGGTCTTGCCCACAAAGCCCTTCATCACCGCCAGCGTATCGGCAAAAGGCGAGCCGGGCGATTCTGATAAACCGGGTTTTTCTAAAAAGCCCGGTTTCTTGAGCAAATCAGGCGCGCGCGCGCCCGCAATAATTCGCCGGGTAGATGGGTCTAGCACATCGCCAAAGGCGTTGACGGCTATGATCGCGCCCACCACCACCCCGCCGCCCAGGTCGGCGCTGGCCGTGCCGATGCCGGC
>JBGSMF010000408.1:0-5090 GCA_041740315.1 Thermoflexales bacterium
CGCAGCCTGAGCGGAGTGAAACGCAGTCGAAGGAGCGCGGCGCTCCGCTCAGGCTGCTGAGTAGTTACCAGAGAAGAAGCATTCTACCGCCTCCTCAAATGTGATGTGATGAGCAGCCAATTCATCCCGTTCAAAGTCGTACTCAAAGTCAGCAGGTATGAAGCGATGCCAGTCTACCACTGTTTACAGTACTCTCTTCAAAATCTTTATATTTTGCCCGCGCCATTGCGGCCGCAGAGTCTCGTCCCTTCGCCTTGCTCCGAGATGCAAGCACAGCGCAGCGGAGCGGGAGGCTTTATATTCATCTATTCCTCCTTGTGCCCCATCAGCTACCCTGGCTCTTGGTCGCGCTCACTTGCCCGCACAAAACCTTGCTTCAGCAGGTAATCTGTAATGAGGTGGGCGTTTTCTTCTGGGGTATGATTCACCGTGTCCAATGTAATCTCTGGGCTCAATGGCGGCTCGTAGGGGTCGTCAATGCCCGTAAAGCCCTTGACCTCGCCCCGGCGGGCCTTGGCATACATCCCCTTGTAATCGCGCTGCTCGCACACTTCCAGGGGCGTGTCTACAAAGACCTCCACAAAGTGATCCTTGCCCACCAGGCTGCGCACATCGTTGCGGGTGGCCCGGTAAGGGCTGACGGCCGCGCACACTACCGTGCCGCCGTGGCGCACAATCTCGGCGGCCACAAAACCGATGCGGCGGATGTTGATATCGCGGTCCTCTTTAGAGAACCCCAACCCCTTGGAAAGATGCGTGCGCACCACGTCGCCATCCAGCACCGTCACCTGGCGGCCATATTCCAGCAGCAGTTGGGTCAAGACCTCGGCCGTGGTAGATTTGCCTGCGCCGCTCAAGCCGGTGAACCACACACACACGCCCTGCTTGTGCCGGGGTGGGTAACTTTCGGCCAGGATCTCGGCCACCTCTGGCCGGGTGAACCAATCTGGCAAGGGGCGGCCACTGTTCAAATAGTCGTTGCGCACCTGCGTGCCAGAAATATCGGCCGTGCGCGTCTGCGGCGAGACTTTGGAAATCTCTTCATAGCGGTCTTCTTCGGGCAGGTAAACCAACTGCTTGAAAGGCACCATGCCTACCCCCAACTCGTCGGAATAGCGGCTGACCAATTCCTGGGCATCGTAGGGGCCATAAAACGGCTTGCCGCTTGAATCTGCGCCGGGGCCGGCGTGATCTCGCCCCACAATCAGGTGATTAGCCCCATAGTTGCGCCGGATAATGGCGTGCCACACCGCCTCGCGCGGGCCGGCCAGCCGCATGGCCAGCGGCAGCAGCGAAAGCAAAATTCGATCGGGGTCATAGTATTGCTGCGCCAGCGCCTTGTAGGTGCGCACGCGGGTAAAGTGATCCACGTCGCCCGGCTTGGTCATCCCCACCACCGGGTGCAGCAGCAGCACACCATCTACTTCTTGCGCCGCTCGCTTGGTCAGCTCTTCGTGAACACGGTGTAACGGATTGCGGGTTTGAAACGCCACCACATTGTCGTGCCCCATCGCTTCCAGGCGCGCGCGCGTTTGGGCCGGCGTCAAGCGCAGCTCGCAAAAATCGTAATGGCGCGGCAACTGGAGCGCCTGCAAGCGGCCGGAAATGTTCAGCCGCCCCCAGCGGTGCATTTCAGCCACCAGGGGGTGGCGCAGGTCGAGCGTGCCAAACACCTTTTGGGCCGCCTCGTCCCGATTCCACTCATAGATCTCTTCAATCATCATCACAGCCAGCAGCTCGTTCTTGGCGTTGCGCAGGGCAATCTGGCGGTCCAGTTGGATATCGGCCCCAGGCTCCACGGCCAAGGTCACGGGAATGGGGAACAGGTAGCCGTTTGCCAGGCGCATGTCACCCAGCACACGCTCGTAATCGGCCTGGCCCATAAAGCGATCCAGCGGCGAAAATGCGCCCATCGCCAACAGTTCCAGGTCACATTCGGCCCGTTCCGAAAGCAAAATCGAAGGCAGGCGGCTGGCGCGCGCCTTGAGCTCGTCCAGTTCCTCGGGCGGCACAAGCAAATCTACCAGCTTGCCGCCATAGGGTGTAATCAAATTAGGATTTTTTGTGCTAGTCAATTTTCGCCTCGTTGTGATGTGCAAATTTTCAGTAACTCTGGTCACAGAGCTGCACCGAGTAAACGCAGAGGCTCACAGAGATTTTTGTTTCTAATTCTCTGCGTTTCTCCGCGCGTTCTCTGTGAATCTCTGTGTAACGGCTGAGCAATTACAATTTTCAAAGCTGGGTAGTTCGCATCTCAAAACCCGTAGGCTGGCATCCCCATGCCAGCCGCTGCCGCATGGCGCAAAGCGTGCGGCAGTTACGGGAGTTTTGAGACAGGAACTAGGGTAGCAGCAATGCCTCGCCCAACTTGAACAAATCGGCCAGGAATTGTTCCGGCCGCGGCGCTTTAATCCAGCGGATTCGTTCCCAATCGGCCACGTTTGCCGTCAGCAGCAGCCGGGCCAGGTCTGGCGGAAAGACACCCGCCGCTTTGCCTTGCGCGCCGACCAACGCTGCTTGCAATGAGAGACCCATTTGGCAACAAAATCCCCAAATATCGGCCAGGTCTTTGGGTTCCTGCCGATCCAACAAAGCCGTGATTTTGTTCGCCAGGATGTTTTCTGCGCTGTCCAGGCGGCCCAACACTGGATGTTGCCAAACCGCCCCTACCCGCGCCGGCACATCATTGATCAGTTCGATTTTCAGCGTGACCGATTCGCCCTCCAGGCTCAGGCGCGCAAAACGCGCTTCTCGCAAAAGCACCTCGGTCTTCCAATCGCCTTGCTGCGCCAAGGCTTGGATGACCCGCGCCGTCCAAAGCTCAAAGCGCTCGTCGTCATCCACAAACAAATCCAAATCGTCGGAAAAGCGGTGGTGCAGATACCCGCGAGAAGCCGCCGTGCCGCCGCTTAGATAAAAGCCCGTTTCCAGGCTGTTGATGCGCGCCAAGACCAGATCTTGAAGAGAATACAGCGTTTGAAAGTAAAATGTTGATTCCACTCACAAATTCCTATACTAGTTTCCGTCTCAAAACCCATAGGCAGGTATCCCCATACCTGCCGCTACCGTATGGGGATACGGTAGCTATGCAGGTTTTGAGACAAACACTATACTAGCTCTGGATGATGCTGGGGCAGCCACTCAACCAGGAAATCCAGCCCGCGCCTCCGGCTTTCCGAGCGGATAGAGGCCCGCCAGCGCGGCCAGCCTGCCACCAAAGCGCGCAAGCCCATCAGGCGAACAATCTCGGCATAAGGCGCGTATTCCAACATTCGCGCGGCAGCCCAATCTTGACCCAAGCGGCCCAGGGTCAGTTCGCCGCTCAGCAGATTGCAAAACTGCGCCTCGTCAATATCATAATCCCAAACAAAAGATAGGCGGTTCATCTATATTCGTGAACATTCGTGCGCATGTGTTCGTGGCTAACTTCCGATAAACTCTTGCCCGCATTGTACCACATCTAATGCGCCTTGTGCTATCTCAAAACTTCTAATTTTGAGATAACCTTTTAACCCATCAACCAACGCCATTTGCGCCTTGTAGCCCAGCACGTCGGCCAAACGGCCTGGGTCGCCCGCGCTGTGGAGAATATCGCCTGGGCGCGCCGGCTGAAACTGCGGCTCAAAGCGCGTGCCGCCCAACTCGCTGAGCATATCCACCAGGTCTAACAGCGAGACCCGTTGCCCAGAGGCCACATTGAGCACCTGCCCCACGGCTTGCTCTCGCTCGCTTGCCGCCAAGTTGGCGCGGGCAATGTCGCTCACGTGCACAAAGTCGCGCGTCTGCCGCCCATCGCCATAAATGATGGGCGGCTGCCCGGCCTGAATTCGCCGGACAAATTTTGGAATCACTGCCGCATAATCGCCATTGGGGTTCTGGCGCGGGCCATAGACATTAAAGTAACGCAGGCAGACGGTGGGCAGTCCATAGGCGCTGAAAAACGCCTGGCAATACAGCTCGCCCGCCAGCTTGGAAGCCGCATACGGCGAAAGCGGCCTGGGCGCGGCAACCTCTTTTAGAGGCAGGTCGTCATTATCGCCATACACCGCGCACGAACTGGAAAAGACCAGGCGCTTGACGCCGGCCTGGCGCGCCGCTTGCAGCACATTGAGCGTGCCGCTCACGTTCACTTCGTGCGTCGGTCCGGGGTCGGCCATAGATTGCGGCACGCTGACAAGCGCCGCCAGGTGAAAGACGCAGGTCACATCTTGCATGGCCTGGCAAACTGTGTCAGGGTTGCGAATATCGCCTTCAACGATTTGAAGATTGGGGCTTGCCGGCAGATTTTCACGCTTGCCGGTGGCAAAGTTATCCAGCGCGCGCACGCGCTCGCCGCGCGCCAGCAGCGCCTCGACAATATGTGAACTGATAAAGCCTGCCCCTCCAGTTACAAGATACATATTAAATCAAATTTAGACTGACAGGCTATGCTGATGAGATGTACTCTTGACAATGTCACACACATTATCTCCTATTTCCCCAAACAACTCGCCCCAATATTGCAATGACCACAACCAGCGCCGCCAGCGCGCCACTGAGCACCAACGGCTCTTGCCCCGCCAACGGCCCGGTCTGCGCAGGCTGCGGCGTGCCGGTGGCAGATAATTTTGGCCTGGTGGTGGCCGTGGGCCTCGGCGTTGGCGTTATGGTAGGCGTGGCTGTAGGCAGCGGGGTAAAGCTAGGCGCGGGAGTGATGGGGGCCGGTGTAATTTGGCGGCCTGTCACGGCCACAACAAAACTGGCCGCGCCATCTTGGCCCACCATCCATTCGCGCATCGCCACGCCCAATTGGCCCGCGCCAGGCAAGATGGCCGCCACAGCCGCGTTATCCAAAGCGGCATTCTGGCCCAGGCCAAATAGCTCGCGCTCGCCCCAGGCCGAGCCATTCCAGCGCGCATAAAGCAGCGCGGCTTCATTGCTGCTCCCCTGCCCCAGCCCCACCAGGTAGAGCTGGCCCGCGCCATCAGAAACCAGGCTGCTTGGGCCGCTCAACTCTTCAAAGCCGCGCACGCGGGCGGGGTCTGTCCAGCGTTCTCCGCCATCAGTCGAGTATTGGTGCCACAGCTCGGCAGCGTTCGCAGCGCCCCCGC
>JBGSMF010000409.1:0-7186 GCA_041740315.1 Thermoflexales bacterium
GGGGGCGACCGGCCGGTCGCCCCCACGGCCAGCCTCCTGTCAGGCAGCCAGCAAATCTCGATTGAACGGCACCTTTTCCAAAAATTGCCGCCGCAGCGCCTCATCTTGAATGCGGTTGGCCCGCTCTTGCAGCAGCTTGTAACCCTCTTGCAAAACCGCCCGCGCTCGCGCTAGAGCCTCCATATCATTGCCCGCCGCAGCCTGCAAAACCTGGTAACAGATAAGATAAACCATCACCGGGAACTCGATCCCATCCGGGCTATTGGCAGTAAGCCAGGCTAATATTTCCTCAACTCTTGCCCTGGCTTCGGTTACATTGCCTTGGGCCAAAGCCACCCGCGCCAGGCCGGCCAAATCATCCATTGCCAGCATTTCTTGGCCCAATTTGCGACGCGCCTGGAGCGCCTGACTATAGAAATCCTGGGCAGCATCATGGTCATTTGACCCCATCATTATCCAGCCCAGGTGACTCAAGCCATATGCTGCACTGCGCTGGTCACCGATGTCTTGCAAAATGGCTATAGCCTGCCGGGCGTAACTTTGGGCCATATCTTTGTCGCCAAAGATAGCATAGACTAAGCTCAATGTATCACAAGCGAACCCCTCAATCATTCGATTGCCTATTTCTTGACATGCTTGCCTGGCTTGTTCAAGATAGGCTTGTGCCTTTGAGTAATCTCCCAAGTTAAAGTAGCTATTACCAAGATTATTGGAAATAATTGTTTCCCTGTGCCGCCAACCGATAGCCCGGCACAGAGCCAAGGCCTGTTCATAGTTTGCTTGCGCCTTGATATAGTCTCCTAGTTGATTATGAATCGCGCCAAGCATGAAAAAGCAATCTATTCTACCACGTTGGTGATTAATGGCATCAAACAATTTGTATGCCTGGAGGTAACAAGTCTGAGATGTTTGATAGTCAGCTTGCATTCGGCAAACACTGGCTATATTCGCCAAACTGCGTGCTTCTTCTAGGGTGTTATGGGTTGTCCGAGCCAGATTCAGCGCCTTTTCCAGCTTGTCTCGCGCGGCTTGATAGTGACCTTGAGACTGTAGCACCCACCCCCACGTTTGGCAGGCTGTGGTTTCAATTGCTGTATCCCCTGCCTGAACAGCCTGAGCAATGGTTTGTTCTATGGCGGCAAGCGCTGCCGGGTAATCATTGAGTTCATGGGCATAATGTGCTTGCCGCAAGCTGGTAGCTGCGCGTTTTTGCGCGTCGCCAAGTGCTGTCGTAATTTCGGCCAAAGCAGCCAGGTCTTGAGCTTGGGTTTCTCGGTGGGCTAGGATATCGTTGGCCGCTTCCCGTCCCAACAATAGCTTGTAGCGCGCCTCCAGCGCATCCTCGGGCGTCAAATCCAGCGCACGGCCAAAGTAACGCACCGCGCCTTCGTTGGCAAATTTCAGGCCCGCCTGCTCGCCGGCCAGCCCGGCATAGGCGCACTCTCGCTCGTTGTTTTCTGCATTGTGCCAGTGGTGCACAAGGATGGGATAATAAGCCGCCAGTGAGGATTCCAGCGTCAACTGGTCAAGCGGCACGTCGCCGCCATAGGCTCGCTCGTGCCACTGGGCCACTTGCGCGTGCAGTTCTTGCCGCTGAGCAAACAGCAGCGTGCTATAGGCCACTTCTTGCGTCGTATTGTGCTTGAAGATGTAAACCGGCTCTGGCGCAGGCGCTTCCAGCCGCACAAAATCACGCTGGCCCATGTCCTCAATTTGCTGTTGCAGCGCGGCGGCCTCTGGGCAGGCGGGGTGTGCTGCTTGCAGCAAGGCCAGGCCAAAAGTGCGGCCAATCACGCTGGCTACCTTGAGCGTCAGCTTGTGCGCCTCGGGCAGGCGGTCCATACGCGCCAGCACCGTGCCATGCACCGAATCGGGAATATCCAGCTTGACCGAGCTGAGCGGCGGGTTTTCCACCATCTGCCACACGCCATCCACCTTGACCACGCAGTTGCCATCAATCAGCGCATTGAGCGCCGCTTCAGACAGCGCCCAGCTTCCATCCTTATCGGGCTGGAGATAAGCGGCTTCACGCAAAGCATCCACCAACTCTTCGGTGAAAAAAGGATTGCCCTGCGCCTGCGCGTAAACCAGCGCGCTCACCAGCGGCGCAAGCGGGCCTTGCAAGCGATTGCTGACAAGCGCCGCCACGCCCTCGCGGGAAAGGTCGCCCAGTTGCAAATAGTGATGGTAAGCCAGATGGTTCAGTTCTGGCAAGATGGGCTGGTCGGCCTGCAAAGGCGGGCGCTGCACCACCAGCAAGGCCGCCGCCGCGTGCCCAATGGCGCGCGCCACGGCCACCGTCAGCGCGGCAGAGGCTTCATCTAGCCAGTGAACATCTTCAATCATCAGCAGCAGCGGCTGGCGCTTGGCCCACGCCTGGATAATCTCTGCCACCAAGGCAAACATTGCTTGCTGGCGCAGGCGCGGCTCCAAGCCAGCAGTGGTCTCGTTATCGGGGATGGGCAAGCCCAACACGTCGCCCAGCAGGGGCAAACGCAATTTCCATTCTGGGTTCACCTGCGCCAGCGCCACGCTGACCTGCTCGATTTGCTCGGCGGGGGAAACCTCGCTCAATTCCAACATGCCGGCCATCAACTGTCGCCAGGGCGCATAGGCCATCCCCTGCGTAATGCTCTGGCAAGCGCCCAACGCAACACGCCAGCCTCGCTCGGCAGCTTGTTCCACAAAGACCGCCGCCAGGTGGCTCTTGCCCACGCCGGCCACACCTTCCAAGCGCAGCACCTGCCCCTGCCCGCCTTGGGCGGCGGCAAGCTGCCGGCGCATTTCTTCAAGGTAACTCTCGCGCCCAACCAAGGGGCTGACAAACAACGCCGCCAGTTGGCCGGTCGCCCCGACATCTGTACACCGTCCCACCGCCTCTGAGACCGGCAGCGGCTCGGCTCTGCCCTTGACCTGGATTTTGCCCAGCGAGTTGTACTGGTAGCGGCGAGCGGTGGCGTCGGCCACGTGCTGGTTCACCATCACCTGCCCGGGCGCGGCTTTGCCCATCAGCCGGGCGGCCATGTTCACCTCGTCGCCCATCACCGTGTAGATGCAGCGTATTCGCCCGCCGCACGCGCCCGCCCACACCAAGCCCTGGCTCACGCCAACCTGGGGCGGCGCGAGAAAGCCCAGTTCTGGCGGAGCAGTCCTCAGGTCAAGCGCGGCTGCCACGGCGCGGGCCTCGTCATCATCGTGAGCTACCGGCGCGCCAAACACGGCCAGCAGGTTGCTGCCCTTGTCGCCGATGGTCAATTGAAGCATAAAGCCTTCATAGCGCGCCAAAATGCTCTGCACCCAGCGGATATAGGCATCTAGCTTTTCTCCGGCGGCGTCGTCATCATCGTAATCAATGCCGCTAAAGCGGAGAAAGATAGAGCTAGCCGGGCGCAGCTCGGCCAGGTACAAAGCGCCGCTCATCAGGCGATTGTACACCGGCTCGTCTATCCAAGGGCGAAGCTGCTCTGCGCTCAACGCGCCTGGCGGCAAGGCCGGCCACGGGTCGTGCTCCACCGCCGCATTGAGCCTGCCCACAACAGCAAAACTTGCCCTGCCTGCCCTGGACAGCAGGCTAGGGAGCGCAGCCGAAGGAGGACGCCCGCTTTCCTCCTCGTAACGCCACTCGGAAATAGATAGCGCATCGCCCAGCGCATCGGCCACTTCTTGGCTCACTACCACCTGGCCCTTTTCCGCGTGGTGTTCGGCGGCGGCCATGCGCTCTAGCGTAGCGCCGGCCAGCGCCTCAAAGTTGTGCTGCTGCGGGCTGCCGGCCAAAAAGCGGCGCGCATCCCCGGCTGCCACAGCGATCTTGATGGACAGAATCACTTGCGCGCCGCCGGGTGTGGTAATAGCGCCGCTTTGCGCCATAATCTCTTGCATCCGCAGCGCGCACGCCACGGCGCGTAAGGCTGAAGGATAAGGGATGAAACCGGTTTTGCTTCCACCCTCATCCTTTTCATCAATCCAGCAGGTGATCGAGTCGCCGGCAAAGCCAATGACGCTGCCACGATAGCGGTGCAGCTCGCTGATGATGGCCTCGTAGATGGGATTGATGTAATCCAGCACCTTTTCCGCGCCGCGCTGGCGGCCCAGTTCTTGAGCCAAAGCAGCCGTGAGCGGTGTAAAGCCAGAGATATCGGCAAACAGGGCCGCGCCACGGACCCGGTCTGGCAAGGCCTTGTTCGTAAAGAGCGCGTGACGCCGATCAACAGGAAGATAAGGGTAAAGCGATTCTATCATCTCAACCTAGGCCCATCCTCATCTATTTCGCATTATCAGCGGCAAATAGAGCTTGGCGCCGCCCAATATCACTAGGGCGCTATTGTTGTTGTAATCCATCTCAACGCTGGTTGTGCTGATGTGAACCTGATTCACCACCGCCAATACAGCTTGCGGCGTAAAGCTCAACACTCCCGTCAGCGTAATCGTTCCCGCCGCGCCCACGGGCAGGTCGGGCAGATTCCACACGTAGCGAGTGCCAGTTTGAACCGCCGCGCCGCCTAGCGATGGCGACGCCTGCCAGGTGGCGCTGATGATGGCGGGCGACAAACTGTCTGTCAACACCACGCCGGCCGCAGCCGCCGTCCCCTGGTTTTCAACCGACAGTGTAAACGTAATCGGCTCGCCGGGCGCAAAATCAACCTGACCCTGCGCCTGCTTTGCCACAGTGAGATCAGGCACAGATAATTCACCATTCTGTATCAGCACCCTCGACTCAAACGGCTGCAAGGACAAGCTGTGAATCACCTCATTTTGGTCCAAATCCAGGTATTTTTTATAGCCCAGATTGATCGTAACAGGCAGCAACGAATCGTTGTAAAAGACTTCTGACAGCGGCGTTTCGCCCGGGTTCTGCGTAAACCAATTCTTTTTTGAAAGAGCATCCTTGCCGCTGTACGCCTGCCACTCTTGCAGCGTCTTTGATCCGTTGACATCAATGTTTTTCGCTTGCCAGGGGTGAAAAAAATAGTTATAGTTTGACGCGGCCAGATTATCTTGGCTGCTCAGAGACAGGGTTTGGGCATTGTCTTTTAACCCATACAAAATGTTGCCCGTAAACTCGCTAACAACATACCCCTCCGGGCCTACATTGACCTGGCCGCAATATAGCGTGCCGGAAGCATTGTTGTAAAGCGTATTGTCCCGGATCACCCCGGTCGAATCTTGGTACAAAATCCCGCCAATGGTCGAGCTGACAATGGTGTTTCCCACTACTTGAACATCGCGCGAATAGTGATCAATGTAAAGCCCCATCCCAAAGAGGGGCCGGTAGGCGCTGTGGGCGCCATCGGTGTTGCCGATTGTGTCAACAATGATGTTATTCCGAATCGTAATATCGTGAACGTCTGTGGCTGCCAGGCTGTCGCGCCCAAAGGTGCGCAGGCCGCCGCAATCGCCCTTGGTAATACAGGCTTGCCTGATAAAATTGTACTCAAAGATATTGCCGGGGCCAAACACGTCAATTCCATTATAGGCAATCTTGTCCAAGCGATTGTATTGTAGCTGGTTGCCATAGGCCGAGCGGCTGACTAGATCCAGCTTGATCCGAATGCCGTCGCCATTTTCGGTGCAGTTCGAGCCGGTGTAACCGCATCCCAAGCCCGATTTGCCCAGGTTTTGAACCAGGCCGATGTTGCGGATCTCGTTGCCCGTAAAAACGGATTCTCTGGAATACACGTCTATCCCAAAGTGATTGGCCCCATCTACAACGTTGTCACTCACCTCAACTTGCCGCCCGCCGCGCCAGCCATTTATGCCGTCTTGGGCAGCATACACCCACACCGCCAATTTGATGCCGGTGTCATCCACATCACGGATAGTGTTATGGCGGATGACCCAGTTGCCGCCATCGTCAACGTCATAGTTCGTGGGTGTGCTAATCCCATTTAGATACCAGTTCTTGATCTCTAGGTTCTCTATCACCACATACGAAACCGCCGAGCCATAGTCTTGGCCGATGACAACGCCGCCCCAGTACCGGTCGTCGGTCCTCAAAACAACCGACCCTTCCAACTCGTCGTTGGCGGGCGCGCCGCCGCTGGAATACACGTAAACCTTTTTGGAATTGTCGTCATAGTGCCACTCGCCCTCTTGGTCCAGCGTCTTGAGGTGATTGTTGATAAAATAGCCCCACCCAACGCACGTTCCAGTCCAACAACTGGTATCGGCCTCCAGGTGCAGTGTTGTCCCGCTCGAACTGGACACCCGGCGATTCACAATATACCAGCGCATTGCTTTGAGGTGAATCACGGCGCCGGCCCAGTTTTCGGCCGGCAGCTCGTTATCCACAAGGTCACGCGAGGCCGTATAGCCATCAACGGTCGAATAGCCCCCATCACCTGCGTTCAAGTTCGGCCAACGGCCCAGCGTCAACCGCTGCCCATCCCTGAACAACTGATTGATGCCGTTGGGAAATCGGCCGGTGTTTGCGCCGCCTGATAGATTGGCCGAATACACATGGCCTCCCTCGTCAATCCAGCCGGCAATTGGCTGTGAACCGGAAAGAGTCGGCTGGTTAGAGCAGCCAGCGGGGTACGAGCCAAATGTGATGGGGCTGCCCGCTGCGCCAGAATGGGCAACCTGCAGCGTTTCAGCGCGCCAAACATCGCCGCACTTGAACAACACCGCGTCGCCCGCTTGCAAGTTTAGGCTGTTTACTTGCGCAATAGTTCGAAAAGCTGTTTGAGGCGACAGGCCGTCATTTGCGTCATTCCCACCGAAACTAGAAACGTAATAGGTGACGCTCGCAAGAGCAACATTGCCCGCCCCAGGCCCAAATCGAACGCCTTGGACCGGGTCGGGCAAGAAAAACAAACCTATCAGCAACATGCACAGGACAATGCCAGAGATGCCTTTCATATAGGTTGACCTCAATTGAAACGGGCGTGCTCAAAGGTTTTAACCGTTCAAGACACGCCCGTTTCACACAATCATACTATAGCGGTAACTACTCAGCGGCACCCTTCGACCTGTCTGCCGACAGAGCAGGCTACGCGCCGCGCATCCTGAGCAAGGTCGAAGGACGCTCAGGATGCTGAGTAGTTACCTATGTGCTAACCGACAGCGCATGCCTGACACTTAACCGACAGCGCATGCCTGACATGAATGTCGCTTAGTACCGACAGCGCATAGCTGACATGTCTGTCGGTTGGAAATGACTTTCCTGCAAGAATAAACTATGTTGTCA
>JBGSMF010000410.1:0-2595 GCA_041740315.1 Thermoflexales bacterium
GTGCTGTTTTTACACGGTAAGCGTGTAAAATTCATACTTGAGCGAACGTATTTCTATACGGTTGCGTGTAAAAGATGAATCGGTCATGTTCCAGTACGAGAGTTTTGCACTCATTGAAATTAAACGCCTATAATGTCTACTGTCTAGGCGCTTTGGCGCGCTTCTTTTACCCCGCCATACAACCACCAGTATTGATCGGACGGGAAAGCCACTGCCAAGCCGGGGTGCCACACAAATTCGCCAGAAACAAAATCGGCCCGCAATCGCTCATCGAGCGCCTGCAAGCGGCCAAGCTTGTCCCCCAACCCTGGCTCGCCTTGCAGGGCATCTATCAACAAGGCAATTTTCAAGCGGTCGCGCACCTCGCTGGGATAATATGCCGCCAATTCTTGGGGACGATTCGTATAATCATCCAAAAACCATTCCCATGCATCCAGGCGGCTTTGCAATTCGCGGGCGGCTTTGGTCCGGTAACGAACAGTGCGAGCGCCCCGTATGGCTTCCAGCTTGTTTTGCACACGTTCCAATCTGGTCTGCTGCTCAGGGGTCAGCTCATTTTTATAGGCCCGCAAGCGGCACAGCCGCTCTAGCCCGCCGCCAATCGTCATTCTAGGCCAAGCATGGCTGCTAGGCTTGGCCGGATTCATTTGCCAGTAAAGCACCGCCGAGTTTAGATAATCATTAAATTCTTCGGCCATTGCCTCGCACACTTCCAGGTCAACCGAGGGGTCAAATTGAATTGCCGTCATGCTGTCCTCCTATTCAGTGGTAACTGCTCAGGCCTTGCCCTTGCGGCAGGCAGGCAACCTGGTGACGCGAGCATTAGTGGGCCGAATAGTTACCAATAGACAAAAATCGCCTGACTGGTTACAATACATGCAAGCGTCAAGCTCGCAAATATGCTGTAACTGCTCACCCTCCCGCAGGTTTGAAAACGCTTTTGGGCAATCAAGCGCACCTCCATCGACTTGGCAAGCCCGCCGCGGCTGCCAAATTGTAACCTGCGGGAGGGTAGGCTGAGCAGTTACAATATGCCATAGGAACAAGGGCATGCTTTACCTTGGAATCGCGCTCATCTCAACCGCCACGCTCGTCTTTGAGACAGCCCTGGTGCGGTTTTTCTCGCTAGCCCAGTTTTATCACTTTGCCTTTCTAGCCATCAGCCTGGCGCTGCTGGGCAACGGCGCCAGTGGTTCGCTGTTGGCGGCTTTTCCCTCGCTCCAGCGCGGCCTGGCAGGTCCTGGCCTGGCGAGGCTGGCTGCTCTGGCATCGCTTGGCATCATGTTCAGCTATGCATTGGCCAACTTGCTACCGTTCGACTCGTTCACACTGGCCTGGGATCGCCGCCAGTTGTTTTACATGGCCGCGCTGTACCTGGGCTTGTGCCTGCCCTTTTTGTTGAGCGGGCTGGCTGTGGGTTGGGTGCTGGCTACTCAACCCCGCTTGGCTCATCGCGCTTATGCGGCCAACCTCATCGGCTCGGCGGCTGGCTGCCTCCTTGCTCCACTAACGCTGGCCGGATTAGACATTGAAGGCGCTATGGCTTTATGCGCCTTGGCCGCGGCGTTGGCCGGATTACTCTTGATGCAATCTCACTTTGTTCCTCAACATCTGCATACTATTATACTCATAATTCTTGCGCTTGCATCTTCAAGCCTGTGGGTAATTATGCGCCCACCCTGGCTAAACGTGCGCCTGTCGCCCTACAAAGACCTCAGCCAAATGCTGCGCCATCCCGATATAGAACTCGAATGGAGCCGCTGGAACGCCTATTCGCGCGTTGATAAAATCACCGGCACAACAATACACTCGCTGCCTGGGTTGAGCTTTGCCTACATGGATGAATTGCCTCCACAAGCTGGATTGACCTTTGACGGCGATGACCTCAGTCCCATCACCCTCTGCGCTCCCCAAGAGGCTGCCTTTGCCTCCGCCCTGCCTGTTTGGGTCGCCTATCAACTGCGCCCCAGTGCAAAGGTGTTGGTGCTGGATGCGCGCGGCGGGTTGGATGTACTGGTGGCGTTAGCGGGGGGTGCGCGCGCCGTCACGGCTGTCGAGCCTAACCCGTTGGCGGTGCAGGCTGTGCGCGAAGCAAGCGCCGTGTATGCCGATCCCCGCGTGCAAGTTCTGAGCAAAGATGTGCGCGCGCATGTGCGGCGCTCTGCGCGCCGCTACGACGTGATAGTGCTCTCACTGGCCGCGCCTTACCGCCCGGTGACATCGGGCGCATACAGCCTGGCTGAAGATTATACGCTGACACAAGAAGCGATGGATGATTACGTGACAAACCTGAACGCCGGGGGTCTGCTGGTCATGACGCGCTGGCTGCAAACGCCGCCCAGCGAACCGGTGCGCGCGTTTGGGTTGATGCTGGGGGCTGCGAAACGAGCCGGGCTTGACCCAACCCGCTCGCTGGTGGCGCTGCGGGGCTATCGCACCATCACGCTGCTGCTCAAGCGCGGCGCATTTGAGACCGGCGAGATCGAAACCATCCGCGCCTTTGCCGCCTACCGCAAGTTTGACTTGGCCGCCGCGCCCGGGCTAGAGGCCGCGCAATCAAATCTCTACAACGTCTTGCCAGATGACGTGTACTAT
>JBGSMF010000411.1:0-10823 GCA_041740315.1 Thermoflexales bacterium
CGTATCCCCACACCCTGTCTGCGCCAGGCAGGCTGCACTCCCGAAGGGGCCAAGCGCAGCGCAGGTGCAAGCCTGCCCTGCCTGCACCTGTGGCGCAGGCACAGGTGGACGGGCAGTCCAGGGTGTACGTTGGCGGACTGGTATGCGGATGCCCGTCCTGCTATTTCCGATGAGGTCTAATATAAAACGATATGAAACTAGATAAATTGCGCCAGGTATTGCACCGCCACAAATTAGACGGCCTGTTGGTCACGCGCCCAGAGAATATGCGTTATCTCTCTGGCTATACCGGCGAAGGGGCCTTGTTGGTCACACAGAACAAGGCGCTGCTCGCCACAGATTTTCGCTACTGGGGGCAGGCCGGGCAGCAAGCGCCCGACTATGAACTTTTCAAAGTCATAAATCGCCAGGAATCGTTCTACCCGGCCCTGGTGTCTGCCGCGGGCAAGCCGCGCCGGCTTGGGTTTGAGAGCAGCCACGTAACGGTGGCCGAGCACCAAAAGCTGCTGGTGGCCGATAGCGTGGAATGGCTGCCGGCTCAAGACCTGGTCGAGGCATTGCGCTTGGTCAAGACCCGGTCTGAACTGGCCCTCATCCGCCGCGCGGCGGGCATTTCAGATGCCGCCCTGGAACATATTCGCGGCTGGATCAAGCCCGGCATGGTCGAGCGGCAGGTGGCCTGGGAGTTGGAAGCCTTTATGCGCACCCACGGCGCGCACGCTGTGGCTTTTGACATCATTGTGGGGGCCGGGCCTGGCGGCGCAGAGGCGCACCACGAGCCAGACGACCACATCATCCAGCCAGGCGAACCGATTGTGATTGACCTGGGCGCATGTGTTCAAGGCTATCGCTCAGATATCACGCGCACCTATTGTATCGGGCGTCCGGGCAGGCGCTTTAAAAAAATTTATGACATTGTCTTGCGGGCGCAGCAAGCCGCGCTGGATGGAATTCGGGCTGGCATGACGTGTGAACAGGCCGATTCACTGGCGCGCATTGTGATTGCCAACGAAGGCTATGGCAAACGCTTTGGCCACAGCCTGGGGCATGGCATCGGTTTGGCCGTGCACGAGTTGCCCTTTGCCAGGCAAAAATCTGATGCGCCCCTGCCGGCCAATGCCACGCTGACGGTAGAGCCTGGCATTTACATCCCCGGTTGGGGAGGCGTGCGGATTGAAGACCTTGTCTTAATTTGCAAAAATGGTGTAGAATTAGTGAGTCATGCAAGCAAAGATCCGCTCATCTAACACAGGAGGTGAATTGTGCTCAAGATCATAAATTCTGTCTTGCTATTCTTTGGCAATCGCGCGGCCGTGCAATCATTGGTGATTGGCTTTATCGTCGGCTTGCTCCTGGGGTGGTTTCCCCTCAACTATATGGCCCCCACCATTGAGTGGAAAGATGCCGCTCCCATAGACTTGCACCCCGGCTACAGACAAATGTACCTGGAGATGTTGGCCAGTTACAACGCTCAAAAGCCACTGACGGGACAGCAGTTGAATGATAGACTGGGTGATCGGTGGGCAGCGCCAGCAGCTATCACAACCCTGGGCGAAATGGTCAAGGATACTACTCGCACTGACCAGGCCCAATTGCAGGCGCTGTCTAATGCATTAAACGCCGCGCCAGTTAAAACAGTCAAAAGTGGTGGAACTTCGCCCGTCTGCTTTGGGCTTGTTTTTCTGGTGCTGGTGATTATTTTCGGGATGGTGTTTGTGGTGCCCCGGCTGACCGGCCGAGAAGCCGGCTTTGGCGGCATTCAAGCGCCCAAGATCAAAGTGCCCGTGCCCTCGATGGGCGCCGCCGGCAAGGTGGTAGCGCCGGAAGAATGGGTGGGCATTGCCGAAAAACCCGTCTCGCAGTTTGTCACCTCGTATGAGCTGGGCGACAATCGCTACGACATGTCGTTCAGCATCGAATCGGGGCCAGACTTTTTGGGCGAGTGCGGCGTGGCCATCTCGGAAACGATTGGCGTGGGCGATCCAGACAAGGTGACGGCCCTGGAAGTGTGGGTGTTTGACAAGAACGATATCCGCACCGTCACCAAGGTGTTGATGAGCGACTATTGCTACAATGATCAGGCGCTGCGCGCCAAGCTGGCCCCCAAGGGCGAGGCTGTGCTCATTGAGCCAGACGGTTCGGTTGACCTGGATACGCAGACGCTCAAGCTGCGCGCGCGCGTGGTCAGCTTGGAATATGGCTCGGGCGCGCTGCCGCCAAACAGCTTTTTCAACAAGGTGACGCTAGAACTGGCCGGCTGGCCCAAGACAGTGTAAATGCGCGCCAGGTGAACGGCCTTGGCTTGACTAGATATTGAGGATGAAATGGCTCTTCAAAAATGGGAATATTGCACGCTGATCATTGATCATTATGAAGTAAACGGATCAAGAGAACAGGTGACGTTTATCCAATACACGCTCACGGGAAATGACGTAGAAGCAGTGATGCGTGAAAACTTTGGGCAGTTCCTGGCGCAATTGGGGCGCGAGGGCTGGGAACTGGCCGGGGTCTCGTGCGATCAGCCTCCCCCACCCGGCGCGCGTTACCGCGAAAGCTGGGTATTCAAGCGCCCGTTTTAGCCAGCCAGGTCATTGACATTGAGCGCACAGATCTCCCCAGGGGGGAATCTGTGCGTCTTTTTGTTGTATCTTTAAGAGTTTATCGGAAATAACGTAGCCAACGTATCCCCAGGGTGTACGTTGGCGGCCGGGCATGGGCAATCCCGGCCCAGAAAGGGTAATAACAAGGATTACCCCCACATTTAGAGATGTTACTTTTTGTTGGTCGCAGGGATGTGCAATGAAAACGAAACCCCTCATTGGCATTACGGCGTTTGAAATGCCCCACCCCGAGCCGCCCCATAGCGTCTATTATGCCCTGGGGCAGCGCTACGCGCGCGCCATCGAAGAAACGGGCGGCGCGCCGGTGGTGCTACCGCCCGGCCTGGGGCAAGGCTCGCTGGAGCGGATTTTTGACAAGCTGGACGGTCTGCTACTTTCTGGCGGCGGCGATGTAGAGCCGTCTTTTTATCAAGAACCTTCCCAGGCTGCTCTGGTCAGCGTCAGCCTCAACCGCGATAGAGACGAGCTGGCCCTGGCGCGCTGGGCGATGGAAAAAAACAAGCCCCTCTTGTGCATCTGCCGGGGCATCCAGGTGTTGAACGTGGCCCTGGGCGGCTCGTTGATTCAAGACATCCCAACCCAGGTGCCCGGCGCTCTTGAGCATAGCTTTGACAACAAGGTCGTGCCGCACGACCATCTGGCTCACCCGGTCAGCCTCGAGCCGGCTTCGCGCCTGGCCCAGGTGATGGGCGTGAATGTGTCCACGGTCAATTCCTGGCATCACCAGGCCATCAAACAAGTGGCAAAGGGGCTGGCGGTTGTGGCCCATGCGCCAGATGGCATCATCGAGGCGGTCGAGCTAGCGGGCCATCCCTTTGCCATCGGCGTGCAGTGGCACCCTGAATGGCTGTATGACAAACAAGACGAGCAGCGGCGCTTGTTTGCCGCCTTGGTTCAGGCCGCTGCAGGATGAATGCCATGATTGTCCACACATTGCCTGTTGGGCCATTGCAAACCAATTGCTACATCGCTGCCTGCCAAGAGACAATGGCGTGCGCCATCATTGATCCCGGCGGCGATGCGCGCGAGATTTTGTCGTTTGTCCAGGAGCAAAAGCTGGCTGTCAAGCACATCCTGCTCACTCACGCGCACTTTGACCACATCGGCGCGGCGGCCGAGTTAGTAGAGGCCAGCCATGCTCCGTTGGCCATCCATCCAGGTGATGAAGCGCTGCTTAAAGTGGGCGGCGGCGGGATATTGTGGGGCTATGCCATCCGGCCGATCTCTCGACCCGACGTGCAATTGGCCGAAGGGCAGGTGATCGAGGTGGGCACGCTGCGCCTGCGCGTGCTGCACACGCCGGGCCATACGCCGGGGCACGTGGTCTTTCACGAGCCAACCCACAAAGCCGTGTTCGACGGCGATGTGCTGTTTGCCGGCGGCATTGGCCGCACCGATTTTCCGGGGGGGAACCATCGCCAGTTGATGGACAGCATCCGCAACAAGCTGATGACCTTGCCAGATGAAACCGTGGTGTATTCGGGGCACGGGCCGGCTACCACCATTGGCGAAGAACGCTGGCGCAATCCGTTTTTGTAAATATTAGAGTTTATCGGAAATAACGCAGCCAACGTATCCCCACACCTGCACTTGCGCCAAGCGCAGCGCAGCCTGCCTGGCGCAGACAGGGTGCAAGCCTGCCCTGGACGGGCAGTCCAGGGTGTACGTTGGCGGACTGGCATCCCCATGCCAGTCCTGCTATTTCCGATAATGTCTATTGGGTCACTATTCGGCATTACGCAGAGATTCACCAAGAACCCACAGAGAAGCGCAGAGAATTAAAAGTAAAAATCTCTGTGACCTGAGCAGTCTCAGTATACAAGTTACAATTAGATCAGGTTGCCCCTGGTCTATTTTGTTTATGGAGAGACAAGTGATGATGAAGAAAAGATTTCAATTACCCAAGCCTTCGTTAAAGATAGTTCTCTTGGAAGTGCGCGACTATGCCCAATTGACGATTGGCGCGTTGATTATTGCCGCCGGTTTGAATGCGTTTCTAGCGCCCAACCGGGTGGTTTCTGGCGGTGTGACGGGCATTGCGATGATTGCCAACATTTTGTTTGGGCTGCCCACTGGCATCGTCTTGCTGTGCCTCAATATTCCGCTGTTGCTTGTGGGGATGTATTATGCGGGCGGCTGGCGCTTTGGCATACGCACTGTCTATGCCACCGTGGTCATGGCGCTGGCGATTGACTTGCTGGCGCCCTTTGTGCCGCAGGTAACCCAAGACCCGTTGTTGTACACCATCTTTGGTGGTCTGGTAGACGGGCTGGGAATGGGCCTGGTGTTTCGCGCGCGAGGCACCACCGGCGGCACCGATATCATTGCCAAGCTGGTCAACCGTTTCACCGGCATGCAGTTGGGCCAGGTGATTTTGTGGGCCAATACGGCCGTGTTGTTGGCGGCGGCGGGCTTTGTTGGCTTGCAGCCGGCGCTGTATGCCCTCATCGTCAGTTTTGTAGGCTCGAGGGTGGTAGACGCGGTTCAAGAGGGCGCTGTGTATGCGCGCACGGCGATGATTGTCTCTCGCAAGCCAAATGCCATTCGGCAGGGGGTGCTGGAGGAATTGCAGCGCGGCTTGACGGTGCTGGAGGGGCGCGGCGGCTATACCGAGGCAGATCAAGAGGTGTTGTATGTGGTGGTGGCCAAGAGCGAGATTGCCGCGCTCAAACGCGTGGTGCGCTTGGCCGACCCCCAGGCGTTTGTGGTCATTACCGAGGCGCACGAGGTGCTGGGCTATGGTTTTCAGCCGATGCCGGGCTAGGCGGGTTGGCAAAGCCAACCCGAAGCAGTTTCGGGCTTTGCCCCAAACTGCGCAAGATGGCTGGTCTAAGACCTGAGCCATTTGCCACGATTGGGCTATAAGAAACTATCTAGTCAATTTTGCCAACCCGCCCGTAACGCTGCCCCACCACCAGTTGGCCTTGAGGGCTGAGCACCCAGGCGACAAAGTCGCGCAGGTAGCCTTGGGGGCCGCTTTCGGGCTCTTGCGCCGCCACAAAATAGAGCGCGCGGTGTATAGGGTACGAGCGGTCGGCAGCAGTGAGCGGGGTAGGCAAGACCCCATCTACTGCAATCATCCTCACCCCGGCCGGGCGATAGCCCATTGAAACATAACCAACCGCCGTGGTGATGGCGCTGACCATATCAATAACAGCCTGGGGCGATGGCGCGACAAGCGCATTGAGGGTGACATTGCGCCCTTCTAGCACCAGGGCCTCAAAATCGGCGCGCACCTCGGCCCTGCGCTCACGCGTAACGATAGTGATGTCGTTCGGCATGCCCCCGGCTTCGCTCCAGGCGGAATCTCGCCCATGAAAGATATCACGTAGTTGCAAGAGCCCCAGGTTCTTGACCGGGTTGGAAGGATGGACAATGACGGAGATATTATCTACCGCCACTGCCGTGAGCCAGATGGTTTCTGTGGTAGAAATCTGGCTGACAGCCGCCAGGTCGGCTTGGCCATACAGCGCCGCTTCGATAGCGGCGGGCGAGTTGGCGTTGAGCAGGTGGAATGAAACGTGGGGATACTCGGCGTGATAGGCGTCTGCCAAATCGGCCATGAGGGGTTCGCAGGCCGGGGCCACAGCGATGGTTAGCGTCACTGGATCAAAGGTGGCAGGCGGAGTGGGGCCGCAGGCCGCAAGCAACATAACAAAGACGGCAAGCAGCAATGTGAAATTTTGAATTTTGAATCTTGAATTTGAAATCTTGAATTTTGAATTTTGAATCTGGATTTTCATCGTGGGAAGACAAGACAAAACACGCCGACAATGGCGCAATAGATGGCAAAGCCATACAGCTGGCCGCGTTGCAGATAGCCCAGCAGCCAGCGAATGCAAAGATAGCCAGAGATGGCGGCCGCGGCAGAGCCGAGGATCAATGCCGGTAATTGCCCGGCCAGGTTGCCCGCCTCGACCAGGTCTTTGATTGCCAACCCGCCGGCCCCCACCATCACCGGCACAGACATGAGAAAACTAAAGCGCGCCGCCGACCTGCGCTCCAAGCCGCGCAGCATCCCACCGGCGATGGTCGCGCCTGAACGGCTGATGCCGGGAAACATTGCTACCGCCTGCCACAGTCCAATAATCAGCGCGTCGAGCCAGGTGATGCCGGTCAACTCGCGCTCGCGCTTGCCCAGATATTCCGCCACGGCCAGCAAAGCCGCCGTGCCCAAGAGCAGCGCTGCCGTGGCCTTGGCAGAGCTAAATACCGCTTCGACCTGATCTTTAAAGAGCAATCCTAAAACAACCGCCGGCAGGGTGGCAAGAATGATATACCATCCCAACCGCGCTTCCAAAGTTGCCAAGGGGCGGCGCTGCGCCAGCCCGGCCAACACGCCGCGCAAGATGCCCCACAAGTCGCGCCAAAAGTAGACAAACACACCCACCAGCGTGCCCCATTGCACCAGCACCTCAAACTCAAAGGGCGCATCCGGCCAGCCCAACAGCCACGGCACCAGCACCAGGTGAGCCGAACTGGACACGGGGATATATTCTGTTACACCTTGCACAATACCCAAGATGATGGCTTGAATGAGATCCATTGTACGCTCCTGCGAAAGACTACCGGCCACTGACAAACGACCAATGTTGCCCGTCGGCACAGCTTGGTCGTCGAGTGATTGTACCACGCTTTAGCCAATGCGCCAGATATTTGCTACTGGCGGGTGGCTTGACAGTTCTATCTGGCTGCATTATAATGCCTGGCGTAATTGAAAATGTTTTTCATTTGGTAAACTATGCCTACTGACCCCAATGCAACTTTTAAAGAGGGCTTGCGCCAGATCTGCCGCAAGCTGACCCGTCAGCGCCGGGCCGTGCTGGATATTATTGTGCAAGCCCAACACCACCTGACCCCCGCCGAGCTTTACCGCAAGGCCAAGCGCCGCTACCCCAAGCTGGGGCTAACCACGGTTTACCGCACGCTTGATTTGCTGGTAGAACTGGGCTATGTGCAGCGCATTCATCTTGAAAAAGGCTGCCACAGCTACGCGGCCATTGCTCAACCCAATAGCCATCACCTGATTTGCTCCAGATGTGGGCGGGTGGAAGAATTCCCGTGCGGAGAAATCGAGCCACTCATCCAAGCCTTGCAAGCCAAAACAGGTTTTACGATTGATGTGCACATGCTAGAGTTGATGGGACGCTGCCCACTGTGCCAGAAAAGGGCGCCTCTTCGGAGGATCTGAGCATCGCCGGCTCGTTCAAACTGCATTTATGAGGAGGAAATTATGGGATGATCATTCTACAAAAATGACAGGCGCAAGATAGTCGCTTGCGCCCGTCAAAGCAAGAACATAAACATCAGGTCCAGATGCTTGCGCCCTTGCTCAGACCATTGTAGCACAAGATGGGCGCGAGTAAAAGTTGAAATTCCTTGAGGAGAAAAAGCTAATGTTTCGCTCATCACGACAATTGGGTCTATTTTTGGTTTTGCTTATTTGCCTGGCCGGGTGCTCGCCGGCGCAGCCGCCTGGGCACAAGCTGCGCGTGGTGGCTACCACCACCATTGTGGGCGATGTGGTAAAGGAAATTGGCGGCGATGCGATTGAATTGACGGTCTTGTTGCCCGCCGGGGCCGATCCGCACGGCTTTGAGCCAACTCCCCAAGATGTTGCCAGAGTGGCCCAGGCCCAAATTGTCTTTATGAATGGAGCCGGGCTGGAAGAGTTTATCGCGCCGCTTTTGGAGAATGCCGGTGGAAAAGCCAAACTGGTCTCTGTATCGGAGGGCATCGAATTGCTAAAAGCGGCAGAGGCGCACGAACACGCTGACGAACACGAGCACGAGGGCGGCGACCCGCACGTTTGGTTTGATCCAAATAATGTCATTGTGTGGGCTAAAAACATTGAACAAGAACTGGCTGCCGCAGACGCCGCTAACGCCCGCTTGTATGCCGATCATGCCCAGCAATACCAGCGCAGGCTGCAAGAGCTGGATGGGTGGATTCAGGCGCAGGTGGCGCAGATTCCGCAGGCCAACCGCAAATTGGTCACCGACCACACCGCGTTTACTTATTTTGCGCACCGCTACGGCTTTGAACAAATTGGGGCGGTCATTTCGGGCTATAGCAGCGCGGCCCAGCCCTCGGCGCAAGAGCTGGCGCAGTTGCAAGACGCCATCCTCAAACTGGGCGTCAAGGCTGTCTTTGTGGGGGAAACGGCCAACCCCAACCTGTCCAAGCGCCTGGCCGAAGACACCGGCATCAAGCTAGTTTTTCTTTACACAGGCTCATTGAGCGAAGCGGGCGGCCCGGCTTCCACTTTTATCGAAATGATGCAACACAACACCACGGCGATGGTAGAGGCGCTCAAGTAGAAAAAAGGGTGAAGGTGAAAAGCGGCGTTCGAAAATCTATTGAAAATCACGCGCCGGCCTGGCTGGAGCTGGAAGATGTTGTGGTAGCGTACAATGGCCAAGCTATCTTGTGTGGCCTGAGTTTCCAGGTGCCGCACGGAATGCAAGTGGCAGTGGTCGGCCCAAATGGAGCCGGCAAGTCTACACTGTTCAAGGCGCTGGTGGGGCTGCTGCCGCTGCGCGCTGGCCGGGTGTTGATTCACGGGCTGCCGCTGGGGCATCACCAAGACTGCGTGGCGTATGTGCCACAGCGCGAAGAGGTAGATTGGCGTTTCCCGGTGACGGTGGCCGATGTGGTGATGATGGGCCGCTATGCTCACCTGGGCTGGCTGAGACGCCCCAGCCCGCAAGACCACGTTGCCGTGGAGCGCGCCCTGGCGCAGATGAATATTGCCAACCTGGCGCAGCGCGCCATTGGCGAGCTTTCTGGCGGCCAACAGCAACGGGTTTTCCTGGCGCGCGCGCTGGCCCAAGAGCCGCACATCTTGTTGATGGATGAGCCGTTTACTGGAGTGGATGTGTCCACCCAGGAAGCGACCTTGGAACTGCTTGATCAGTTACGCGCGCAGCAAGTGACGGTGATGATCTCGACCCACGACTTGAGCCTGGCTGCTTCGCGCTTTGATCAGGTGCTGCTGCTGAACCGCCAACTGATTGCCTACGGTTCTGCCCAGCAGGTGTTCACGCCCAAATCGCTGGCCCAGGCTTTTGGCGGCCAGGTGTTCCGGCTGCCCGAAGGCGCGCTGGTGGTGGACCAGTGTTGCCCGCCAGAATAAGTGAAAGTGATGATGTATGGCCTGGTTAATTGATCCGTTGATGTACGGCTTTATGCAGCGCGGCCTGGCGGCTTCGCTGATGGTGGGCGTGGTGTGCGCCGTGGTGGGGTGTTATGTGGTCTTGCGCTCGATGGCTTTTTTGGGCGACGCCCTGGCCCACGCCATTTTGCCGGGGGTGGCGGCGGCCTATTTGCTTAGGGGGAACTTGACCGTGGGTGCGTTGATTGCCGCAGTAGCGGTGGCGATGGGCATTGGGTTCTTTACAAGGCGAGGCGCGCTGAGGGAAGATACCGCCATTGGCATCTTGTTTGCGGCGGCGCTGTCGCTGGGGGTGGCGTTGATCAGCACCATCAAGACTTATGCCGTAGACCTTACCCACATCCTGTTTGGCAATGTGCTGGGCGTCAGCGCCGGCGACCTGTGGTTGATTGGCGGGCTGGGGGCGCTGGTTTTGGCAACCATTGCCCTGCTGTACAAAGAGTTCCTGGTGGTCTCTTTTGACCCGGTGTTGGCGGCCACTATGCGCTTGCCGGCAGAACGCTTGCGCATGGCAATGTTGGTGCTGATCGCGCTGACGATTGTCGTTTCGCTGCAAATCGTTGGGGTGGGCCTGGTGGCTGCCATGTTGGTGACGCCGGCCGCCACGGCGCACTTGCTCACCAAACGCTTGCCGGCGATGATGGCTGTTTCGGCGGCTGTTGGCGCTTTTTCCAGTGTGGCTGGGCTTTATATTAGCTTTTATGCCAATGTGGCCTCTGGCGCGGCGGTGGTGCTGGTTGCTACCGCTATCTTTATACTGGTCTTTTTCTGTGCGCCAGAGCGGGGGGTTGTGTGGCAATATATGCGAGAACGCCGGGCCAAGGCTTTGTCCTCACCCTGTGATGATGACTTGAACAACATGGGCAATGCAGTATTGCCCTAAAAATAGTAGACATTATAGGCGTTTAATTTCAATGAGTGCAAAACTCTCGTACTGGAACATGACCGATTCATCTTTTACACGCAACCGTATAGAAATACGTTCGCTCAAGTATGAATTTTACACGCTTACCGTGTAAAAACAGCAC
>JBGSMF010000412.1:0-23478 GCA_041740315.1 Thermoflexales bacterium
GCATCGGCGTCTGCCGCCCCAAACGCCACCGCCTCTAGCAGCTTGTCTAGCGATAGCGAGCGATTGCGGTCTAGCGTGCCTGTATCCACTTTGGGGTGCTCCACCACGCCCACCGCGTCCACAATCACAAAATGCGTCTTGCGCGGCGCATCGGGCGTCACGGCGGCCAAATCGGTTGTGCTGATGACGCGCGTGGCGCGCCCCAACATTTGCTCGAAAAAGGTGGGTGAATTGACCAGCCGCATAAAGAGCAAAATTTCGATGGGCTTGACATCGGTGCCGGTGGCGATCATGTCTACCGTCACCGCGATGCGCGGGTAAAAGCTGTTGCGAAAATCGCGGATGAGGTCTTCGGGTTTTTGGGTAGCTTTGTAAGTGATCTTTTGACAGAATTCATTGCCGCGGCCAAACTCTTCACGCGCAATGCGCACAATGTCTTCGGCGTGGGCGTCGTCTTTGGCAAAGATCAGCATCTTGGGCACCTCGGTGCGGCCAGGGAAAATCTCGGTGAACAGCCTATCCCGAAAGGTGCGAAGGATGGTGCGAATCTGGTCAAGCGCAACCACGTCGCGGTCCAACTGGTTGGCGGTGTATTCCAGGTCTTCATCCAGTTGCTCCCAACGTTCCTGGCGCGTCTTGCGGTCGCGCTTGCCAATCCATTCTCTGGCTTCTACCGTGCTGCCCTGCTCGGTGATGCGCGTGCGGATGCGGTACACCCAGCCATCCACATTGACGCCATCGGCCACTGCCCGCTCGCGGGGATATTCCATCACCAGGTTTTGGTTGAAAAAGCCAAAAGTCTGCTTGGAAGGCGTGGCCGTCAGCCCAATGAGATGAGCGTCAAAATATTCCAGCACCTGCTTCCAGATGTTGTAAATCGAGCGGTGGCACTCGTCAATGACGATGAAATCAAAATATTCGATGGGCAGATAAGGCGTATAGGCCACCTCCACCGGGCGGTCAAAGATGCCGGTCAGCGATGCCATCGGGCGCTCTTCCAGCGAGGGGTCAAACTCAGCCTCGCCGCGCAGCATCGAATAGAGCCGCTGCACGGTGGTGATGCACACCTTGCTCACTGGGTCGAGCACGTTGGAAGTGAGGTGCTGCACGTTGTACAGCTCGGTGAATTTGCGCCCATCGTCTGGCGTGTCGTACTGCCTAAACTCGTTGAGCGCCTGCAAACCCAGGTTGCTGCGGTCCACCATAAACAGCACCCGGCGCGCCCCGGCGTGCTTGATGAGGCGATAGACAAAGGTCACGGCGGTGTAGGTCTTGCCGCTGCCGGTGGCCATTTGGATGAGCGCGCGGGGGCGATCCATCGCCAGCGATTGCTCCAGGTTTTGCACCGCCTCAATTTGCGCCTGCCACAGCCCCTTGGGCACCAACGGCGGCATGTGGCGCAATCGCCCACGCAGGGTTTCTTGCTCTTTCACCCACTCGGCCAACGTTTCGGGCTTGTGAAAGGCAAAGGTGCGCCGGCTGCGCGGGTCGGGGTCGCACCCATTGGTAAAGAATGTCTCTACGCCGGTGGATTGGTAGAGGAAAGGCAGCGGAACACGCCACGCATTTGCCCTCAGCGCGGGTAGCAGGCCATCACCATAGCGGGCCGATTGCGCCTCGACGCCGCTGAGAGTTACGCCCTCGGCCTTGGCCTCGACCACGCCGATGGGCTTGCGGTCCACAAAGAGCGCGTAATCTGCAAAGCCGGTCGCCAGCGGAAATTCGCATACGGCCACACCGCGCGCCGCTCCCAGGTTGGCCTGGTCGCGGCTCTGCACCGCCCAGCCGGCGGCGGCCAGTAGCTCGTCAATCTTGGCGCGGGCTTGTTGTTCGGGTGTGAGTGGTGACATAGCGCCAGCCTATCCTTTCAAGTGTGATAGATTAATTTCAAACAGCAATCTTATCAGCAATGGGCAAGTTGGTCACAATTGTATAGCCTAACCGCGCAAAGGTCAAAATGACTTGCCTATCGCACGTCATTGCCCTTTTTCACTACTGGAGCAATTTGGCTTTGAGCAAGCGTTCCATCAGCGAGGGCCGCCGCTTGTACTGCCCGCGAATCTTGTCCAATCGCTCTTGGAATTGCCCTTCCTGGTGTTGGTACACAGCCAACTCGCGCAGCCGGACGAGCAGCCGCGTGGCTTCATCGTAGCCCTTGGCATTGTATTGTTGGATCTGCCGCTCTACTTCTTGCCAGGTCTCAGCTTCGCGCTTGGAAAGCTCTTCCAACTCCCTGATGCGTTTTGCTTCGGCCTCTTGAGCAAGGCGGCTAGCCTCTCGTTTGTGCTCCTGCTCGGCCTCGGCCAAAAGCTGTTCGATGGTGCGCCGGGATTTTTCTTCACGCGCAGGTGTACCGGCCAGTTTGTTCAATCGCCGGTTTAGCTCAACCGACAAGTGCAGCTCGCCCTGCGCCAATCGCAGCAAGAAGGCATCACTCTCTTCTCGTGGCAGTTGCGCGATGGCCTGGCGCATATCCACAGCCATCTCGGCAGGTTCGCCGCTCGATTTTGCGGCAACTTGAATCGAGTGCCTGTTTACCTCGAACAAATCCACAAACGCGCGCAAGGCTGGCGACAGCTTGCGCAAGCCGGGCGGTACAGGTGGTTCGAGCGTGGCCTCGTCGGCAAACTCGCCTTCCAACTCGAGCGCCTTGAGCCAGGCCAGGTACAAGACGCGATAGTCCTGGTTCAAAATGTCTTCACGCAATCCAATCAGCTTGTCCAAAAATCCTTCGCCCTCGATCCAATCACCGCCTTCTTCCTCGCTCAGTTCGATATTCAAAACAACGTAATTGCCCACTGTAGAAAACGAGACATTGTCTTCAACACAATACGGCTTGACCTGCTTGAGGTCAATCAGCGTTTTGGGAAAGCGAAACATCAATTGGCGGCTGCCCCAATTGGCCAGGTAAATCGCAGCATCATAATACTGCGCCAGCAAATCCTCTGGGTCGCGGCGCAAGCCCCCGCCATAACTGTATGTGAACACTGCCCGCCAGGGATGCGGTGAGACGCGGCTGGACAGGCTGGCAACATCCTCTTGTTCTTCAGGCGTCAAAGGCCGGTCAATAGCTTGAAACTCATAGTATTGATACTCGCTCATCTGCTACTCGCTCCTTCTTGTTACAGTGTATTTTTTCTGGCCGAAAGCCTGTCACTCGATCTGCTCGGGTTCTTTCATCCCCAACCAGCGAGCTACAGCCAGGATCATTTTCATGTCCCAAGTCTCGATGCCGTACAGGTGCGCGATCCACACCCTCCAAGCCATTTGTGCGGCGGCGTAAGCAAGTGAGACTAAAACGACCAGAAGTAACAAAGCGCCAACTATACCCACATATCCTTCTCAAGGGCGCCCGATATAAATCTACTCATCGCTAAAACAAACAAAAAGATAGTCGCACCCTCAGAGATCAGTCCGATCCAGCCCCATCCCTCACGCGCATCATAAAGCAGCCAAAATTCTTCACTCGGCTCAAGGCCAGACTGCACCCAATGCGCTTTCAACCCATCCTCAGCCGTAAACGCAATAGTCCAATCCAGCCACCACCTCAACCAGCCCCGCTCACCCACAACCCGCTCGACCACCCACAATAAACATCCCGCCGTCAATTTGAACAGGCTCCACGGCAGTAACCAGAGCGTCATCAGGAACACAAACTGCCAGGGCACACTTGGAAGCAGCGACCCAAATTTCTCGATCTGCCTCCCCCGCCATATTCGCCATAACGTTTTTTCAAATCGCTTGCTCAGCAAGTTCAGAGAGTCGCCCGCAAACTCTAAAGTGACCATGTCCTTCAAGGTAATCCGCGCCGACACAGGTGTGGGTCTATGTTCAACAATGGCCTGTCCTGCTTCAAGCGTCCTATACACCACCGGTGACACTCTCCAGCGCGATTCCTTCAACCCCAACGCCGCCAGTTGGCTTTCCACTTTTTCAACCAACCCCGCCCGCTCCAACTGGCTTGACTGTCGCGCAGCGTCCCCTTCTGAAACTTGCCAAGCCACGCGCCCAAACACATCCCCAAAACGCCCGCCATACTTCATTTTATGCAGCAACTCTCGCAGCCAGCCCTGTTTTTCGGTTGGCAAGCGATCCCACCGGTGCATAATCGCGCCCCTGACTTGTTCCACTGGCATCTTGCACGCCTGCAGTTTATCGCGCACTACCTGCCATCTGTCTTGCGCCTCTTCTTCTATAGCCAATGCCCGCAAAACACCGGGATGCCCGCCCACCATTTTTATCACTGCCTGCCAGGCTTGCAGTTCAACGCTTGTCAACGAGTGATCAAGCCGTTCTCGGATGAGCCGGTCAGCTTCCTCCAATTCCAGACCTGTCACGTTCTCTTCTCGAATCAGGCCAGGCTTTATCCAGTTCAGTAATTCTGGACGAATCTCCTCTGCATCCTCAGCAATTATCACGACCACTGCCTCTTTGCCCAGTCCAGCCAGCAATGGTTGCAAGGCCTGCGCAGAAACCACCTCATCCACCACTAATAAAAAACGGCGTTCCGCCTGCCCAGCCCATGCACGCCAACACTCTTCCCACCGCTATCCTACTTGCCGCTGTTTCCCCACAGCACCGCACAAATTTTCCAGCCACTTTTCAGGGTTGCCCTTGGAACTATCTACCCACAGCACTTTATCAAAAGTCGGCTCAAGCGCCTTGGCGCAGACTGTGGCCGCCACCAACGTGGTCTTGCCAATGCCTACGGGTCCATAGACAACCAGAGCGCGCATGGCATCGCATGCCCCGAGCAATTCGATCAACTTGCGTTGCGCTTGGCATTCGATATAATCGTCTGGCAGCAAAGGGACAAAATGCAACCGCATATCCATTGATGCGGAAACAGGCACAACCCAAGACACTGTTTGAGGTTCAGCTACCTCGGCCTGGATGGCTCGCAGCAACATTTGCAGCCCCTTCTTACGCCATGTGTCATAGGTGTCTCGATCAAGTGTTCCCCCAAACTTTATCACTTGCTCGGTGATTTGTGTATCTTCAAGCCAACTGTTGACCCATTCTGCATCGCCGAGAAGAGCAATCACATCCTCTCGTTGCCAGCTCGCCATATCCGCCCGCAGCTTGATTTTGTCATCAAGCACTGGACTGAGATATTGCCCTACCGGGATCAGCGCCGCCACCCAATCCCGCGGGTCAGTCCGGCCTATCCCCAATGCCGCACGCACGCGCCGCCGCCACACTGCTCCTAGCACACTCGCCAACGCATACTTGGCGTGTCTGCCGGCCTCTTGGATCCTCTCAGGCTGGGCTGCCAGCAAGCGTTGAAGCTCGGATGGAAGTTCCGGAAAATCACGATTTGACCGCAACGCGCTCAAAACGTCCCGCAGCGTGATTTCATCCAATGCCACTGATTTTGCCGCTAGTTTAGCCGTTTGCTTCGCCACTTTTTTGTAGACCCCCAAGAAATTTTATGATTGAATATGTGCACACTTTGGTCGGGTTCAATTGTAGCACACTCGGCCAACCCTGGGGTTTTCGTTTGGAGCGCCGGCGCTCCTCAATACAAAATTGAGGAGCATAAAAATGACAACTGAACATGTATCTAATGCACCCATTCTTGATGAGCATGTGGACGAGGCTTGCTTTACTCTGGCCTTGGCAATTCGTCGCATTCTGGGCATCGAGGCCCGCGATGCTAAAGACGCTTGCGAAGAAAATCTCGAAGGAGATCAGGAATGAACGCGTTCTTTCGCACCATTATTTTGTTTGTCAGCGGGTTGCTCACTTTACTGCTGACCACTTTTACTCAACATAAATCATCCGTGCCGCCTCAACGACCCCCCTCCCCCCCCTCCTCTGACTCTGACTGGCGACAGCGTATCCTCAATCTCATCAATGACACCGCTGGCGCCTCCAAACAGCCTACGCCTACCCGCGTCGTCGTCCTTGGTTACACCCGTGTTTCGGCAGAAATGCAACTGACGGGCGACAGTCTCGATGATCAGGCGGCCCGCATCCACGCCTACATCCTCGAGCAAGGCTGGCAAACCCTCGAGATTATCACCGATCCAGCTTTCTCAGGCCGCAACGACAGGCGCCCTGGCTGGCACAGGCTTATCCGCCTCATCAAATCAGGTCACGTCCATGTTATCCTTGTGGACCGCCTTGACCGCATCGCGCGCAATCTGGGCACTTTGCTCGAATTCGTCCGACTTCTTGACGAGCATGACATCCGACTTGTCTCGCTGCGAGAAAATATTGATTTCCGCACCATCTGGGGCAAGTTAACATTGCAAGTGCTGGGTGGTCTAGCCCAATTTTACTCTGATAATCTCTCCCATGAAATCCACATCAAACGTCTCACCGATGCACAGAATGGGAAACTTGCGCCCACACACAGATTCGGCTTTTGCAAAGGTAATTGCAGCTCGTGCACTGATCCAAATGGACCTGACTATTGCCCGAACTTTGGCGGTTCAGACCAGCGTAATGGTGCATTCCGCATCTTCCACCCTATCGAATCACACGCAGTTCGATTGATGTTCGATTGGTACGCCACCGGCCGCTACTCATTTTCTGACATCGCTCGCCTCATTAATGCTGAAATCTTTATGCTGCCCGATGGCAATGAGATTCAGTTCCGCACAAAAGGTAAAGGTCAGCATGCACCTGGTCCTTTCGATGCCGACGCCGTGCGCGCCATACTGTCTAATGCAATTTATGCAGGTTGTGTGACCTTTGCCGGCAAAACTCAAGATGGCAAAACTCGTTTGCGCAAACCGCTCATGTTGTTTGAAGGGCAGCACAACGCAATGGTTGACCCCATTACTTTTGAGCGCGTACAACATATCCGTCGAGGACGCTTCCAGCGTTCCAGTACTGTCAAAACTGTTAGATCTTTCTCACTCTCGCGTCTGCTGGTCTGTGCTCATCGCCACAACCCACTGTGTGTATCTACTACCTCTACTTACACCTATTACGTTGACCGATTGTGCCAAGCCAAATATGATGAACATCATCAGCCTAATCTCCGCGCAGATTTAATCGCTAGCCAGGTGCGTTCTGTTGTCGGCCAAGTCGTCTTACCGGAGGAATGGATCAAACGGATTATTGCCTATGTCATCTATGATGAAGGGGAAGACAGTCTAGTCAAAGATCGCGTTGCCCTACAACGTGCTCTCGAAGCCGAGGATTACCTCTTGCGCCAAGGGGTTATTTCGGTCGCCGAACATGTCCAGCACCGAAACACTCTCCTCAAGGCGCTTGAGATGCTTGAACCTGAGGCTAGTCCCATCTCAGACGAAGCGCGCGCTTTGCTTGATAATCTGCCTACCCTGCTACAGTCACTTGATCCACAAGAGGAGAACTTGCTCTACCGCGCTATCTTTTCAGCTATCGTCGTTCACGGTCAAGAGATTACTGCTATGGAGGTTTTTCCGCCCTTTGTCGACTTGCACGCCGAATTTTCTTTGCCCGGCACACATAAACCGCTTCTAGGAATGCGGTGAGCATAAACTCATCAGAGAGAGCCAATGCCTCCCCCTGATGAAAACTTGACTATGGGGGCAAATTAAAGGTGGTGTATTCAGTGCTTGCCCGTCATCCCCGCCTTACGTGGAATTTTTCCAGCCGTCTAACAAGGTCTCGACGGCTGCAATCACTCGGCTGCGCGCCACCAAGTCTTGGATGGCGTCCAGCCGCGCTAGCAGCCCTTCTAACTCGGGGGGCACGCCAGCTCGTACCTTTTCAAACGCCACCAGCGGCTTGTAGCCGACCAGCATCAACAAGTCATTTGGGTTCACCCCAAACGAATCAGCCAACGCGATCAATGCATCTCTTGATGGACGCTGACCGAGATCCAGGTAACGGTAGATCGCTGCCCGGTCAAGGCCGGCCCGCAAGGATGCCTGCCGGTCGCTTAGCTCTTGCTCTGCCATCAATCGGCGCACTACCTGCGCCAATGGCTTGGGATCGTACTTGCGGTTTTGCCTGCGTCGCCCTGCATTCATGGTGTACCTCTTGGTCAGTCTTGTTTTGTCGCTTGACGTGTGCTACAGTGGGGGAAATTTCTCTTCAGGAGGTTTCCCCTATGCGCGCCGTGTGTTATCTGCGTTTCTCATGCATCGAACAGGCCGATGGCTTTAGCCTCGATGCTCAGCGTCACTCGACCCACGCTTGCATCCAGCAGCGCGGTTGGACTTTGGTTCGCGAGTATGTTGACGCCGGGCATTCTGCCAAGGCCAATGCTCACCGCCCCGGCTTTGAGCAAATGATGGCCGATGCCGCGCTCGGCTTGTTCGATGTCGTCGTGGTAGACAAGGTGGATCGCTTTTACCGTCACCTCAAGGGCCTGCTCACCGCGCTCGATGAGTTGAATAGCTATGGCGTCACCGTTACCTCGGTTAAAGAAAATCTCGACTTTACTTCCCCCTGGGGCAAAATCGCGCTCAGCATCCTGGGCATCCTGGCCGAAGTTTACATTGACAACCTGCGCCAGGAAACCAAGAAAGGCAAAGTCGCTCGCGCTCGCAAAGGGCTGTGGAATGGCAAGATTCCCTTTGGTTACTGCAAGGGCCTCTGCTCAAAATGCACCGACCCTAATGGTCCCAATTATTGCCCCAATTTCGGCCAGCTCGATTTGGGTAATGGCAAGATGCTAGTCTCTCATCCCATTGAGAGCATTGCTGTCAAGTTAGCTTTTGAATGGTACGCTGCCGGCAACCTTTCAGACACAGATGTGGCCATTCGCCTCAACACGGCAAAATTCACTCTGCCCGATGGCACCCAGGTGCCCTTTCGCACCAAAGGTAAAATAGGCGGGTTGCCGGCAACCATTTCCAGAGACGCTGTGCGCGCTTTGCTCACTCGCCCCTTTTACATCGGCCTTGTTCCTTATGGTGGTGTAGATGAGGAAGGGAAACGCCGTCGTCGCAAAGAAGTCAGAGATTGGCACCCAGGTCAACAACCAACCCTGGTAGGCAATGAAATCTTTGACCGTGTTCAAGAACTGCGCCTCAATGCACGCCGGCGTTATTGCGCTACCGATGAAACCCACCCCATCGCCGCCCATCCACTTTCAGGCATCCTGGTCTGCGCCTCGTGCGGGCGCCCCCAATTAAGGGGCATCGTTACTATCGCGACACCAGCCGCATTGATCGTGTCGGCGACTGCGACCAACCCACTCTTCGCGCTGAGGCCATCGAAACTCAGGTAGTCGAGTTCTTGACGGAATGCCAGCGTGCTCTACCCACCGATTGGAGAGCGCGCCTTGAATCGCAATGGAACAACGACAACCCTGAAGCCGCGCTTCGCATCGAGCAGACAAAAGCCCAACTGGATCGTGCGATTGAGATATATGTGGATGGGTTAATTGATAAAGGGCAGGTGCGCGAGAAACAACTGGATTACCAATTGTCCATGTCCCTCTCTCTTGCGCACAGAACGAATTAATGCTATACTATCTTTAGCCCCAGTGTTGGAGCAGTTCAACACATGCTTTTCTTCCCTTGCTCATTCTTTGTCGGAGCGGGGATGACGGGCATTGTAACACAACCTACAATGTGTTACTTGTTAGCCCAGACACTTCCCTACCAGTAATCCTACAATCCATCCACAAAGCTTTTGGAGGAGAAAGCGCTACCTTGGATCAGCCAATAGCTGATTCTAAAGTGTAGCGTTTTTGTTTTCTCCCCTCATAAGGTTCAAAGCTTCCGGCACATCGCACTCTGACTGCCGTGTGATTATCATATCACATCCCGGCTTCATTTGCAAGCCCCATACGAAGACAACTTTGTATGGGGCTTTTTTGTTTCCCCACTCTTGGTTATTGACCTGGCGACACTTGTCTCACCAGGACGTTCACGCATCTATTCAAATGAAGGAGGTCTTGCATGCGACGCAAAATGAATATCTCAAAAAACGATTCGCCTTTTGCCAATTGGCTCATCGAACAAATCGAGAGCCGCCACACGACCATGTCTGGACTCGGGCGTCAGGCTGGTTTATCTATAGGAACTTTGCGCAGTATTATCGCAACGCCCGACCGCCAGCCCACGGTAGACACCTGCTTGCGCCTGGCGCGCGCACTCGATGTGCCGTACGAAGAAGTACTCAAGGTGGCAGGCCTCAGCCCTTCTCTGCCCAGCGACCCGGCAGTGCTTGATCCAGATCGCTCTGAACTCTTGCGCCTCTACGACAAGCTGCCTGCGCCAGCTCGGCGCACCCTGCTCGACACCACCAGAGTCATCTCCCATTACCTCAATTCAACAGCTGGTTAACAGGAAATAGCCATGTCACCCAATCTGTCTTACTTGCACACTAAACTCACTGGCCAAATCATCGGCATCGTTTACCAGGTACACGAACGCCTCGGCCCTGGTCATAGAGAGAATGTATATGAGCAAGCTTTGGCCTCAGCGCTCCGCAAAGCAGGCCTGCAGGTTTGTTCTCAAGTGCGGGCGCCAGTCTGCGATGACGACGGCATCATCGCGGTCAAAATCGTGGATCTCGTTGTCAATGACTGCGTTGCTATCGAGGTAAAAGCCCTGTCAGCCGGCATCCGCAATGAGCATCGGGAGCAGCTCGCCGCCTGGTTGTGGTGCAATGGCGTCATCGCGGTCGGCCTGGTTGTAAATTTCGGTTCGTCAGTAACTCTAGCGCGCGAATATGAACCAGCTTCCTACGACGCGCGCAACCAAGGAGAAACACGATGAACAATCAAATCACACTCGTCGGTATTGATGTTGGCTTTGGCTTCACAAAAATCATCAACCTTGTGAATGGCAAACGGCGCGTGTTCACTTTTCCCTCCGTCCTCGGTCTGGCTGAAGCCCGCCTTGATTTCAGTGTGGTGGGTGGCTCGCAGCGCAAAACCACAATCGCCACGTTCAAAGACATCCCATACTTTTATGGCGAAGAAGCCATTCTGCAAGCCCGCGTCACCACTGGCCGCCAGGATCGCGACCGCATTGGTAGCGATGAAGAGTTATTGCTTGCGCTCATCGCGCTAGCTCGCCTTAATGTCACTCGCGTCAATATTGTCACCGGCTTGCCCATCGCCTGGCTGAAAGACAAAGACAAGCTCATCCACGCCTGGACCGGCGCCCATCAATTGACATTAGGCAGACGCTCAATGACGATTGTGATTGAAAGCGTCGCTGTCATCCCGCAACCGCTCGGTGGTTATTACTCCTGGGCTTTGGACAACACTGGGCAGCCCGCCCAACCCAAGGAAGTCCTCAACGGTACACTAGCTCTGCTCGACATCGGCTGGAACACCACCGACCTCACCGGCCTCAAGAGCATTCGCCCTGTCCAACAGTGGTGCGGCGGCGAGCAAGTCGGCATGCGCCGCGTCGTAGAAATTGTGGATGCCCATTTGCGGGCAAAGCATGGCATCGCCCGCCGTCCCCACGATCTCGATGCGGCTCTACGGGATGGACACCAAGTTACCATCTACGGTCAGGCGATAGATATGTCCGATATGGCCCGCCAGGCCCGGCACGGTGTCGCGGGTGATATTCACGCTGCTGCCACTCGACTTTGGAGCAATGCTGACATGTTCGACCGCGTATTGATTTTTGGCGGCGGTGCGGCTGGACTATCCAACGAGCTGCGACAGGCATTTCCGCGTAACGGCGTGCTCTTGCCGCAGCCTGAACTTGCCAATGCTATCGGTTTTGCGCGATTGGCGATGCGCCAATCGCTAGATACAAGGCCCAGCCAGCACGAGGCAAGCTCTACTGGCTAATTCTTGTGGCTACACAAATCAGCACAGACAAATCTTGTGGCTACAAGAACGTGTGGGAGAGAGGCAAATGGCTCGACCAAAACTAAAACAATTTGATGATTGGATTGTCCGGCTACGCTTGCGGCGTGGAGTAGATAACGACCTCATTGACAAGCTCGAACAAATTCCATCTCGCCAGCGCTCGGCCTGGATTCGCAGTGTGCTGCGCGGCGCGCCTGCTGACTCCATTCCAACTAATAATGCCGCGCTTGATCCAACTATCAATGCCTCGCTCGATGCCCTGGCAACTATTGAGTGGTGAGGAGGTTAAGATGCCTTTCTTTATCAACCTGCGACCCAATCCAGACCAACTCGAACAAGCTAAAAATGAAGCCATTCGTGATTTTCTGCGCGCGCTGCATCACTATCTTGACCCACGCCACACTGTCAAAGGTTTCAACACCATCGATCCCTGGAAGCTTGGACACGAGTTAGCCGATATGCTCAACCTGGCACTCAAACGCGCAATCCAAAGCGAAGATCAACTCCACGTGCTCCAACGTGATTACCAAACAACCTACCTTCGCCTCCAGCAGTTGGAAGCCCTGTCTGACATCCAACAACTCCACGCTTTGCAAGACGAGTTGGTCACTCTCAAACCTAAACTGACTTCCCTAACACAAGAACGTGACCAAGCCAAGTTAGTTTGCCAGGCTCAGGCTGCCCAAATTGAACGCCTGAATCAAGCCCTAGTTCGTGCCAGCATTCGTAAAGAAAAATAAAAAATGAATAAATATATGAGTTACGTTCTCTCTACCTGTATACTTTTTTTCGCCCCTCAATTTCTTCCCTTAATTTTTTCCGGAGCGGGCTATGACTGAATACACTTTGTCGCAAATATACAATCAATTGCTGGACGTCGAGTTTGTGCCAGTTTTGTCTGTCTTTGCCTGGACCGGCGTGACCAGCTTTCCACAGCTCGAAACGGCCACCGGCTTGACGCGCAAGCGATTGGAACGCACCTTGGGCTATCTTATCAACCTCGACATCGTCAGCCGATCAGAAATGCCAGCCAAGGCGATCAAGATGCGCGGCCGCAGTTCGGCCGTGTACGTTCTCGAAGAGCGCGGCGCTGACATCTTGCGCGATCTCAAGCTCAAGCCCGATGCCCACGCCTGCCGCCTGAAGCAGCCCGCCGAGCTGGCGCACGCCCTCAGTTTGACGCACGTGGCCGCGCTGGCCCAGGCGGCACAACTCACCTTTGCTGTCGAGGGGCACCTCCCGTTTGGTGATGCAGAACACATCCGGCCAGACTTGCTTATCACTCTGCCCACCAACGAACGAGCCATCTTTGAAATCGAGCAATACGCCACCGCCGCCGATACCACCCAGCGGTTGGTGGACAAGCTGCGCCGTCTGGTTCGCTTTTTCCACGCGCCTCAATCTCAAGGCGTTTCGCGCAATATCTGTGTGCTGTTCAATGTCGAGCAGGCCAGCTGGCTGGCTACCCGCCGCGTGTGGGTCAAAGTTGTGGCGGCGGTGGCCGCCGAGGAGCAAGGCGCATTACCCTTTACGCTGTGGGGCCGCCTGCTGGCCGATTTTATCAGGCAGCCCGAATGGACGGTTACTGATCGCTTTGAAGATTTGCTCGACCCTTCGCTGCTGCCCACCTTCAAAGCGCAATTCGCCGAAGACGAGCAACAGCCTTCAGCCGCCCCCATTTCAGGCAATGCCTTTGAGCTTTTTGCGGCAATCAGCAAAGCGCAGTCCCAAGCCCGCTCTGGCGCTGCACTGCAACTGCCCGACTCTCCACTCACACTCGATGCGGTGTTGCCGGACGAGTTCGGGGTCTATCGCACGGCTCTGCTCCACAATGACCTCACCTTGCTCAGCGCCTATTATGCCGTATTCACTGACGAGCTGTTCTACTACCGCTCTGGTTCCCCGGCCCAGTTCTTTCAACTGATGGAGTTGATCTATGCGGCTTCGTATCATCGCTCTCGCTCGGCGGTGGCCAGAACAGGGTTGCCCTTCGGTTCGCTTTTGATGCTGCGCACCTATCTCGACCAGCCGGATCGCAGCGACCTCAGAAAGGCATTGGTGATGGGCCTCAAGCGGGTGGAGGGCTCACGCTACCGGGGCATCAATATGGTGCGCGACCAGATGACGCGCCTGTGCTGGGGTGTTTTTCTGGCTTACCACGGCCTGGCGCGCGGGGGAGCTTTGCGCGTCAACGTTCAGGTGCCCGATGAAGAGTGTTCGGAAATCCATATCGCCGTGCGCATCAGCAGTATTGATCTACTGCTTGGTGAGGAGGATGTTTTGCCGTTCGGCGAGCCTGGCCTGGCAGAACAATCATTGGCGTGGGTATTGGAAGCATTAGTGACATATACCGAATTGCTCGGTTTACGTTGAAGGGAGATTACTATGCTCAAATATATTGTGCTCACTTTGGCGTTTGTCACGCTGGTCCTGCTGGCAGGCTGCAATATCAAGGCCGGCGGTCTGGAAATTCGGGACCCCGTGCGCGAGGCTGAAGCTACCCGCGTTGCCATCACCGCGCAGGATGAATCCGCGCGCCGCGCGGTGGAGCGCAGCATCCTGGAAGCTCAGGCTGACAAGGCTCACGCTGGGGCACAGGCTGAGCGCAATGCGCTCCCTGCCGCGACGCTGCGCAATGCTTTGATTTACACCGGTATCGGCGTGGGGGTGTTGGTGCTGGCAGTCGGCAGTGCCTTTGCGATAGTGGCCTGGCTCAACAAGCGCGCCACGTCGGTCTATCCCAATTGCGCCGGGCAATATCCTGTGATCGTCAAACGCTCGTGGAACGGCGTAACGATTGTGCATGATCCCAACCGGGCCTTGGGACCGACGACGATCTATACCACGCCCTCGGTGGTTGGGCAGTTGCTCAGGCAGTCCCAGACAGCGCAAGCTCAGTTCCCGCAGCCTGGCAGCGAAGAAGCCGTGCGGCAAATCACGACCCAGGCCCAGGCTGGGCAGGTGATGGCAGCGCTGGCGCATGGCGCGCGGGGGAATCCCAGCTTGCAGCAGGCCGCAGCAGATAAAATAGTCCATGCAGCGGACCCCAAAGCGTTGATGGAGAGCGCCATCCACCCGCAGCTTCCGCCGATCACTGTTATTACCGATCCACAGGAAGTGGCTCGTTTCAAGCAAGTTTATGTGCTCGAAGCGCAAGGAAGCGAACTGTATGAATAAGTGGTGGGTGTCTCCTCTCGTGTTTGTAGGGGGCTGTGTGCTGGCAATGGTGTTGATATGCTCTGTACCTGTGGCGGCTCAATCGCCCACACCCAACGCCTTTGACGCGCTGGCCACACAAAGCGCGCTCAGCCAGCAATCCACCGCGCAGGCGATTGATCAAGCAAACCGCGCGGCCAATGCTCAGGCCCAGGCTGCCCAGGCGGCCGCGCAGGCCACGCACCAGGCCGCAGCCAACCAGGCCAGCCTGGCTGCCGCCCAGGCCACTCTAAACGCAGCCCTCTTGCAAATGACGGTTGCGGCTGAAGCCACCCGCTCAGCGATACAGGCTACACAGGATACATCTAGCTTGCAAGCAACACAGACGCATGCGGCGTTGGAGGTGGAGCAGACACGCGATGCAATGGATGAGCTTGACCGCCAGCGAGCGCTGATGGCGACAGCCCAGGCCGCGAGCGCGCAGGCGACGGCAACGCGGCAAGTCATTGAGGCGACCACTCAAAGCCAAACCGAGGCGATTGTGTCACTGGGTGTTTTGATATTGCTGCTAATTGTACTTGGTGTGGCGCTGTACGCCGGGAGTCACATTGCGCAGACGCTCAAGGCATGGGCGATTCGCCTCCGGCCTCGACCGGCGCCGGTGGAGGGCATTGCCCCGGTAAATACAGATGGCACAGCCAGCATCACCATTGACGCTCAGCCACGACCATCAAGCACAAGCAGCTTGCCGCCCGTGATCGTTGTTGACCGCCCTGGCGCAGTCGAGGCCATCAAGACCGTTCTCAGGGGCTTGCCGCCTGATCAAGCCTCGGACCCAGATTATTTCCAGGAGTGAAGGCTATGGTATCTCTTGCGCTTGCTCAAAACACTCAGCACCAGCTCGCCACTCTATCTATCCCAAAGGCAGAACGCACGTCTTTGGTGGTAGCTCGGACAGTCAAACACTATCTCTTTTATCGCAATCGAGATGGGGAAATCCGCGATATTCCCTTCCGCGCCGTTTACCTGGCCTGCGAACATGAGGAATGTTACCTGGCGATGGAAGTGGATTCCAACCGGCTGGGTCCGGGTTTGCGATTGGGCACGTTTTTTGACCATGACCTGCTCAAGGAGATTCACCTCGCCACCGGCCACGCGACTTGGGCGGTTGAGAAAAATGGTGTGACCCTGGTGCTCGACCTTACTGAGCACCAACGCGCTGCTTTGTCTAAACGAATCAACCTCAACTTGGCCGACCGCCCGCAGGGCGAGTATGTCATCGGTTTTGGCCAATCGCGCAGCGGGCCGCTGTGGCGCGAGTTGAGTCAACTCACACACATTATTGTGGCTGGGTCAAGCGATAGTGGCAAGTCAGCCTATTTACGCAGTCTGGCGTGGCAGCTCTACAATCAGCCCTTGCCGCTAGATCTCTACCTGGTTGACCTGGAAGGACTGACTTTTGCCTGGGCTTCTGATTGGCCCATCCTCAAAGCGCCTGTTGCGCAAGATGTCAAAGCCGTCACCGACATCACGCGCAGGCTGCTGGCCGAGATTGAGCGCCGCGCCCAACTCTTTGAGGCCACCAAGTGTTTCCCGGAAAATCTAGCCGAATATCACGCAGCATTGGGCAAAGAATTGAATGAGAGAACACGACTGCCGTGGGTTGTAACAATCTTTGACGAGTTCACCGCGCTGGCCGAGGCGGCCGGCAAGCGCAGCGAGTTGATGGAAAACATTTCTCAGTTGGCAATGCGTTCGCGCAAGTATGGCGTGACGCTGGTGCTGGCCGGGCAGGATTTCAAGGCCGACCTGCTCAACACGCGCATCACCAATCAACTCAAGACCCGCATCCAGTTCCGCTGCGCCAGGCGCGAACAGAGTGAGGTGGTGCTGGGGCAAGGCGGGGCCGAGCGCATCACGGTCCCTGGCCGCGCCCTGGTGCGCTTGGATGGCAAGCTGGTCGAGATTCAGACTTATTGGGTCGACAAGCAGATCATCTTGCGCGCTGCGGGGCGCAGGCCTGGGCTTGATGTCGCTCTGGTCTTGTCCGCCGAGGAACGGCTGGTCATTCCGGCACTAATGGACACTCTCAACGGCGAGTTCAACATCAACCGCCTGTGGCAGGCACTGAACGGCCAGGTGTCCAACGGCAAAATTCGCACAATGCGCTCTCAGTGGCTGGCGCGCGGCTGGCTGGAGGAGCAGGCAGCGGTGAATGCTTCCAGCCGTGTCTCACAGAAATTTCTTGACCAGGTGTGGGCGCATTTTGAGCCCAAAGGCTAGGCCGGGGGTCATCACACCGGCATACGCATCACGCGCATCATACGCCATCACACGCCACCATACGGCTGAGTACAAAGTAGAGGTAAATCAAATGATCATATCTGAGGGTGTTGTGGATCAGATTCAAGCCCTGGGCTTGTGCCTGGCTGAGCAATCAGCCCCCTACCCTTGCCGCCCGCCCAAGCAACTAGAAAGCCGGGTTTATCTGCGCCTTTTCCCAGAGAAACATTTCAAATCAAGGAGAAAACGATGAATGACAAACAACAATCCAAGCCTCCAGAAAAGTGGGGCACCTCTGCCGCCGCGTTCTATGCTGACTGCGAGGGCAAGACTATTCACATCCATTTGGACACTGGCGGGATGTTGACCGGTATGCTGCTCGGTGTGGATCGCTGGGACATTGTTATCCAGCGCGAGGATGAAACGCGAGTCTTGATTCCCAAGCACGCTATTGCTTCTATCGAGCCAGGAACATGACTACGCCTCGCTCAAAACGCAAAACAGACAAGCCCTCAGATAATTTACCCATCGCGCGCGGCTACACCCGCGACGCCGGCTATGTCAGGCTATGGCGCGAACTATTCACCTGCTATGGTCGCCGGTTGGGTTTGGATGCCATTGCTCTGTGGGCCTTTTTGCGCGATCACGTCAATCGCGCGAACGGCCTCGCCTGGCCGGGCTATCGCCTGATTCAAAGCACCTTTGATCTTTCACGCCGGCAAACCCTCACGGCGTTGATTCACTTGCTCGAAGCGGCTGGCCTGATTGAAGCCTTCCCGGCTTGCCAGGCCATCCCCGATGCGCGTGACCGGCGCTCTTTTGGCATCAACGACCGCGCCACGGTGTATCTCGTTCACGACCCACCCACCCGCGCCGAGTTTGTTCTCCTCACCCGCGGTCGAGAGTGCGCCATCTGCCCTTTCCTGGAAAAATGCCAAAGCAGCACGCACTATCTTGAGGGGGGTGGTAACAAAACGCCACCACCCTCTATCCAAGGCGGAGCCTCGCCTGGGGGTGGTGGCGTTTTGCCACCACCGGTGGTGGCAGAACGCCACCATAACAAGATTAACACCATTGTTGTTGCTGCCACCGATTCTTCTCAGGACCTGGTCGAGCGGATGACGGCTCTCCAGGTTGCCAGAAAACAGCAACTGCGTCTCTTGAAGGAACACTCGCGCGAGTACCTGTTGCAGAAATTGGGTATGGTCGAGCGCAAGCTGGCAGACGGCAGTATATCCAATCCGCCTGGCTGGTTCGTCCGCGCCTGCCAGGAAGATTGGCTACCGCCGCCCGAGTCTCTAGCGCCTAAGCGGCAGGGCGGCAAGCGCAAAAATGCGCAGGCGGACATCAAGCCACCCAAGAGCACCAGGCATTATTACTAAGGTTGAGGTCAAGGTTGAGGCTGAGGCTAAGGTTGAGGCCGAGGCTGAGATCAAGAGCAAGATTTAGGAGAGAAAGATGAATACAAAAATTAGACCAAATGACGCCAGTGTTCGCCTGGCGCCACACAGCCTTGAAGCTGAAGAGGCTGTGCTCGGCTCTGTCTTGATTGACCCGGTTATGCTCGATTACGCGAGCGCGCACATTGGCGCGCCGGGCGATTTTTACCTGGTCAAAAACCAGTGGTTGTGGGACTCGATGCTGACGCTGTACAAGCGCCGCGACCCAATTGACTTTTTGACGGTGTGCGAGGAACTCGAGCGGCGCGGCCAACTGGCCGAGGTAGGCGGCCAGGCGTATGTCTCTCATCTCATCAATGCAGTGCCCACCGCCATCCACGCCGAGGGTTATGCGCAGATTGTTGCCGACACCGCCCGCCGGCGCAGCCTGCTCCAGGCTGCCTCAGACATTGCCCAACTGGCCTATGCCGAAGAGCGCGACATAGATGAAATCGAGGCCGACGCATTGCGTTTGCTGTGCGCTGCTCAACGTGGCAGTGGCAAGATGCGCTCTGCCCGCCATGTAGCCGCCGAAGTATTCGATATGGTCTCCGCCTGGGCAAAAGCTCCCCTCAAGCCCGGCCAGGTGCGTGGCCTATCCACCGGCTTTCACGCGCTTGACACTGCGCTGGGCGGACTGGCCAGCGACACTCTCAATATCCTTGCCGGACGTCCTGGTATGGGCAAATCTGCCCTGGCATTCAATATCGCCGGGAATGTCGCACGCCAGGGCAAGCACGTGGTCGTCTTTTCGCTAGAGATGAGCCGCCGCAAGGTGATGGCCCGCATGGCCTGCAGGCACGCCCAGGTCAATTGGCTGCGCGTGCAACAAGGCACTACACCCGATCAAGACCTGACCCGCTTGATGCAGACCATCGGCGAGTTGGGCGAGCTGCCTATGCACATCTCGGACGCCACCGATCTGACCACCGCCCAGGTGCGCGCCGAGGTTGCGCGCGTGAATGCGCACACGCCGCTTTCGCTAGCAGTGGTGGATCACATCGGCCTGCTGGCCGACAGGGACGACAACGAGGTGCGCCGGCTGGGGACGATCACCTGGGCGCTCAAGCGAATCGCCAAGGATTTCAGCGTGCCGGTGCTGGCGCTGGCCCAACTCAACCGGGGCGTCGAGCTGCGCAGCGAAAAGCAGCCGGTGCTGGCCGACTTGCGCGAGTCGGGCAAGATTGAGGAGAACGCCGACATTGTGTTGATGATGTATCGCGCCAAGTATTACGACCCCAAGGCTAATGACGAGGTCGAGGTGATTGCGCGCAAGAATCGCGACGGTGAAGCCAATGCCACGGCGCATCTATGTTTCACGGAAGAGTTTGCGCAGTTTGACGATATGGATAACCCGCGCGGCGCATCAAGCCAGGCAGCGTCCAGCGACTAAAAGTCAATTGAAAAGGAAAGGTGAAAACAAGATGACAATCCTGGAACATTTCGACCAGGCCCTCGCCAGCGATGGCAAGGCCGAACTCACCCGCCGCACCTACCTGGCCGATCTGCGCGCTTATGCCGCCTGGGTACAAGACACCTACAATGAGCCGTTCACCCCGGCCGACATCACCCGCGATGACGCGCGCGCCTACCAGGCTTATCTGGTCAACAAGCGCAAAGCCAAGCCGGCCACCGTCAATCGCAAAATGGCGGCCCTCACAACCTTTTGCCGCTGGGCGGTGGAGACGGGCATCCTCAAGTCTGACCCGACCGTCGGGATCAAGGGCATCAAAGAGGTCAAGTCGCCGCCCAAAGCTCTTGACCGTATTGACCTCAATCGCCTGGTGCGCAAGGCGCAGCAGGTGGGTAACCCAATGCACATTGCAGTGGTGGTATTGTTGGTCAATACCGGCCTGCGCGTGCGGGAGCTGTGCGGGTTGACAGTGGAGGATGTGCACCACAAGGGGCGGTCAGGCAAGGTGTCGGTGCTGGGCAAGGGCGGCAAGTTCAGGGAAATCCCGCTCAACGCCGAGGCGAGGCAAGTGCTTGACAAGTACCTGGCGGTGCGCGAGGGGGAAGGCGATCACTTGTTCATTGGACAGCGAGGAGAGGCATTGACCACATCCGGCGCGTGGCGCATTGTGAACAGGTACGCCGGGCTTGCTGGCATAGAGGCTTCGCCACATGTTTTGCGCCATAGTTTCGCCACGCGGCTACTGCGCGAAGGCGCGGTAGATTTAGTGACGGTCTCGGATTTGCTGGGGCACGAGAATGTCAATACGACAGCGAGGTACACGCGCTCAACTGAGGCAGATCGGCAAGCGGCGGTGGAGAGGCTGGGGCAATAAGCACAAGCGATTTCCTCGACTGCGTCACTAATCTTTTCTTGTGTGTCTATCATCTTTGGCGCAAAGAGCAAATGCCAATCTTGCCCTGCATTTGAGGTCTAGATCCAACAAAGGCAGCCCTGCCAAGAGACTTGTTCAATCATCGTCCAGGGGGCAAATTTGCGCCACAGGCAGAGTCTCGGTTGCATAGCCATACCACCTCAGAAACCCAGCCTGGCTTTGCCGCTCGCGAACAGTGCGTTCCACTGCCTGGCAGGCAAGAATGGGGTCATGCGTGTCTCGGTAGACATTCCAAAGCCGTTGGGCCGCCTCAACGTAGGGATTATCCAGGCGGTCATACTTGTTTTCCACCTCGCGCAACAAAGCCTCCATTGCGCCTACCTCGCCGCGCTGGGCATGAACGAGCATAGCTTCTATCGCCGCATAAGACACAATTCGCGCGCGCTCCCAATCGCCCAAAAAATAACCTTCCTTGGGTTCTTGAGGTTTAGACATGGCGTCTGTAGACAGTTCAAGCGCGCGCTCCCAATCCTTGGTCGCCAGCGCTGCGTTGGCATCCAGCATCAAATAGTAAATATTGTCCGGCATAAAATCTGTAATTGTTTCAATCAATGCATAGCGCCCATTTTCCCAGGCGTAAATGTAGGTGCGCCGGCGTTGCATTCCCGCGCCAGCTGAACCAACTGTGCCGCCGTGCATGACAATTTCGTTGACGCCATCTCCGTCGCGGTCCAAAATGTCAACCTCAGCATACGAGTGGCTCATTTGCCCCAGGTCGCGCCAGCGATAGCCATCCCACTGCCCAACTTGCAAGCCCGTAAAGCACGTGTGCGCTCCACACGAATAGGTGCTCAACACAAGTTCTGTTTTGCCGTCGTTGTTAATGTCCTCGTTCATCATAACTTGGGTATTGTGCGACGCAGCGACGGCTATTTTTGTGGCAAAGATGTGCGCTGGCGCGAGCAATGTCCCCTGGCGCTCAAAAATGCTCAACAAGGTTGGGCACCAACTAGACCCACATTCCAGTTCGCCGCTTGCGCGAGGCCACAAGATACTGATCACCCACTCCTGCGCGCCATCTCGATCAAGATCGGCGGCGTAGGCCCAAATTGGAACGCGCTCAGGGTCAAATTGGGGCGACGCCCAGACCGCATACTGCTGGATTGCCTCTTCAACATGGCCGGGTGCGGCATTCAGAAAATTGGCCAGTATCTGAATGTGGACCTGAGCCAAGTTTTCGGCCGAATTTGCAGAAACATCTGCAAGCGGCGGGGGTGTCCAATCGGCTGGCGGCGCAGATACGACAGGCAGCGGAACAGTAGGCTGCAGAACGGCAGGCTTGGGTGGGGAGGTCGGGGTGGGCGTTGGCGACGGCCAGGTGGTTTTTCCATCTGTGACAAGCGATACCAAGTCTGAGCCTATCTTGAGAAATATGGCGCGCTCTGATGCGCCCACCACGGTGACCCAGGGCCAGGAGGAGCGCGGCCGCAGGCTTGCCCATAAATCTTGGCGCCATAACTGAAAACCGCTTTCCCAATCCAGCGCGTAAAGATAGCCAGCCTTGCTGCCAACCAAGAGCGCCGACCCAACTCGCAATAAATTAGTGCCCTCTTCATCCGGCAGGGGCGTTTCCCACACGACTGTTCCATCTTGCAGCCGCGCCCGGCGCGCCACGTTTCCCGCTCGATAGATCAATGTCTCTTTATCCACCCACAACCCCGATTGCGGCCCATTCGCCTGGACATGCCACAATGGTTGTTGAAAGGAATCTGCCCATACATTCAGGAGCATGTTGCCTAGTTGCCCTTGGTAGGTGCGCGGGTTGGGTTCTATGGAATGGACGGTTGCCAGCAAGCCATTGCTGTACCCCAATTGAACAATATAGCCGGAAGGCAACAATGCGAAGGCTTGGCCCGTCATTTCATCAAAGCGGGTCAGTTGTCCTCCGCACGCCGCAAAAAAGAGGCCTTCCACAGCCAGGCGAGGGTCGCGGCACTCACCGCTTTGTTGCCAGCGCACAACACCATCGGCCGCGCGCAAAGCCGTCACCGTTTTAGAAACAGTGTCAGAGACATAGACGGTTTGCCCGGCGGCGTTTACAGAGTATCCGACTGACCAGTTAGTCGTCACTTGGGGAAACAGTCGTTGCCAGCGCACCTGCCCATCATTGGCCTCTAGCGCAACAATGCCAATGCGCCGCGCGCTGTTTGGGAGCTGCTGATAAATCAGGACAAAAACGCTGTCAGGAAGAGTAACAACGCTTTCAACCCTCGACCCAGGCGGCGGGCCATAGCGCCATTGCGCTCGCCCATCCTCGCAAGAAACCGCCGTCACATCATCTCGCGCCAAAGTCAACTACTACCGCCTAAAGGCGGTAGCTTGGAAATGCGACTGAAAGTCGCCTAAAGTTCTCCGATGCCCACAGGCTCGTTGGTGTCGTAAGAAAGCATTTCACCTTGCGACTCAATATACTGTCGGATAACTTCATCGGTCACATTACCAGAACTGGCAGCAAAATAGCCTCTGGCCCACAAATGCTGTCCCCAGAACTGCCGACTCAATTCGCCAAACTCCTCCAGCA
>JBGSMF010000413.1:0-18796 GCA_041740315.1 Thermoflexales bacterium
CGTTGGCCCTATCCATTTGTAAAATCGTAACCGACATTCGTCGCCCAGGACTGTCGGCTGTCACACACTTTCATGTCAGGCATGCGCTGTCGGTTCCATCCAACATTCGTTGGTCAGCTATGCGCTGTCGGTCAGCAACCAAGGATTTTTACGTCCAATTCTTTGCGGGCAAACCCAACGACAAGTATGTAAACCCCCAAACAGGTTTTGAATCGTACTTTATCACCTTCGATTCTGGCGCGCGGCTAGAAATCATGCGCATGCCTTGCATCCCTGCTGACAAAAGCGACATTGAAAAACAACGCACCGGCTACATACATATTGCGTTCTCTGTTGGAAGCCGTGAAGCTGTAAACACATTAACCGAAACCCTGAGGGGAAAAGGCTGTCGCGTTGTCAGTGAGCCTCGCCAAACAGGCGATGGGTACTATGAAAGCTGTGTGCTAGACCCAGAAGGCAACCGGATAGAGCTCACCACATAACCATAACCTTGCCTGCAATCTGCAAATACGTTATAATCCCCCCTGTCGCGCTCCTCTGACGCGCTTACATACCCATATAAAATTTTATCTAGTGCGCCGTTTTGTTTATGATTGACGGCCCACGACTGACAACCTATGATTGACAGCCACTGCCATCTGGATTCATCACAATTTAAAAAAGACCTGGCCCAAACGCTAGAGCGCGGACGGCAAGCTGGCCTCAAGTTGATTATTGTTCCTGGCGTAGATTTGCCTTCCAGCCGGGCGGCGGTGGCGCTGGCGCACAAGCATAGCGAGATTGTGGCTGCCGTGGGCGTTCACCCGCACGATGCCAAGACACTGAACGAGGCCGGCCTGCGCGAGCTGCGCCAACTTGCCCGGCAGCCCAAGGTGGTGGCGATCGGCGAGATTGGGCTGGATTACTATCGCGATCTATCGCCGCGCGCCGTGCAACGGCAAGCCTTTGAAGACCAGCTAGCCCTGGCGGCAGAGCTTGGCCTGCCCGTCATCATTCACAGCCGCGACGCACATGACGATGTGTTGGCAATTTTAAATCTTAAATCTGCAATCTTGAATCGCAAAGGAGTGATGCATTCCTTCAGCGGCGATGTCAGCTTGGCCGAGCGAGTGCTAGAGATGGGGTTCTATATCGGCATCAGCGGGCCGGTAACCTACCCCACTGCCGAAAAAACGCGCGCGGTGGTGCAGGCCGCGCCTCTAGAGCGCTTGCTCATTGAAACAGACGCCCCCTATCTAGCTCCCCAGGCAAGGCGAGGCAAACGGAACGAGCCAGCCTACGTGCGCTATGTAGCCGAGGCGATTGCGGCAATCAAGGCGATTGCGGTGGAGCGAGTGATTGAGCAAACAACACACAATGCATGCTTATTGTTTGAATACAGTTAGAATTTACCGGAAATAACCTAGCCAACGTATCCCCGTACGTTGGCGGACTGGCATAGGGATGCCCGTCCTGCTATTTCCGATAAGGTCCAATGTTTATAGGACGGGTAAGGACAAGTAGTGGGTATTTTGCAAATTCTGGAACCAATTCGTGACGAGATGGGGTTGGTGGAAGCCAAGTTGCGCCAGCCGCTACCCCAAGAGCACAGCTCATTAACCGCAACCATCGAACACTTGCTATGCAGCGGCGGCAAGCGCATCCGCCCGGCTTTGGCCTTGCTAGCCAGCCGTTTTTATCCAACCGATGTTGACAAGATTGTCTCGCTGGCGGCGGCCGTGGAAATGCTGCATACAGCCACGCTGGTGCACGATGACTTGATTGACGGCGCGCTGTTCCGGCGCGGCGCGCCAACCCTCAACTCGAGCTGGACACCCAGCATGACGATTTTGACCGGCGACTATTTGTTTGCGCGAGCGGCTTTTCTGGCTGCCGAGACTGACAACGTGCAAGTCATGCGGATATTTTCGCAGACGCTCATGACCATCTGCACCGGCGAACTCGAGCAGCAAATTGAAAAAGCCAGCCGAGACGCAGAGAGTTATTACCGGCGCATTTATGCCAAAACGGCTGCGCTATTGATGGCCGCCACAGAAGGCGCCGCGGTTCTTTCGGGCGCATCTCAAGGGCAGGTGGAGGCGCTAAAAGAATACGGCCACCAACTGGGCATGGCCTTTCAGATTGTGGATGACGTGCTAGACTTTGTTAGCGACAAAAACACGCTGGGCAAACCGGTGGGCAGCGACCTGGCACAGGGGCTGGTCACCTTGCCTACCTTGTATTATCTCAAACAGAACCCGGGGGGGAATTCGGTCAGCGCCGTTCTAGATAAAAGCGCCCATGGGCCACAAGCCATTGCGCACGCCGTCAACGCCATCCGGCAATCGGGCGCGATTGACGAGGCGATGAGCAAAGCCCAAGAGTTTGTGCAGCGCAGCCAGCAAGCTTTGGCACGCTTGCCTGCCGGAGCCGCCAAAGAATCGCTGCACACCCTGGCCGAATTTGTTGTCCAACGCAAGACTTAGGTTGAGAGTAAGGGTTAAGGTTAAGGGTTAAGATTGAGGGTTAAGGTTAAGAGGGAATGTGCTCCGGCGGCCTGTGTGCCGCCGTGCTTTTTGAATGAGAATGATTGACCTATCTATTGTCATTGTTAGCTGGAATGTGCGTGATCTGCTGCGCCACTGTTTAAAATCAATTGCAGATTCAAAATTGCATATTTCAAATTCTGAAATCGTAGTAGTAGATAATGCGTCGAGCGACGGCAGCGCCGAGATGGTGCGCGCCGAGTTCCCTCAAGCGCGCCTGATCGCCAACACGACCAATCGCGGTTTCACCGGCGGCAACAACGACGGGCTGGCCGTGGCAGGCGGGCGTTACGTGCTGCTGCTGAACCCAGATACCGAGGTAATAGGCAATGCGTTAGCTGCAATGGTTGCGTACGCCGATGCGCACCCCCAGCTTGGCGCGCTTGGGCCGCAAGTGTTTTACCCAGATGGCTCGGTACAATCCTCTCGGCGGCGATTTCCCACTCTGACCACCGCTTTGTTTGAAAGCACCTGGCTCCAGCCGTTTGCCCCGCGCAGCTTGCTGCAGCGCTATTATGCGCTCGACCTGCCAGATAATGAGCCAGCCGAGGTTGACTGGGTTACCGGCGCTGCGCTGATGGTGCGCCGGGAGGCTCTTGAACAGGTGGGCGGGCTTGACGAAGGCTTTTTCATGTACTCTGAGGAGCTAGATTGGTGCAGGCGCATCAAGGCCGCCGGCTGGCGCGTCGTTTATCTGCCTGCGGCGCAGATCACCCACCACGAGGGCAAAAGCAGCGAACAGGTAGTAGCCCAGCGGCATGTTTATTTCCAAACCAGCAAGGTGCGTTATTTTCGCAAGCACCACGGCGCGCGAACGGCTGAATTTTTGCGGCTATTTCTTCTAGGCTTGTATGGTTGGCAGCTGGTGTTTGAAGCAGCCAAGTGGCTGGTGGGCAGCAGGCGCGCTATGCGGGCCGAGCGGGTGAGCGCCTATTGGCGGGTGCTCCAATCAGGCTTGAAAAGCGGGCAGTGAAAATGAGAATCGGGCTAGTCACCGGCGAATATCCCCCCATGCAAGGAGGCGTGGGCGATTTTACCCGCGAACTGGCGCTGGCGCTGGCCGCGCTTGGACACGAGCCGCATGTAATCACAAATTGCGAATATTACAGATTGCAAATTACAGATTGCAAATCTAGAGATTCTAACCCCATCATTCACCGCGTTGTCAAGAACTGGGGCTGGCGCTGCTGGGCGGCCATTCGAGCTGTGGCGCGTGAGGTAGGGTTAGATGTGCTAAACGTGCAATACCAGGCCGCCGCCTACAAAATGCGCCCGGCCATCAACTTGCTGCCTGCGGCGCGACGCTGGCTGGGTCTACCCCCCATCGTGACCACGTTTCACGACCTGCAAGCGCCCTATCTGTTCCCCAAGGCTGGCCCCCTGCGCAAGTGGGTGATACAAGAATTGGCCCGCCGCAGCGATGGAGTCATTGTAACCAACCACGAAGACGAACAATGGATTTCAAATTTCCCTGACCTGCCGTCCAGCCTGTCCCGCGACCGCAGGGAGTGGGAGGCAGGCAAATTTCAAACACCTGCACTTGCAACAAGCGCAAGCGCAGGTGCAAGTGTTTCAGATTTGAGGCGAATTCCCATCGGGAGCAACATTGCCCCAGTGCTGCCGGCAAGCTACCAGCGTGACAAATGGCGAGCGCGCTGGGGGACAGGGCCTGGCGATGTGCTCATCGCCTACTTTGGCTTTTTGCATCCACTCAAAGGCGGCCAGGTGTTGGTGCGCGCGCTGGCGCATTTGGCTAATGCCGGGCGGCCGGTCAGGGTATTGTTCATCGGCGGCAAAACAGGTTCTAGCGATGCCAGCACCAATGCGGCTTATGCTACGCGCGTGGAAGCGCTGGCGCGCGAGTTGGGCGTGAACGAACGGCTGATATTCACCGGCTACCTGACGCCCCCAGAAGTGACAGCCGCCTTTTATGCCAGCGATGTGACCGCCCTTCCCTATCTGGAAGGCGCCAGTTTGCGGCACGGCACTCTGATGGCCGCGCTGGCGCATGGGCGGGCAATTGTTACCACCCAGTCTAGTGTTCCCTCGCCTGAACTGCGCGACGGCGAAAATGTGCTGCTGACACTGCCTGGCGATGATGTAGCCCTGGCAAACGCGCTCGCGCGCGTCATCGGCCAGCCCGCGCTGCGCGCGCAATTAGAACGCGGCGCGGCAGAGCTTGGCCAACAGTTTACGTGGGATAAAATTGCGGCACAAACAGTTGGAGCTTATGAAAGTCATTGTCGTGATGCCGGCGTATAACGCGGCCCAAACACTAGAACGCACCTATAACGACTTGCCCAAAAAAGTAGTAGACCAGATTATCCTGGTAGACGACGTGAGCAAAGATGAAACCGTCACAGTGGCAAGGCAGCTTGGCCTAGAGGTGGTGATTCACATTCAAAACAAAGGCTATGGCGGCAACCAGAAAACGTGTTATCTGGAAGCGCTAAAAGCCGGCGCGGATATTGTGGTCATGCTGCACCCCGATTACCAATACGACTCGCGCCTGGTGCCCGATCTGATCGCGCCGATCATCGAGGGCAAGGCCGATATGATGCTGGGCAGTCGCTTCCTCAGCGGTGGCACCTTGGCCGGCGGCATGCCTATCTGGAAATATATCGCTAATCGTTTTCTCACGCTCGTCGAGAATTTGACCCTGGGGCTGCGCTTGTCCGAGGCGCACACGGGCTTTCGCGCCTATAGCCGCAAGCTACTAGAGACGATCCCCTTTTTGCTCAATAGCGATGACTTTGTGTTTGACACTCAGGTGATTGCCCAGGCGGTGGCGTTTGGCTTTCACGTTGGCGAAATCGCCGTGCCCACGCGCTATTTCAAGGAAGCCTCGTCGGTCAATTTCAGGCGGAGCATCGTATATGGCCTGTCTACCTTGTGGGTGATGGCACGCTACCTGGGCAATCGCTGGGGGCTGGCGCGCTGTGGCGAGTTCCGCCGGGCGTTGCGCGATGTGCTCAGCCCATACCACGCTGAGGCGATATTGCGCAGAGAAAAAGAAGGCGAAAAGTAAAAAGCCAGAGGTAGACCCATGACACACCAGACTCGCACTCGCACTTTTCATTTTCCACCTTTCACGCCCCACGTTCAACTTGCCCACTTGCTTGCCGCATTTGTGCTGGTCGGATTGCTCTACAATGTGGCTATCCCGCTATTTGAAGCGCCGGATGAGGTCTGGCATTTTGCCTTTGCCGATCATCTGGCGCGCGGCCAAGGCTTGCCTTATTTCGCGGGCGATCAAAAGCCGGTCTTTATGCGTGAAGCCGGCCAACCGCCGCTATATTATGCCATCACTGCGCTGGCCATTGCGCCGTTCGACCGGAGTGATTTCCCCGACTTTGTCCGTTTCAACGCAGATCATCCTGCCATCACACCGGGCGTCTCTGGCGACCGGCCTAACGTTTTCATCCACACTCGGCGCGAGGAATGGCCGTACTATGGCGCCGTGCTGGCCGCGCATGTGGCCAGGCTGGTCTCTTTGATCTTTGGCCTGTTCACCGTGCTGGGGGTATATGCTATTGTCCGCCAGGTCGCGCCCGCCCAACCATCACTGGCCGTCATCACAGCCGCCGTTGCTGCATTCACGCCCCAGTTTGTACTGCTCTGCAACGCCGTCAACAATGACAGCTTGATGGCAGCCACAGCTACCTGGACTGTGTGGGCGGGGATGCGGATTTTAGATTCCGGCGCAGCCCGCGAGTACGCGAGATTTCAGATTCCAAATTCAAGCTGGCGAGAATGGTTAAAGGGGCCTGCTTTGCTAGGCGTGATGTTGGGACTAGGACTACTCTCCAAACTGAGCGCCATCATTCTCATACCGTTTGTCGGGCTAGTTCTGTTAGTCGCTTGGCTGCGCAACCCTCTACGTTTAACGTTTAACATTTTGCGTTCCGCGTTTTACGTTTTGCTTTTTGCTTTTGTCGTCGCCGGCTGGTGGTACATTCGCAACATTGCCCTCTACGGCGACCCGCTGGCCTGGAATATATGGCTGTCGGACATTGGGGTGCGCACGCCAACACCCCTATTGTGGCAACTGGCGCCCGAAGTGCCGGCGCTCTTTCGCACCTATTGGATCGAGTTCACTTGCGGTCAGTCCGTTGCCTGGCTCTGGGCTATTCTGGCTGTCGCTGTTTTGGTTGCCCTTGCAGGTTGGGTTATAAATTTCAAATTTAAAATTTCAGATTCAAAATTCAATCGCTCCACACTGCACGCTCTGCTCTCTAACCATTCTCAGGCTTGTGGCTTTTTGTTGTTTGCCTGGTTGGGGCTGAATGTCGCCGGCGTAGTTCGCTACATGCAGACCACCCCGGCTTCGCAAGGACGGTTGCTCTTTCCGGCCATTGCGGCAATTAGTCTGCTGCTGGTCATGGGATTGGCCACCTGGCGCGCCCAGTGGCCTGCCTACGCCCTGGCTGGAGGGCTGCTGGTCTTGACATTGATTGCGCCATTTGCGTTTGTGCAGCCGGCCTTTGCGCGCCCGGTGGTGTCATCGCTCCCGGTTGATATTATACCCACCCAAACCCGCTTTGGCGATGCGCTTGAGCTGATAGGCTATCGCCTGCCGGCGCACGTGTCGCCGGGGGAAGCGACAACAATCAGCACGTACTGGCGCGTGCAGGCGCCCCTTACGCGCGACCAGCGCCTGTTGATTCGCTTGCTGCGCGCCGATGGCCAATCGGGCGGGCAGGCCCACTTTACCTTGGGAACCAGCCTGTATCCCACTACACTGTGGTTGCCCGGCGAGATAGTGGTTGACGAACACAGCGTGCTTGCAGATAGTTCGCTTCAGGTTGGAACGACGCTTCATTTGCAAGTGGGCGTGGGCGATGAGACCACCCCGCTGCTGCCGGTGGCAGGGTCTGCGGCATGGTTCACGGGCGACGTGGCTGACCTGGGCGAGATCAAAGTGGTGGCACGCTGATGATTACTCCTGATATTGTATAATTGTAAGAAGCAAACCCTGACAAATATTCGCTTCAACCTGCAAGGAGACAACCCAGCAATGGGAAACTGGCGACACTGGCAGCAGCAGCATTTCTTCTGGCTAGGAGCCTTTATCAGCGGAACGCTGATTTTGGTTTGCTATGGGTTTGTTCTGCAATTGCCCTTTTTCTTTGATGACCTTCCCATTATGACTTGGCTGGGGTGTCACAATTGGGCGGATATTTTGCTGCAGTCCAACGAGAATGACTATTATCGCCCCCTAGCCTTTAGCATATACAAGCTAGGGCTTTTCTTCCCCTTGGGAATCCGCCAAATTGCGCTGCACGCGACAAACCTGATTATCTATTGGCTCAGCGCCCTGCTTGTGATGCAAGTCGTCCAACTTTGCGATCAAGACCACTGGCGCGCAATACTGGCATCCGCGCTCTTTGCCGTCTTTCCGTTCATGTTTCGCGCGCTGCCCTGGATCACAGCCATGCCGCATCTGCTGGTGACTTGGCTGACTTTGCTTGCCGTCTATGCCGCTCTAAGAGCCGAGCGCGACAACACAGCCAGATGGTGGGGCATCAGTTTGTTAGCAACCGCCCTAGCGCCGCTGGCTCATGAAAGCGGCGTCACGTGCAGCGTTATTGTCGGAGGCGTTGTGATTACCCAATATGGCGTTCGATCGGGACGCCGGCGCATGATGGGCATCCTCGCCGGGCTAGCGCTCAATGTGGCGGGTGTGCTGTGGCACCAATACATTCCAGGAATTCGCGCCACGCACATGATTGGGCTTGATAGCTGGTTTGAAGGTAGCATGTTCTTTTTGCATGGGCTTGTCTATCCCATTGCGCCAATCATCGGATGGCTGGTGTTTCGGCAAGGCTGGCACGACTTTACCTTGATTGGCATGAGCAGTTTATTGCTATTTGCTCTGCTGCTCTGGCGGGCCTACCACACCCAAGAGTGGCGCTGGATCGCGCGCAATGTATGGTGGTGGGGCTGTGGGGGGGTGATTGCGGTCATGTTCCTTACATTCGACTCTCTCTTCAACTCGCCGCGTGTGCTTGCGCTGGCCTCTCCTGGCATAACAATGTTGTGGGCTGGCATCATTATGGAAGCCGGCAAACTGTTGCGCAGCACTAGGGGGCAGCGATTAGCGCAGGGAATTTTGGCAAGCGCAATCATCATCCAAAATATCGCGTTTCTGAACACTCCACGCTCGTTGCACCTTTCGCTCAACCACATTTATCAGCAGGTGCTGGATGTTGCCAAAGAGGAAAGCAACGCGCCCATCGGGTTTGTCAACCTGCCAGATTGGCTATCTTACAAACAAAAGACCTACAGCCTGGTTACGGAAGGAGTGTTGTTTCTCCCTTTTTATTCCAACATTGGCGAGTTTATTCAAGTAAATATAGGGTGGAAGGCCACAGACAGCGCCTTGTTTTCTCCCGTTTTGCAAGAGCTTGAACCCATGTGGTTTGGTTTCCATCAGAATTCTCTGGACTGGGAACAGATGCGCCAGTTCCTAGTCACCCATCATACAATCTGGCTGAGCCGATATAGGAATGGGCAATTTGAACTAGATCGCGCCGGATCAATCTCGGTCGAGCAATCCCCGTCTTCTTCCGAGCCGCTTGTCCGCTTTGATGGCGGGCCTGTCATCGAATCGGTTTCAGCGCAACAAACACAAGCTGAAACCTGGGCTGTTACGCTAACCTGGTTCGCCTTGGGGCCACTGGAGGATGGGGAAATATTTGTGCATGTGCGTGATGCAAACAATAACCTGGTTGCCCAAGTTGATGGGCCGGCCCTGGGTGGCCTGCTGCCAATCTGGCTGTGGCAATCTGGTGACCGCATTTACGATGTGCGCCAGATTACTGTGCCTAAGGATGGCGGCCCTTATACAGTGCAGGTGGGCCTCTATAACTCTCAAGGCCGCCTGCCTGCATTTATTTACGATAGCCGTTGCGCCCATGATGCAGCGACGGTGATTTCAATTGGCAAGTGACAGGCCGGTTATTGCAAGAGGATTTAATTTTTGAAAAAAAACCTTGCGCCTTCTTCATTAAAAAAACCTCTTGCGGGTGTAGCCATAATTTTGCTTCTTTGGGCGTTTTTTGCCCAGGCTGTCCGAGGAGCGACCCTGTCATCATTAACCTTTGACGAAGGCCCGCACCTGGCCGTCGGCTATACATTCCTTAGAACTGGCGACCTGCGCTTGCAGCCAATCCACATCCATCCTCCCCTGGCGAATATGGCGGCGGCGGCGATTTTGCTGCTCGACCCCACTTTGCCCGACCCGCGCACGATTGGCGGATGGGAAATTGCCAGCCTGAGCGCAGTGACAGACACCGTGGTATGGCAATATCCACACCCCAGGCGACTGGCATTGGCCGGGCGCGTGCCCATCATCTTGATGGCCGTGCTATTGGGCGTATTTGTTTATCGCTGGGCGGCAGACCTGGCCGGCAAAAAAGCGGGCCTGTTAGCCTTGTTCTTGTACTCGCTAGACCCCAACATCATCGCGCACGGCCAGGTGGTGACAACCGACATGGCCATCACAGCCTTTGGCTTTATAACACTCTATCTAAATTTCAAATTCAAAATCGCAGATTCAAAATTTCAAAAATGGTGGCTGATTGGCACAGGCATAATGCTGGGGATAGCATTAGCAACCAAAGTGTCAGCCGGGTTGCTTTTGGCCGTGCTGGCCGTAACAATGCTATTGACCGGCAAGGGTGCGCCCACTCGAAGCGCACTCGCGCGGCGAAGCGTACTCGCACGGCGAAGCGTACAATTAGCCGTCATAAGCCTGATAGCCTTGGGCGTGTTATGGGCCGTGTACGGCTTTGAAATAGGCAATGTGCCCGGCATTTCCCTGCCGCTTCCGGCCGCCACACATTTCAAGATTTACCAATCGCTCCAACTGCATTACGACGAAGGGCATCCGGCCTTTTTGATGGGGATGAATTCCACCCGCGGTTGGCCGTACTACTTTCCAATTGCTTTTCTCATCAAGACCCCCTTGCCAATCTTGATTCTGCTGGCGCTATCCATCATCCTCTCGGTCAAAACAAATAGAATCAGCAACATAAAAATCGCCCGGTGGAGCTTGGGCTTGTTTCCTATTGCCCACTTTGTCACAGCCTTGTTCAGTTCAGTTGATATTGGCTACCGCCATCTGCTGCCCATCTTGCCGTTCATATTTGTGTTCATTGGCGTACAGATTTCAAATTCCAGATTCCAAATTCCAAATTCATCCCCTTATCACCTGGTCACCTGGTCTCTACGTCTCCTCGTCTCCGCGCTTTTCATCTGGTACATCGCTTCCGCCGCCCTCATCTTTCCCCATAACCTGGCCTATTTTAACGAACTGGTGGGCGGGCCAAATCATGGCTACCATTGGCTGGTGGATTCAAACCTGGATTGGGGACAGGATCTCAACGAACTGAAAACATGGCTAGATGTGCGTGGCATTCGGCGCGTCTTTTTCAGCCACTATAGCCCGGCGCGGCCAGAGGTTTACGACATTCAGGCCAGCCTGCTGCCGCCATCACCACGGGCTGGGCCCTTTGCGCCCTTTGAGCCAACGCCAGGCTGGTACGTCATCGGCGCTACCACGCTGCAAGGTTCATACACGTCCGATGTGAACGCCTTTGCCTACTTTCGCGCAATGACACCAACGGCGCGCATCGGCCACGCGCTGTTCGTATACGAGGTCAAGCCATACGTGCCTGCTCATTGGGTAGCAGTGTGCACCACCCACACTCCCCAAGAAATCACCCAAGCCTTTGCGCGAAACGACTTGCGGCTAGTTTATTTTGATTGCTCGCAGAGTTGGGTCTACCCGGCTGGTCCCACGCCAGGGGACTATATTGTGCCCGCAGCTACTTTTCCTCCACCGGAAGCAAGCCTGGTATTAGAGACCCGCCTTCCCAGCGCGGGCACTATTCTTGATAAACTCTATCGGGTTGAAACCACGCTGGTGCCTAGCCAGACCCTAAACGTGAAAATGGCAGATGCGCCACTGGCGCTGCTAAGCTACCGAATAAACCAGACAAGCGCCCAAGCCGGTGAAACGATTGAGCTATGGACTGTGTGGAAGGTGCAATCAACACCCAACCGCTTGCTTTCTCTGATGGCTCACCTGGTTGGCCCAGATGGAATCCCCATAGCCGTTGGGGACGGTTTGGGTGTGCCCATTGAGCAGTGGCAGCCGGGCGATATTATTGCGCAGCGGCACACGTTTGCCATTCCGCCAGAGACCCCCGCCGGGACATATTCCATCAACACCGGGGCTTATTGGCTAGACACAATGGAACGCTGGATCATGCAAAACAAACATGGAATTGCTAGTGATTATACAACATTGACGACGATTGAGGTGCATCCTGAGGTGCATGATTGAATAGCTCTCACCGCCGCCCTACGGTAAGCGGGCGCGTATAATGCAAGCATAATGCAAACGGAGACTTGCATTTAGCGAAATCGAGATGACCCAATGAAACGCCGATGGATCATAGAACTGACGCTGATCTTGATTTGCTTCGGGCAAATGGTCACCGCTGCGCCACGCTTATCATTGACGGCCGACGAGCCGGTTTACATCGCCGCCGGCTATGCTTATCTCCACACCGGCGACCTGCGGCTTCAGTCATCCGTGCAACATCCACCGCTGGTGAACGTGTGGGAAGCCTGGCCATTGCTGCTGCGCCCGGACACGCCAGATGTGAACATGATAGCAGGCTGGGGCAAAGCAGAGCTATCACGCTTTATCATCGCACTGCTTCCACAGTTAGGGCCGATACAAGCCACCGCTTTTGCCACGCGCGTGCCGGTGATGTGGCTAACGCTCTTGCTAGCCGTGGTTGTCTATCGCTGGGCAGCCGAACGGGGCGGGCGCATAGCGGGAATGGTGGCGCTTGGGCTATTTGCGTTCGATCCTAATCTATTGGCGCACGGGTCGCTGGCTACCACCGATCTGGGTGTGACAGCGCTCACCTTTATTACGATGTACGGATTGATGCGTTTCTTGCAGCGCCCCACATGGGGGGTATTTTTTCTGGTGGGCGTCGGATTAGGACTGACGATGACAGCCAAGACCTCTGGCATCTTGCTGGTTGTGGCGATTGCGCTCATTATCTTGGCAAGCACTCGGCGACTGCTGAGATCAACCACATGCCTGGCCGGGCTAGTGGCGATGGCGTGCATGGTAGTGTGGGCGGTGATGGGCTTTGAGCTTTGCGCGCCAGATGGCTGGCCTATCCCTTTGCCAGCGGCGACGTATTGGCTGCAAGTGGCGGATTTCGGACACAAGTCCGCTGGCGGTCAGACGGCATTCTTGATGGGGCAGCTTGGCCAGCACGGGTGGTGGTATTACTATCCAATTGCATTCGCGCTCAAGACGCCGCTGCCGACCATAATTTTGCTGGTTATCAGTTTGGTATGGAGTATAAAAAGTGACAAGGGGAAAGCTGAAAAAGGAAAATGGGCTACATTGGGCGTGTTTCCCATCTTGTATAGCATTGGTGCGCTGCTCAGCTCATTCAATACCGGCTACCGCTTTTTGTTGCCGGTACTGCCATTCCTCTTTGTGTTCATTGGCGTCCAAATTTCAAATTTCAAATTTCAGATTCCAGATTCCAGATTCCAAATTCCAAATTCCAAACAGGGCAAGCCTGTCACCTGGTCACTTGGTCACCTGGTCAATTGGTCACCTGGTCACTTGGTCACTTGGTCTCTATGTCTCCTTGTCTCCGCGCTTTTCGTCTGGTATATCTTTAGCGCCGCGCTCACCTTTCCCCACTATTTGGCCTATTTCAACGAAACCATCGGCGGGGCAGATCATGGCTACAAGTGGCTGGTGGATTCCAACCTGGACTGGGGACAGGAATTCATCGAGCTAGGCCAATATGCCCAAGCGCACAACATCACACAGATAAAGGTCAGCCAATATACGCTTGTGGATGCGGCGATGTATGGTGTGAACACTATACCAATTGCGCCCTCGCGCCAGGCGCCGCCGGTTTTTCCGGCGCGCTTTGACCCTGCGCCCGGTATCTATGCCATTAGCGCGACGACGCTTCAGGGAGTGATGATGGCTGATCCATACAACTATGAATGGTTCCGCCACAAGCAGCCAGCGGCCAAACTGGGCCACGCGCTCTTTGTATACGATGTGCCACTGCGCACCCAACCCCCGGAGTGGGTAGCTCAATGCACTCAACCGACCACCCCGCTTACACTCCAAGTCATTGCCGAAGGTTTTGGCCGCGCTGACTTGCGCTTGGCTTTTTTTGACTGCACTACAAGCTGGCTGATCCCTGCGGGCGGACGGTCGCCGGGATGGTATGCCTTACACCGCAATGTAGCGTCGGCAGGCGACCGCTTTATCAAAGATCAACTAGATGGAATGCGATTGAGCTACGAACAGCGCATGAACCAAGCGTTGCCAGCCTTTGTGATGTACGAATGGAACAGCGCTCAAACTGCCCCGCTGGCAGAGATGGAAAAGCAAGCGCAAGCTGCGCCGGCAGATTGGGTTCCCGCACTCAGCCAGACTCCTTCCCCTTCACTGACTGCTCCGATACAACTTGATGGGCCGCTGACATTCTTGGGCTACCGGCTTTCCTCGACCGAGGCAAACGACATAGTAGAACTGTGGACGATTTGGCAAGTCTACACAACCACAACTCGCCCGCTATCCATCATGGCGCACCTGATCGGATCAGATGGCATCCCCATTGCTGTGGGCGACGGCCTGGGAGTGCCGGTTGAGCAATGGCAAAACAGCGATGTCATCATCCAGCGCCACCGCCTTGCGCTGCCAGAAAGCGCGCCACCCGGAACCTACTGGTTGCAAACAGGCGTCTACTGGCTAGATACTTTGGAACGCCATTCCATCGCAAGCGATCAACAAGCCGTGAGCGACCGGCTGATATTGACGACTGTTGAGGTCAAACCATGAAGCCCCGGCATTGGCCGATGTGGATAGCCGTGATTCTGCTGTGGGCATTGTTTGCCCAGGCAACTGGCGCAGCCGCGCGCACCTCGCTTACCATAGACGAGGGCCTGCACATTGCTAGCGGCTATACCGTCTTGCGCACAGGCGATTTCCGCCTGCTCGAAGAGCACCCTCCGCTGGTCAAGATGCTGGCGGCCTTGCCGCTGCTGTTTGTAAACGACCTCCCCAACCCCACCACACTGCCGGGTTGGCAGCCAGACCCGGGACAATCTGACACAGTGCGCCTGGTGCAGCTCATGCAGGCGCTCGTTCACCCCTATCGGCCTATAGACCGGCTGGTCTTTGCCGCACGAGTGCCGATTGCGCTGTTGGCGGTGCTTTTGGGGGCAGCCGTCTTTCGTTGGGGAAAAGAACTGGGTGGAAAGCGCGCAGGCTTGCTGGCCTTGTTCCTGCTGGCGTTTGATCCCAACATCGTGGCGCATGCCGCCGTCGCCGCCACAGACCTGGGCACAAGCGCCTTTATTTTCTTTGCCTCGTACACATTTTGGCGCGCGCTGCGGCGGCCCAGCCTACCCGGCATAGCATTGGCCGGTCTGACATTGGGGCTGGCGCAGGCCGCCAAGATTTCGGCCTTGGTTTTGCTGCCCGTGTTTGTGGCGCTGGCCGGGTTGCGCGCGCTGAGAGCAAACGACCCGGCATTGTTTTCTGGCCTAAAGCTACCAGGCTGGGCGCGCACAAACAGCCGCCGCCAAGCAGCCTTGCGCCTGGCAATACTTGTGGGCGCAATTTTTGCGCTGGCGTTTGTGATACTGTGGGCCATCTATGGTTTTGAGCTGCGCGCGCCGCCTAGCTGGAATGTGCCCGTGCCGGCAGCCAGTCACCTCATTCCATTTTCTCGCGTGCAGGCCGATGTAACCGGCGGGCGCACCACATTTTTGATGGGCCAATACTCGCAGCAAGGCTGGTGGTATTATTTCCCAGTGGCCTTTGCCATCAAGACCCCCCTACCCACCCTCATCCTGCTATTGGCAGCCACAGTTGCTATGGTATACAACTGGCGCAAAAACACTCTTGGCTGGAGCATACTCGCATTGCTGGCTTTTCCCGTGGTCTATTTTGCCATCAGCATCGCCCAGCCTTTTAACATCGGCTACCGGCACCTGCTGCCCATCTTGCCCTTTCTCTTTGTATTCATTGGCGTACAGATTCAAAATTTCCCCGGCCTGACCGCCAGGGCAGGCAAATTCAAAATTCCAGATTCCAGATTTCCCCGGCCCACCGTCCAAGACAAGCTAGTTACAAATTTGCCCCCTTGTCACCCTGCCTGCCCTCGAACAATAGTAAAGAGGGTCACCTTGTCTCCTTGCCTCCACATCTCCCTGTCTCCTCGTCACCTTGTCACCTTGTCACCATACCTTGTTGTCTCTGCGCTTTTCATCTGGTACGTCGTTTCTGCCGTCCTAATCTTTCCCCATCATTTGGCTTTTTTCAATGAACTGGTCGGTGGGCCGGATGGAGGCTATCATTACCTGGTAGATTCAAACGTAGATTGGGGACAAGCGTGGAAAGAGCTTGAAGCTTACATGGATGCACATGGCATTGCGCGCATCAAGCTGGCCCAATTCTCGTCAAATAACCCTGCCGTCTATGAGATTGACTATGAACCCATTGCGCCCATGAGCGGCGCGCCGCCGGTGCTGCCAGCGCGCTTTAACCCCGCGCCGGGCGTCTATGTTCTCAGCGCATCATCGCTGCAAGGCCTGCCGCTGGCCGATATCAACTCTTACGACTATTTCCGCCACCGCCGGCCAAGCGCCCGCATTGGGCACGCAATGTTCGTATACGACATTCGCCCCACCGAACCGCTGCCGGGCTGGGTGGCCTCGTGCACCGCTCCCACGCCGCCGCTAGAGCCAGCCGATCTTTACGCCGGACTGGGGCGAAACGATATGCGCCTGGTTTATTTCGATTGCCAGCAAAGTTGGGTGATTCCGGGCAATTCGGCCCAAGGGTGGTTTGTGCTGCCCTATGCGCTTGCGCACGACCAGAGCGCGTTTGCGCAACGCTGGTTAAACCAGGCCAGTCTTACATTTGAACAGAAACAATCTTTTGAACAGCCACCCTTTTCGATCTTTATGGCTGCCAACAGTGAGCTTGGATTGTCGCCGGCATCGGCAATGTTTGGTCAGACAGCCGAGCTGGTGGGTTATGCCCTAAACAAAAGCACGTTGCGCCCTGGGCAATCAATCGAGCTGTTGACGGCCTGGCGAGTGATAGGCGCGCCGCCAGGAATGCTTTCGGTCATGGCGCACGCCATAAGCCCCGACGGCGCCGCCATCGCCGTGGGCGACGGACTGGGATTCACCTCTGATCAGTGGCAAGTCGGTGACATTTTCATCCAGCGCAGCCTGCTCGAAATTCCCGCTGCAACACCTGGCGGCACAATCTGGATACAAACGGGGCTATACACCTGGGACAACTTGCAGCGTCTGGAGGTGACGCAAAATGGCAATACCATCGGAGACAGCCTGCGTTTAGCGCAATTGAGCATAGAGCCATGAACAAAACCAAGTTTGAGCCGCTGCTGGCAGTGGTATTGTTGCTGGCGTTGTTTGGGCAAACGGCGCTCGGCTCTATCCGCCTGTCGCTCACCACCGATGAGCCGATGCACATTGCTATGGGGTACACCAGCCTCACCATTGGCGATTACAGCCTGCTGCCGGCTCACATCCATCCACCCTTTACCAACGAATGGGCGGCCTGGCCGCTCGTGCTGCGGACCGAGCGCCCCGATCCGCGCCAGGTGCCCGGTTGGGAAGAGAAAAATCTGTTCCAGTTTAGCGCGCAATTGCTAGACAGGCTGGGGCCTATCGAAGCGATCGAGTTGGCGACGCGGGTGCCAATTATGCTGCTGTCGCTGTTGCTGGGGGCATTGGTGTACCGCTGGGCCAGCGATATAGGCGGTGGGCGCGCCGGGCTTGCCGCCTTGCTGCTTTACACCTTCGATCCTGGCGTCATTTCCAGCTCACAACTGGCTACAACCGATATCGGCTCATTATGCTTTGGATTGCTGGCTACGTTTGTCGCCTACCGCGCCGCGCGCCGCCCCACCATTAGGCTCATTTTGCTAATCGGCATCGCCCTGGGCCTGTCAATGGCCTCCAAAGTATCGGGCTTGTTGTTCGCGCCAATGATTGCGCTCTTGGTTGGAGTAACGCTGCTGCGCGCCTACTGGGGCCAGTGGAAGCTGATGGGCAAGCAAGCCCTGGCTTGGGCCGGGCGCGGCTTGTTAATATGCGGCCTAGCCGCGGGGGTTGTGTGGGCTGTTTATGGCTTTCAACTAGCGCCGCTGCCAGGTTCTAACGTGCCCATTCCAGCCACTACGCACTGGCTTATCTTGCAAGCGTTTAACCAACACACCTTGGATGGACACATGGCTTTTATGCTAGGGCAAGTCAGCCAATTTGGCTGGCGGGGATATTTTCCGCTGGCACTTGCCATTAAAACCCCTCTGCCCACTTTGCTCTTGCTGGCCGTGGCTCTGGGCCGCTTGCTCAAACGTTCAATCAAATTGCTAGACGCCCTCTGGCTGCTGGCTGTGCCGCTGGTGTATTTTGCCGGCGCAGTGCTGAGTAGCATTGACATCGGCTATCGCCACCTGCTGCCAATTTTTCCCTTCCTCTTTATATTCATAGGCGTACAAATCGCAAATTCAAAATTCAAAATTCAAAATTTATATCCTGTCACCCTGGACAAGCAAGTCTCAAATTCATCATCTTGTCACCTTGTCACCTCGTCACCTTGTCACCTCGTCACCTTGTCACCTCGTCACCTTGTCTCTCGGTCTCCCCATCTTTTTGTCTCTGCGCTTTTCATCTGGCTCATAACCGGCGCAGTATTCATCTTTCCCAACTATCAGGCCTATTTCAACGAACTGATTGGCGGGGCAGACCACGGCTGGCGTTACCTGGCCGATTCGAATACCGATTGGGGGCAGGCGCTCAAACAATTGGCCGAATACCAACAAGCCAACGGCATTGAGCAAGTGCAATTGTCAATGTTCACCTTCATTGACCCGGCGGTGTATGGCGTGTGCTATGAGGCCCTAACCCCCATGCGAGGCGACACGCCGGCCATTTTCCCCTCGCGCTTCAACCCGCCACCAGGTGATTATGTCATCAGCGCCACGACCCTGGACGGCATTCCCCTGGCCGACCCCGAAATGTTTGACTGGTTTCGCCGGCGCAAACCCGATGCCATCATCGGGCATGTGATGTTCTATTACCGCGTTGAGCCAGCCCAGCCGCCGCGCGCCGCCCCACCATTAGGCTCATTTTGCTAATCGGCATCGCCCTGGGCCTGT
>JBGSMF010000414.1:0-8037 GCA_041740315.1 Thermoflexales bacterium
GGCGACCCCAACCAGGCCATCAACACTACCTTTACCACGTCTGACATTCGCTTTCTCAACCAGTTCCTCGATGAAGAGGGCGTGTCGGTCCGCCCGCTGTACAACTCGGGGCGCTCTACCCGGCGCATCATCGAGCTGGCGAATGCGCTGGTAGATTGGACCACCCAAGAGCACCCCCACCCGGTCGTGCGCCAAGACGCCTTTCGCTTCCAGCACATCGAGCCGACGCCGGCCGACGATCCGCAGCCCAACCCGCCCGATAGCGACGATCTCAAAGTGGTGCTGCACCACAAGCCACTTTCGCCCGAGCGCGAACTCAAGGTCGTGCTTGATTCGCTGGCCCGCTGGCTGCCCGAGCACTCTGATCAAACCGTGGCAGTGCTGGTGCCCGATAACCGGCGCGGCTTTAAAGTGGCCGAGCGGCTAAAGCAGAAAAACATTCCCTGCGACGAAATGCTCCAGAGCACCACCTCTACCCGGCAAATCGCGCGCGCCATTGAGCAAGCGCTGCGTTACCTGGCCGAGCCGCTGAATCGCCGGATGTTGGCAGCGGTGTACCAAGAGTGGGCTAAAAGAAGCCTGCTCGCAGAAAACGCGGAGGATTCGGAACAAGCTTTGGCTCCTCTGGCGCTCTCTGAAATGCAAAAAACCATATTGGATGGGCTGCGGCAGTGCGAGCAGGTAGAGGCCTATTTGTGGCCTCGCCCCGATGGCGACTGGCTGGAGGAATTTGCGCCGGCCCAAGAGCCAGAGGCCAAAGAAAATCTGCTGGCCTTTCGCGGGCTTGTCCGGCGCTGGCTGAACGCCAAGGCGCTGCCCATTGACCAGCTCATCTTGACCCTGGCGCAAGATTTGTTCCACGAGCCGGCCGACCTGGCGCTGGCGCACAAGATTGCCGTGGCGCTGCGCGGCGCGAGCCAGGGGCACGCCGAGTGGCGGCTGAACGAATTGAGCGACGAGGTGGCGCGCATTGCCAACAATCAGCAGCGTTTTTTGGGCTTTAGCCAAGACGACCTGGGCTTTACGCCCAAGCCCGGCCGCGTGACGGTGGCCACGATGCACAAGGCCAAGGGACTAGAATGGGATCGGGTGTATTTGCTGGGCGTCAACAATTACGACTTTCCATCCGCCGAGATGCACGACACCTACCGGGGCGAGACGTGGTACATTCGCAACGGCCTGAACCTGGAGGCCGAGGCGGTGGCGCAGCTAGAGGCGCTCAAATCCACCGATCAAGATGCCATTACCATGTACGCGCCGGGCCGAGCGACGCAGTTGGCGCGACTGGATTACACCGAAGAACGCCTGCGCTTGCTGTATGTGGGCATTACACGCGCCAAGCAAGAACTCGTCATCACGTGGAATGTGGGCGACCAGGAACGGCTGACCCGCCAGGCCGCCGCGCCATTTTTGGCGTTGTATACTTACCAACAAGCCAAGACAGGCGACGAAACATAAGGCCGAGGAGTAAAAATGTATATATCCAACATTATTGTCAGGAACTTTAGGAACTTCAGAAACCTGCAATTGGATCTTCCCCCACAAGCAATAATTGTTGGTGAGAACTCCATAGGCAAATCTAACCTACTCTATGCAATCAGGTTAGTATTAGATCCGACCTTGCCCAATTCAGATCGGCAACTTGGTGAAGATGATTTCAATAGCAGTGTCAAATTTCGGGGGCAATCAATCGAAGTCGAAGTTCGATTAAAGGGTTTTCGATGTGAACAGCGAGTATATTCCCTGCTCTGCGATTGTCTTGAACAGATTGAGCCTGAGCCAGTAGCTTTGCTCAAATATTTATATCGTCGCAAGGACTCGTTCAAAGACGAAGAAGCAGTAGATGCATCTTTTTATAGGCCAGCAATTGTTGGCCCGAAGAAACCAAATGACAAAGGTGAACTAGTCGAGATTGCAGTAAAGCCGAAAGTTTTACAAACGATTCAGATAGCATATCTTGGGGCGCTAAGGGATGTCGCAGGAGATTTAGCATCTTGGCGCAGATCACCGTTTCGCCCATTGATCACCCAACTCAATCTGCCAAAGGATTTATTGGAATCCGTGGTCGCTGACATCAAGAAAGCAACTACACCTGTTCTAGGGCGCACTGAAGTTGTTGGTCTAAACAAAGAAATAGCCGATGCTCTTGTTGATATGATAGGGCCTGAGTATGGAATTGACCCAAGAATTGACATCAGTTCGACAACGTCTGATAAACTATTGCGATTGCTTACACTTTTGGCCGAAGGAGGACGGACAGCTGACGAAACAAGCACTGGCTTGGCAAATGTCTTGTACATAGCATTGCGGCTTACGCAAATTGAACGGCAAAAAAGACTTTTCAGATACCGTCAAGGGGAAGATGAGCCTACTTCTACCATCCTGGCTTTCGAAGAACCAGAAGCACATCTCCACCCTCATCTACAGAGACTTGTGTTTAGAAGTCTATTTTCCATGGAGCGATTACCACGCCAGGCAAGGCCAATCATCGTTACAACCCATTCCCCTCATATCACGAGTGTTGCGCCAGTTGACTCAATCATACGATTGAGCCGAGAAGGTGATAATGTGGTCGCTACTAGCGCAATGACTGTACTCTCCCAGTTTAATGGCAAAGAGCTAGATACTCTTCAGCGATTTCTAGATGTTACCCGAAACGAAATGCTGTTTGCCAAAAGGGTGATATTTGTTGAAGGGACAGCAGAACAATTCATAGTTGCTCAATTCGCCGAATTGTTTTATCAAGTTCCTGGCAACCAGCACGATCCAAGAATTCTAGATAAATTGGGTATTACGATTTGCGCTGTTCAAAGTGCAAGCTTTGAACTTTTCGTTAGGTTTTTAGGCTCGAATGGGTTTTCGATTCCATTTGTGGTTTTGACAGATGGTGATCCATATACTTCAAAACGCAGAGGGGAAGAATACGCAGGTATATCAAGGGCTATCAAGTTAACTCGCTGGATTAGCCAGCCGATGGTCGGGAATTTGGTTGGCCTCAAGAGAGCAAAGGACTGGAAAGCCTCCCGTGCTGCCTTGGCAACTTTGGGTATTTTTGTAAACGAGTTCACTCTTGAGGCTGATCTATGGTTCTCAGGAGCACAGGAGCCAATTGTAAATACGCTACAACAAATGGGAGTTTCAAGACAACTTGTTGCCAAACTTCGTTCAGATATGATGAGCAACAAGCTATCGCTTCCAGAAAAAGTAGAAAGGTTGATCCAAAGAATTGAAGCCGCTGGTGGTAAAGGGTGGTTTGCGCAAACTCTGGCACCATTGCTTAAACTTCAACACATGCCGCGATACATTACCGACGCGTTGCGTCATCTTGAACATAATTGGAAAAAGACAGAACAGGAATTTTAGGCCATGTTCCTGGAAAGTTACGAGCGCCTCAACCCTAAGCAGAAAAAAATCATAGATACAGATGAATCGTTTGCCATTCATGCCGGCCCAGGAAGTGGCAAGACAGAAATTCTTGCCCTTAAAGCGATACGATTGCTGGAACAGGTTGTACATCCAAGCCAAAATGTTGCGCTAATCACTTATACCAATGAAATGGCAGGAGAGATGACCGATAGACTTCGCACTCTAGGCAACCTGTCTTTCGGCAATCTTTTTGTAGGTACAGTGCATAGCTTTTGTCTTCAACAAGTAATAGTGCCTTATGCTAACCTGTTCACTGGCTACCCATTTCTCTTTAAAATTATTGGCGAATTTGAATCCAAGGATTTGTGGCAGCAAGTTGCTGGCAAACAGTTAACCCAAACCAAAAACCACAGACTTGCAGTTCTGAATAGAAATCTGCCAGAATGGTTAGACGACCCTCTATCTCAGATTTGCCTAAAATACGAGGGGATATTGAGACAAAGAGGAAAATTGGATTTTGATGGTGTGGCTTTGAATGCATATTGGATGTTGAGAGACCATTCCTCTTTGAAAGATGCACTCCAATCCAAATTTCCTTGGCTTCTAATAGACGAATATCAAGACTTGATGTACCCTTTTCGAGAAATGGTACATCTTTTTCTCCAAACTGACATGAGGATTGTTGTTGTCGGCGACAGCAATCAGGCGATTTACTCACAGTCGGAAGAAGATACAATACGGACCCTCCTTATAAGAGCCAGAGAAATTTCTCCATGTAGGATGTTTGAAGAAAGTTTCGACGTCAGTTACAGATGTCCTGGAAATCTACTTCGAATTGCAGGCTCAGTGATAGGAGAGCAGAGGCTCGAAAGCAAAGCCAAGACTTCAGTAGCTCAAATTGAATTTGAGAATCATTGGAGTAGCTCAGCCAAAGCCGTGCAAATCGTCAAAGAGATACAAGCGCAATTAGCAGGTCAAGATAATTTTCTGATTGCGCATCCGGAGAACTGGCAAATTAGTGATACCCGCGGTGCCCTGGCTGCCCAGACATTCGATGGCAATTATTATTTTGACATTTGGTCAATGGTGGGATCAGATTCGCCTCACAGACTTTTAAAGTACAACCCTCTTATAGAATGGCTCCAAGATGTGGCTTATTGGTGCGTGTGTCCAATAACTAGTGCCACTCCAAGTTTTCTTGAGCTTTTCGATACTTGGCAAAACTTGAGAAATCAGTATCCTCTTTCCTTTCTTGATTCATTGACCATAGCATACGATCGGATCAAGTTCTTTGGGCACTTGATGTATCTCAAAAATATAACGGTCAGGAATTGTGGTGAATGGCTCGACGAGTGCCGCGCACAGCTCGATATTGATTCAGTCAGGAAGAATTTTGAAGATAGTGAAGATTACCAACAAGCAATTGACTTTTTGTTCGATCAGAAAACAAGAGAATCTCGGAAAATTCGTGGTAGTAACATCAAAGATTTTGCAAGTCACCGCGCTGGATGCAGGCCCCATTTGTCACTTTTGACAGTTCATGCGTCCAAGGGACTTACATTTGACCATGTGATTGTTGTAGGGATTAACAACAGCAGCGGAAGATGGACATTTCCTAGTCGTTATGGCAATGAAGTGCAACATAGACGGCTGCTATACACTATTCTAACCAGAGCACGCAAAAGCGTTCGATTCATAAGTCGCACCAACCAGCTTCCACCTTTACTTGAACAAGTGAGGCAAACAGTTCAAGAAGATAATATAAATCTTGACACAGGTGTAGGATGAATCTTTAACAGTACCTGCATTTACACCTAACATGGCAGGTCGTCTGCAATCTCTCCCCCTGCCCCCTCTCCGTGCCGGGAGAGAGATCGAAAGAACACAAAAAAATGACCCTTTTATCTGACGATTTTCAATTTTCTCAATCCAGCCTTCAAGACTATTTCGATTGCCCGCGCCGTTTTCAGTTGCGCTACATTTTGCAGCAGCCCTGGCCGGCGGTGGAAACTGAGCCGCTGTTAGAGCACGAGCGTTACGCCGAGATGGGCCGCCGCTTTCACCAATTGATCGAGCAGCACGTGGCCGGCCTGCCGTTGGAGACGCTCACCGCCTCCGTCACCGAGCCGGAACTGGCGCGCTGGTGGCAAAATTATCTCCACACGCCGCCGCAGGACGTTTTTGACCTGCCCGCCCGGCGCGCCGAGGCGGTTTTATTTGCGCCGGTGGCAGGCTATCGGCTGGCGGCGCGCTATGATCTGTTGGCTATCGAGCCGGGAGAGCAAGCCATTATTGTGGATTGGAAGACCGAGCGTAAAAAACCGTTGCGCAAACACCTGGCGGCCCGCATGCAGACGCGCGTATACCGCTATGTGCTGGTTCAAGCAGGCCAGAGCTTGAACAATAATGCCCCCATCAGGCCAGAACAGGCGCAAATGGTTTACTGGTTTGCCGAATTTCCCGCCGAGCCCGAAGTATTCAGCTACAGCGCCGGCCAGCACGCCGACGACTCGGCTTATCTGGCTGGCTTGATTAACGAAATCGCTCAACGGAACGACGAGGTCTTTGCACTCACCGACAATGCCAAACATTGCCAGTTTTGCGTGTACCGTTCGTTGTGCGAGCGCGGCGCGGCAGCCAGCGCGAGCCAGGCCGGTGAAGACGATGTGGAGCGAGAGAACCTGGAGTTTGATTGGGCTGAGGTTGAAGAAATTGCGTACTAGATTCCAAATGGCAAATTCAAAATTTAAAATTACAGATTCAAAATTCCAATTTGGAATTTGCAATTTCCAAATTTGAATTTTTAAATTTGCAATCTTGAATTTGAAATTAATATGTGGCAAGAACCATTTTCCGTTCAAGTTTCGGCCTCTTTGCAGCAGGCCGTGGGGGGGCATCCGCTGGTGGCCCAGATATTGGCGCGCCGAGGCATGGCCACACCCCAAGCAGCGATGGCATTTCTATACCCGGCGCATTACGCGCCCGCGCCGCCTTCTGAACTGCCAGACCTGTCCATTGCCGCGCAGCAATTGATGCAAGCCATCCGGCAAGGCCAGCGCATTGGCGTGTGGGGCGACTTTGACGTAGACGGGCAAACAGCTACCTCGACGCTGGTATCTGCGCTACAAGATTTATCGGCTGACGTGGTGTACTATATTCCCCACCGCCTCACCGAATCGCACGGCATTCGCCTGGCCGCGCTGGGACGCTTTATAGCCCAAGGGGTGCAGGTGTTGCTGACGTGCGATACCGGCATTGCCGAGCACGAATCCATTGCCCACGCGCGAGAGCAAGGGGTGACGGTGCTGGTAACCGACCATCACGATTTGCCACCAACCCTGCCAAGCGCCGAGGCCCTGGTCAACCCCAAGCGCCTGCTGCCCGGCCACCCGTTGCGCGATTTGCCCGGTGTGGGCGTGGCGTATAAACTCGTCCAGGAACTGTACCGGCTGGCCGGCAACGAACAGGCCGCGCATGGCTACCTCGACCTGGCGGCGCTGGGCATTGTGGCCGACGTGGCCGAGCAAAAGGCCGACACGCGCTACTTGCTGCAACTGGGGCTGGATCGCTTGCGGCAATCCAAACGCATCGGCTTGCAGGCAATGTTCGAAGCGGCCAGCCTGGATCCCACTCGCCTGTCTACCGAGCACATTGGCTTTAGCCTGGGACCGCGCCTCAACGCATTGGGGCGATTGGGTGACGCGAACCAGGCGGTCGAGCTGCTGACGACGCGCGATTGGAGCCGCGCCCGCATTTTGGCGGCGCAATTAGAAGGGCTGAACGCGCAGCGCAAGTTGTTGAGCGAGCAAGTTTACGCCGCAGCCCAAGACCAGATTGCGCGCGATCCATCCCTGCTCGATAGCAGCGCGCTGGTGCTGGCGCACCCACACTGGCACGGCGGAGTCGTTGGGCCGGTGGCGGGACGGCTGACCGAGCACTATGCTCGCCCAGCGGTGCTGATTGTGCTCGGCCAAGACGGCATTGGCCGCGGCTCGGCCCGCTCGGTGCAAGGCTGCGATATTCACGCCGCGCTCAAACGGGCCGACCAACACCTGCTGGGCTATGGCGGGCATCCCGGCGCGGCGGGGCTGTCTATCCACGCCGAATATGTTCCGGCCTTTCGCCGGGCATTATCCAAGGCAGTGGATACTGTGTGGGATCGCGCGCTTGCGCCAGGTGGCGCGCTCATTGACGCCTATGTTGCGCTGGGCGACCTTGAGCTGAACCTGGCCACCGAGCTGGAGCGATTGGCGCCTTTCGGGCAGGGCAATCCGCCTATCCGCCTGGCCACGCGGAACCTGAGCGTGGCCGGCCAGCGCACTTTTGGCCGCAACGGCGAGCACCGCGAGGTGACGGTGCAGGATGAACAGGGCGTCACCCGCAAGCTGGTCTGGTGGCGCGGGGCCGAGCAGCCTGCTCCCACCGACAAATTTGACCTGGCCTACACCATCAAAAGCACAGATTACCAGGGGCGCGCCGCCCTCACCATCGAATGGGATGAAGCGCGGCCTATTCAGCTTGCCGCTATCGAGGCCGCGCCGGCCAGGCCAAAATGGCAAGTGCTGGATTGGCGGCAAGAGACCGGTCTGCTGGCCCGCGTGGCGGCCGTGGCAGCCGAGGGTGATGCGCAAGTGTGGATTGAGGGCATGGCGCAAAGCGGGCTGCAAGGAC
>JBGSMF010000415.1:0-5416 GCA_041740315.1 Thermoflexales bacterium
TTAAGACGTTATAGCACGCCAGGTAAATGTGATAGGGGTCTTCAACGCCCTGCAGCGCGTGTTCTTCAAGATAGCTCAGCACATCCTCCACCGTGGCCGCGGCCTCGGCGACCTTTCCCTCGGCCAGGCGCGTTTGCGCCAACCCGGCCAGGGATTCCACGGTCAAGGCCTGGACGCCCAGGCTGCGCCGGAGGTCCACCGCTTGTTGGTAGGCTTGCGCCGCCTGGGGCAGTTGCCCAAGGTCTGCCAGGGCGTGTCCCAGGCTGGTTAACACATAACCTTCGGCCCGGCGGTCGCCCATCTCGCGCGCCATAGCCAAGGCCTGTTCCAGGAACTCGATGGCGCGGTGGGGCTCGCCCAAATCCGCATAGATTCCACCCAGGTTGCCCTCGATGATACATTCGTACCGGCGGTTGCCAGCCTCGCGCATGAGGGCAAGCGCTTGCTCAAAAGCTATGCTGGCGCGGCGCGACTCGCCCAATTTCGCGAGGGCATCACCCAGGTTGCACAGGGCTTGCCCCTCGCTCATGCGGTTGTCTATCTCTCGCGCAATGGTCAACGCTTGCTCGTGGGCATGGATGGCCTGGTCAAGCTCACCCAGATTCGTATAGAATATGCCAAGATTGCTCAGGGTATACCCCTCGCCGCGGCGATTGCCAATCTGGCGGGCAACCGCCAACGCCTGCTCGTAAAAGCCAATCGCGCGGCGCGCTTCTCCCATCTCTGCGCTCAAGTCGCCTAAATTGCCCAGGACCCGTCCCTCGCCCAGGCGGTCGCCCATTGCAACGTGGTGAGACATTGCTTGCTCGTAACACATCTTGGCGTGCCCATAGCGGCTTTGATAATAAGAAACCAAGCCGAGCGCCCGCCAACTATCGGCTTCCACCTGGCGCAAATGCGCAGCCTGCGCCTGGCTCAAAGCGCGCTCGAGCATGGCCTGGGCGGGAGCGTAATGCCCTTGTTGTGTGTGAATCAGGCCCCACAGATAATACAGGCGCGCCGCTTCGGGAGTTGGCTCATCTTTAGCGAGATAACTCAACCCCTTTTCCAACTGCTCGATAGCCAACGCATATTCGCCGCGCCCCTCTTGAGCGCAGGCTAGCTGGTAGCACAAGTTGGCCAGTTGCCGGGGCTGGCCGCCCGCCAAGGGCTCGCTCTCTAGTAAGGCCAGGGCCGTTCCCAACTGCGCCAGCGCTTCGTCGTAGCGGGCCATCAGGATGAGCACATCGGCCAGGGATTGGTGGGTCGGCAATCGCAGCGATTGAAAGTGGACCCTTTCGGGGTCGAGTTGGTCCAGCATGGCAAGAGATTTGCTGTACCACAGCAAAGCCGACTTGTTAGCATAGGCAACCTGGGCCTGTTGGGCTGCTGGCAGGCTGTAAACCAAGGCGTGTTCCAATTCCCCAGCCTGGCTAAAGTGATAGGCCAATTGTTCGGCAATGCGCTCCGGTTCCGGCTGGGCGCGCCGTTCCAGGGCTTCGCCAGCCTGGCGGTGGAGCAATCGTCGGCGCAAGGGGCCCAGGTCCTCGTAGAGCACTTGCTGGATTTCGATGTGGCGAAAGCGGAGCAGCGCCTGCCCAGGCAGCGCGTGCTCCTGTTGGCGCGCCAGGGCGGCAGCTTGTTTCGGGTGGGGTAAACCGGGGCTGTGATGGGCCAAGGCCTCCAGCACCAGTTGGCGTTCCAGGGCCATATCCAAATATTCCAACACTTGCCATTCGGACAATCCGCTCATTTCCCGCAAATCGTCGAACCTAAAGATATGGCCCAACACAGAAGCCTGGCGCAGCAGGGCCTGGGCGCCGGAACTCAGATGCCCAATGCGCCGCCAAACGACCTCTTGCACACTGGGCGGCAGGCACAGCTCTTCCAAAGCGGGAAATTGCCAGCTTCCTTCTTGGAGTTGGATGAGGCCATCGTCCACCAAACCCTTGGCGATCTCTTCGACGTAAAAGGGGTTGCCCTCGGTGTGTTGATAGATTTTGGCCGTAAAAGCTGCTGGCACAGCTTGCTGCCAGAGGTGGCGCAAGATTTGGCCCACCGCTGCCTCGTCCAGGCGATCCAAAGCAATGTGGTGAAAAGCCGCAAGACTGCGCAGCGCATGCATAGTTTTTTGGAGTGGATGTTCTGGTTTCACTTCACTGTCACGATAAGTGCCAATAATCAAAATTGCCATCGAGGGCGCCTGGCGGCCCAGATAACTCAAGATCGCCAGGCTGTTTGGGTCGGCCCATTGCAAATCGTCAAGCACAAGCAGCCAGGGGCGTTCTTGAGTGGCGCGCTTGACGAATTGGGTGAGGCTGCCCATGAGGCGAAGTTGTTCTTGCTCTGGCTCAAGCGCAGGCGGCTCGGGCAGCTCGGGCAGCATCTGGCGAATTTCTGGCGTCAAGCGAATAAAACCAGCCATCGCTTGTTGAGCTTGCTCATCCAAGACCTCTGGGGGCGCAGTGGCAAAATAACATCCCAGGACTTGGGCAAAGAGGTGATAGGGGGGAGCGTTTTCCAATTCCTGGCTGTGGCCAAAGAGCCGCACCGCCGCTTGGCTCTGCGCGGCAATTTGCTGAGCCAGTCGCGTTTTGCCAATGCCCGGCTCGCCACTGATAAAAACCAGTTGTCCCTGCCCGGCTCGCGCTTGTTGCCAACAAGTTTGCAGAACCCTCATCTGCTCGTCTCGCCCCACCAAAGGGCTGGCGCGCGGGCCGGTGATCTCTTCGGCGTGAACAATCAGGCTGCTCGAAATGCGCCGGGCTTGTTGGGCGCTGGCGTAACGGTCATTGGGGTCCTTGGCCAGCAATTTGAGGATCAGGTGATCCATTGAAGGAGATATGAGGGGGTTCAGCTCGCGCGGGGGGCGAGGCGTCTGGTTCAGATGAGCGCGCAACACCTCCTGGTCAGAGCCTTCAAAGGGCAAACGGCCAGTGAGCAATTGGTGCAAGATGACGCCCAGTGCGTACAAGTCAGTGCGAGCATCTAATGGCTGGCCCAGAATCTGCTCTGGCGCCAGGCAGGTGGGCGACAGAAGGAGCCGGGGAGCATCCAGCAGGGAGCGGCCCTCTGCCAAACGCCCCAGGCCAAAGCCATTCAATTTAACTCCATCAGTGGTGAGAAAAATGTCGCGCGGTTTCAAGTTTCCATGGATTACCCCCCGGCTGTGGGCATATTCCAGGGCGCGGGCCACATCCACGGCAATGCCCAACACCTGGACATCCGAGAGCAGACTGTTACTTGTCAAAAGCTGCTGGAGGGTCGGCGCCGCGACAAATTCTTCCACCAGAAAGAGGCGATCGCCGTCTTGTTCCCACCCTAAAACCTTGACGATGTGGTGGTGGTCCAGGTTGACAATTTGATGGGCCTGGCGCATAAAGTGATCAAGTGTTTCCTGGCTGAAGGAGGGTGAAAGAACTTTGAGAACAACAGCGCGGTCAGCGCGAGTGTCAATTGCTTTGAGCGTTGCGCCCAACCTGCTCTCGCCAATCTTGGCCTCGATCTGGTAGCGGCCTTGGATCACCTGGCCGGGCAAATTCAAGGCTTGGCGCGCCTGCGCGGCTTCCAAGGCTGCTTCCACGGAAGGATAAATAGCAAAGTAATCCTGGTAGCCAGCCAGTTGAATCATCCGCCGGATTTTGTCTGACGGGGCCGCCAGAACAATGTGGGCTTCCTGGCGCGCCTGACGCAGCGATACCAACGCTTTGAGGCCGGCAAGGGTGAGGGTCTCGACTTGAGACAAGTCAATAACAGAGTTGCCGAAAGCACTGGATTGGCTCAAACGATCCAAATGCTGCGCCAGCTGGCCCATCCCAAGCTCGTCAAAGAGGCGGGGCGGGGTCAAGACGCTGGCCCCTCCATCGGGCGTGAGCAGCACGTTCACTGCGCCCGGCGGGGTTAGCTCTATCGTCAGGCCCTCGTAAGCCACAATCACCTCGCAAGTAGGGCGAGCGGCATCTTGGGCTTGATAGGCCAGGGCAGTAGATTGAATCTTTTGCAATTCTGCGTCGGAATAGGTGGGGTCGTGATGAAAAAGGATCAATTTTTTTACCCCGGCCGAGCGAGCCAGGTCAACACCAATCATGGCCGAACTGTGGCCCCAGTCTACCTTTTGCCAGCCTTCGCGCAAGGTGTACTGGGCGTCGAAAATGAGGGCATCGGCATTGCTGAAAAAGTCGAGCTGTGGTTGGAGGTTGGCGCTATCCAACTGCTTGTATTCGGCGTCACTGGCGTATACACACACACTGTGCTGATCTTCAATGCGAAAGCTGTACGAGCGGCCGGGGTGCGGGTTTTGGATGATGTTGACACGAACGCGCCCGATGGACACAGGCTGCCCCTCGTGCAATGGAATGAATTCCAGGCTGGCTCGCATATAAGACAGGCTAACCGGAAAGTTGAGGGGGCGTTGCTGGTCCTCGAGCGCCGCTTTGAGATTGTGCAGACTATAGACGAAAATCTGGTTGCCGGGGATGAAAGCTGGAGCGAAAAAGGGAAAGCCCTGAATGTGGTCCCAGTGAGCGTGGCTGATTAGCAAGTGCAGCCGGCCCTGCCCACACCCGCAGCCCCCCTTGAGCAATTCCAAGCCCAACTCGCGCAAGCCGGAACCGGCGTCAAGGATGAGGGTTTCCCCGCCGGCCTGGATTTCCACGCACGGCGTGTTGCCCCCGGCCGTTCCGCGCGCCAGGGGCGGCAACTCGTGGATGTATGCCCACACCGCCTGCGAGTTGTGGGTGTCAATAGCGGGCAACCCCACAATTGCCTGGTAGATTTTTTCTTCCACTTGCTTGGGAATGAGTGGAGAAGGAATAGAACCGCGCGTGCCCCAGAATCTTATGAGCATCGTTCAACCCTCGTTTGAAACAATCATTTGCTACCCCGCGTGCGCGCGCGGTGGCCGGCCCGGCGCAGGGCAACCAGGTCGCGGGTTATGGTGATCACACTGACGCCCAAGGCGTCGGACAAGGCTTGAACGGTGGGCGCGGCGCCTTGTTCTTCGGCCTCGCGCAACAGGCGCAGCACGCGCTGCCGGCGGCGAGTGGCTTTGCCAGTGATGGCCTCGTCTTGAAAAGCGCGCACAGTCCACGTGACCTCGACCTTTTGCTTGTCCGGCAGCGGGCCGCGGGCCGGGGCGACAGCGGCGGGCAGCCAAACAGTAATTTGCTTCACGTCCTGCGTCATCGGCCGTTGCTCGTAGGCTTGGGCCAGTTCGCGCCGAGAGCGCGCGCCGCCCAGGAACAAGCGCCGCGCGGCCGGGTCGGCAATTTTCGCTGCCTGCTCTTGCAAGAAAGCATAGGCCGTTTCGAGCAGGTTTTCAGCGCGTGGGTCGTGGCTGGCTTTTAAGACGTTATAGCACGCCAGGTAAATGTGATAGGGGTCTTCAACGCCCTGCAGCGCGTGTTCTTCAAGATAGCTCAGCACATCCTCCACCGTG
>JBGSMF010000416.1:0-9826 GCA_041740315.1 Thermoflexales bacterium
GTCTGCGACGTGGCGGCAGCGCCGCTGGCAAAGTCCGGCTGGCCTAGCACCAGGTCAGCCGGGCGGCCGTCTGTCCAGGTCAGGACTGCGGGCGCGTTGGGGGCCAAAGCGCCCTCAAGCCCCTTTGGGTCTATAGGCGCAACGCGCGCCGCAACCGGAGTGACGGGCAGCCAGCTCAGCGCCAGCGCCACAATCATTGCCAGGTTTAATAGTATTCTAAACCGATTCATTTTTATCCTCCAATTTGTATGGCTGTGACAAATGTTGTCATTCGACGGTTTTAATGGGGTTTGACAAATTGAGAAAATTTATATTTACCTCCTTCTTTGCTTTCCAGCCACTGGTGACAATGTTAGCGCGTGTGCCTGGATTGTTGACCCTGGAAAAGGCCCGCACATATGTCAACATTGAGCGTCGGCTGACCGGCGATGCCGGTTGTCCCATAGCCCCACGTTCCTGCCCCGGTGTCCGTCACCACGCCGTTGTCCTACAGCGGGCCGCGCACCATCTAGTTCTCGCGGGCGAGCGATGCCATTTTCATTCACTCTTTTAGTGCAGCCTCATCTTATCTGTAAACCGCCGTGTTGTCATCAGAGAAAAGTGGATTTTTAGATACAACAAAAAGACTGTCTGGGGGGCAGTCTGCTTCCACGTTTGTTGTACGTGATCCAGGATAACTGTTGGTGTCCGCGCCAGGCGGGGTATGCTAAACGGGCCGAGCTTGGCGCCGCCTCGCCGCACACTTTACCTTTGCCACACTGACAAGAGTTTCCGTTTGCGCAAAGTGGAGAAATTAGCGCAGTTATAGCCGCAAACTGGCTTGCAGTTTAACCATTGCAGAGTACAATTAAAAACGGTTCGGGTGGCCGAGGCGCGGGCACAAGACGATTTGTGGCGTCGGGGCGATTCACGAATCGCCCCGACTAAAAAGGTGAAGCCTCTGCACTTGCAGAAAGGAAAAGTTTATGCGTTATGCAAAACAGGCGTACCCATCAAGCTAACCAACTTCTGGAGTAACTACTCAGCCTGCACCCTTCGACCTGTCTGCCGACAGAGCAAGCTACGCGCCGCGCAGCCTGAGCGGAGTGAAACGCAATCGAAGGAGCGCGGCGCGTAGCCTGAGCTACATCCTGAGCAAAGCCGAAGGAAAGGCCGAAGGACGCTCAGGCTGCTGAGTAGTTACCTTCTGGAAAACATTCTCGCCAGCCCGCTTGGCCGTATTCAGCACGGTGGCCAAAGCGGCATAAGCCTGGGGTCCCCATTCGGAACGGAAACTGCCCATCACCTTGCGATGGATAACGGAAGGGCGCAAAGCTCGCTCGCAAGCATTGTTGTCTGGCGAGACATCAGTGCGATGCAAGAACACAAACAAGTGGTCTCGATGAGTACGCAAGCGGTTGAGCATCGTCACCGCCCGTTGGCCAGTCCCTCGGCCTGCGAATGAGCCAGACCTTCGTCAACCAGAATCAAGCGCAGGCAATCCGCCTCCATGACGGCGTCCAGGCTATTGGGGTTCAACTGGCTGACAATTTCGCGCGTGCGGGCCTGCACCGCGTTAGAGTAATCGCGCAAAGCCTGTAGGTCAATGCGCTGGCTCAAGTCGTCTACCTCTGGGAAGGTCATTCCAGTGCCGTTATGCCGCCAGGGCACGTTCATGCGCTGCATCCACAAACCCTCATCCAGCACTTGCGCAATCAACGACAAAGCGGTTCAGGCCAGCATCTTCCACGCGGGTGAGGTGCCACACAATCCAGGCGATTGAGTTGACACGCGGGTGTGGCCGCTGGCGCATCAAAATTTCTGGTATGTTCTTCCACATTTCCCCCAGCCAAAAGCCGTAGAGCGCGTCATAGCGTTGCAGGAAAAGCTGTGATATGTTCATAGTTTCACAAGTCAAAAACGTGCCGGTTAATGGTAGGCCCGAAGCCGCGCCTCATTCATACGTCAAAGCATCTCGCACGGTCAAGCGCGCCGCGTTAAGCGCCGGCCCCAGGCTGGCCAGGGCCGAAATCACAATGACCAATGCCAACCAGATGACCACGCTCTCCCAGGCAAATACATAATCCAGCGGACGTTTTAGCAGCGCCATGCCCACCCCCGCGCAGAGCAAGTGGCTGAGAGGAAAAGACAATCCCAGGGCAATCAGCCAACTCAAGACACCCACGAGCACGCCTTCGAGGACGACCATCTGCCGGATCGCGCCGTTCGTAGCGCCAATCGCGCGCATCACACCGATTTCGCGCGTGCGCTCGAGCACGTTCATGCTCATCGTGCTCGTCAAGCCAATCCCACCCACGGCCACCGCCAACAACGCCAAGATCATGATGCCGGCCGCAACTCCATCTGCGCCGGCAGCAACTATATTTCTTCCAGCAGCACCGGTTGTAATCACCGGGGTGTAACCGCGCTCCTTGAGCGCACCGAATACTCTAGCGCCAACCAGATCCTGAAAGGCCGGAACGCTGCTCTCGGCCATCACACGATAGGTTCGGGCGCGGCCGGCCTCGCCCAACAATTGAGAAATGCGCGCATAACTGGCATAGGCCATCGAGTCGCCTTCCACCCACGTGAACTTGCCCACAATCACAAAGGAAGCATTGCGACCGTTGACCCGCAGGCGCAGCGTGTCGCCAACGCGCAACTCGGGATGATCGTGGCTGATTTGCATGTTGATGACCAGCGCATTCTGGTCGCCCGCGCTCAACCAGCGCCCCTCGATAATCGGTGGATGGGTGATAAAGCGGCTGTTGAGCGGCGGCGCAACGATATTGAAACGATCCACGATTGTGTGGCCCTCCGCGTCGAGCAGCTCGGCGGTGGTGGTAGCCCAGGCTTCTACATGGACCACGCCAGGCAGCGACTGAACAGTCTGCAAGATCGCCTCGGCTCGGTAGGCGCGATCAAAATCCAGGTTCAGGTCGGCAAAGCACAGGGGTAGCAATTGGTCAAACGATAGGATGACCGAAGCGCGTGTGGTGAATACACTCATAAAGGCCGCCCCGGCCAATGCAAGCGCCGCCAACGTCAGGCCCAGCCGTCCTTTGCGGCGGAGCACGTTGCGCAGCGAGATCAGCCCCGGACGAGACAGTCCCCGGAAGCGTTCGACCAGGCGGTCAATCCAGTGGCTACTTACCTCCGCACTGGTCCCATACGTCGCAATGGCCGTATGAGTGCTGATGCGCAGCACGTTGTGCACGGGCAGCAGCGTGGCCAGCCATGGGACGAGCAAACCCATCACCAGCATCAGCAAAAGCGATGCCGGAAAGACGCGAAACCCCTGCAGATTGAAACTGAGGAGCGATACCATTATCTGTGCCAGCGCATACCCCGCCAGCGGCGCAGACGGCAGCGCAATCACCAGGGCCACAGCGCCAAAGCTGGTCGCCAGCATTATGTACATACCAGTCACTTGATCTGGGCGCGCGCCAATCGCCTTCATGATGCCGATCTGCCGTACCTGCTGGGCAAGTAACATCGAGATGATGTTACTCACCAGGAAACCACCCATGGCGAGCAACAAGAGGCCTACGAAGGCCATGACTCCCAGCAAGCCTACCGCGGCTGCGTGCATGGGATGCTGATTGGGCGGGCGAACCAGTGATTGAAAAACGGCAATGTCACTATGCGTGAAGCGGCTTTCGATGGCTCTGGCGGCGGCGCGCACGTCGGCTTCTGTGGGAGTTGCGCTTGATGCGCGAAAATACAGGCGATTAAAAGCGCGCGGCAACCCCAGCGCGTCGAGTGTCTGCAGGTTGACGTAGGCATAGACCGCCAAGTCGGATGATCCATTGTTCAGGTCTTGGGCCATGCCGGAGACACGCAGCGCGCGGATGCGGCCGTCGGGCAATTCGACCTGCACCCTATCGCCCGTTTGGGCAAACTGGCTCGGCGTTCGGGTGAACTGGTCAGGGAGGATTACCATCTCCAGCTTGCCGGGCCAACTGCCACTCAACAACCTCAGGTGGTCCAGGCGCAGTGCAGATAGATCCTCTGCCGCCATTAGCGTCAAGGGACGCTTTTTGTCGGGCCCCAGAAGGATGCTCATGTTGCCAAGAACGACACGGCCTTCGGCCTCCTCAACGCCGGGCAAGCGTTCAATTGCTTTGACCAGCGCGTCGTCAAAGGGTTCGGCCACGATCTCGCCGTGCGCCGGATGAATCGCGGCGTAGGAGGGATCAATATCGTGGCTGATGGCAAAATAGGCCGTGCTGATCGCGCCCACCGCAAACACGCCGGCGGCGATGGCCATCACAGCCAACAAAGTACGCGTCTTGTTGCCCCACAGATCCTTTAGAACTTTGCGCCAACGCGGGGACATTGCATCAACCTATGTGCGGCTATGGCCGCCTGAGTGAACCACATCAAATCCGCTCTCTGACTCATTCCGCGGTATAGGGCGCTTTACCATCAAGATCGCCGACAAATTCCGGCAAGTTGACATGGCCCAGCGTTTGCCGAATCGCCATGTTCTCGCCGATGTGATACCAGTAATGATAAATCACGCGCTGAAGAAGCGAGCCAAAAATATAAGGGCCTGGCTCGTTATTGATGACGACGTGTTGCTGCAACTTGTCTGTGGTCAACGCATCCAGCCACGGGTCGGCGGCCTGGGTGAGGGTATTCCAGGCTGCCCACATCTCGTCTAGCGCGGGCGTGCTGGCGGGAGCGCCATAGGCAAAACATTCATTAATGTGCGGCCAAGGCAACTGGCCCTGCGCGTAAAACAAAAAATATCGCTGTTCCTGCCATGCCAGGTGCCCAATATTCCAACTGATGCAGTTCATCGGCAAGAAACGTTGGCGCGCCTCAGCATCCGTTAGCCCTTCAAGCGCGCGCTTGAATTCGCTGCGCGTAAAGCGCAATTGTAATACGAGCGGATGAAACATTATCTTTTCTCCTCGTTTCTCCTCGTTTATTGATTTGTGGTCTCTTTGAACCGGATCAAAAATCGCTCTGTTCCCAGACCGCTGATTAACAGGCGTTCCTTCTTGTTACTCATTAGCTTTTCCATCCAATCCGTCAAGCCGCCATCAACCAGGGAACACTCGGCGCCGGTTGAGTCAGTTACACTGATGTTGAATCCCGCCCAAATATAGTACCCGCGGCCAGTCTGCCTTTCCCGATCTAGATCAAACGCGACCCGGCCATATTGCAAGGCCAATTTGGCCAAGACAACTTGTTCGAGCACGTCAGCATCTCCCCCCGAAAAGGGGGTCAGGCTTACTTTGATTTGACCTACACTAAAGCCCATTTCCCCCAACCTCAAGAAAAGCCGGATGTAAAAGTCAATCTGCTCGCAAAGCGCGTCTATCTCGAATCCATAGTTGCCTCTAACGCGTCCCGCCGTGCACAGGCTAAACACCCGGAAATGAGAAAACAACCCTGGCCCTTTGAATGCTTGCCCTCTCAACAATCGATGGCTGGCACACAGCTTGATGTCTTGAGCTCCTTTGCCCATTGCTCTTCGGCGAACCGCCGCTTCCAGGGCCAGAACATTGGTCGAATCTGAACACACCTCGGTATTCCTGATTGTTGCGACCGCATTGTTCTGATCGACCGTAGCAAACACCGAGCATGTCCCCAGCGGGCTGACAGGCGACAGTTCAACGGCTTCAAAGCCCTTGGGCAACAAAGAATACGCCAAACGATCAAACTCTATGGCTGCTTGAGGCGAGACGTTCGCCAGCCGCACAAAGCGGCTCTCATTGTACTGCCTCAAAACCGCCGCAGTTGTTAGCTTGGCCGCCCGCCGCTTGTAAACCTCAAGCAGCAGTGACTGCAAATCTGTCGGGCTGAGCCGTTCCACCAATACGTCTAACAACTCGGAAATGCCGGCTTCTCTAAGAATGCGTTGAATGATCTCGGGTTCTTTTTTCATCACTTTCATTTTTTGAAGCGCAAAGATGTTCGACTCTTTTCCATTCTATCGCCAACCCCCATAAAGGTCAAAGGGCACAGTGCGCAAGTCTGACCATGCATGGTAAAATCTATAGCAGGAAACACAATGGCAAAATCCACCGGCGCCCAAAAGGGGGTAAAGTCAATGAATCCCGGCGGTTGTCCAGCTAACACGCAGATGTTATCGGCATTGAGGTCGCCGTGGATCAACTGACACGGAAGCAGTGGAAGCGGCTTGTACCTGGCATAGAGTTCATCTACCAGGCCAGCCAGCACAGGATGAACTCGCTCCGGACGGTCAGCCCAACAGTGCCGATGAGCCACTCCCCACGCCGTTGTATTCTGATCGAGCAGAGGGTGTTTGGGAATATGCTCAAGCGCCTGGTGCAATGCCCGCATGGCCTCAATCACCTGGGGCGCATCCTCGCCACACGCCGGGCGACCCTCCACAAAGGTCCAGGCCGCCCATCCGTCCTCAAGCAGCCAGTTGGCATTTTGCGCCATAATGGGGCGCGAAAAGCGAAAGCCCTTTTCTTCTATAGAGGCCAATTCACCTGCCAGCCAGGGGGCCAACTTGAGTGAATGTTCTGTCTCTAGCGACCTGGCGTGTAACTGCTTGACCACCACCCGTCCAAATTGGTAGGCTGGTCGAGAACCACCATGCAACTGCACAGCGGGACCTTGCAGGCAAAACATTGTTTTGACGTGTTCGGGCACCATGCTCTTTCACCTCAAAATGCTACTTGGTCCAAAGACGGGGTAAGAAACGCGGCACCCTGTCCATGTAATCACGATAACCAGGCAATCGCTGGAGCAGGTCATATTCCTCAAGCCTTGTCTGAACAAGAACCCAGGCGATCCCCAAAACACAGGCCAGCGTGACAACCTGCGTTGGCATGACAATAAACAGGCCAATGAATTCGAGCAGCGTTCCCGCATGGATGGGATGGCGCACATGGGCATAGATGCCATTTTGAGCCAGGGCATCTTGTGTGGAGGGCATGGCGGCCCTCAACCTTATTGTGACCAGCGCGACGATGATAATCACGCCTCCAGCGGCGATGATTAACCAGCCCACAGCCTGGGTTGCGGCTGCGGGCGTGAACAATGCGCGTGAGGGGGCGCGGGCGGCAAGAAAAAAACCAAATCCCCATAGTTGAAAGCAAACCCCAGCATTAGGGGGACTAGAAAAGCTGCCGACTCGATGTGCATACTACTATCACAATATTATCTCTGTGCGATATGTGCGTCATCAGTCCTCTGTATAATGTTGTCCGCACCGCATACGTTCTCAGTCCTGGCTGTAGAGCAGCTTGATCACGCGCAAGGCATCCAGTGTCAACCACTTGTTCGGCTCGCCTGGCCGGCCAAAGTCAATTGGCGGGCACGGCCAGATCTCATCCGCTGACCAAGTCCCAGCGGACATCTGCCTGCTCAGCAGGTACTCTACGGCGGCAGCGATTTTGGGCGCTTGGAGCGTGTAGCCAAGTTGCGCCAGGGCATCAAGCGCGCTGATGACGCTGAAACCAAAGTATGGGTACTTGAGACACTCCCACGTGCCCCACGTGTCACCAACGTGATAGCGACTCATGCGCGGCTCCATCAACAAATCGCAGACAGCCGCAGCAGCCTGGGGAATTCCCGGTTGGACAGCCAGCCAGGGGTCTAGCGCCGCAACGCGGAGGACGTCCAGCGTAGCCCGCAGGCAGCCATAACGCCCACCCTCACGACAGAACCACATCCCATCATCTCTCTGAATCGGCACGAGCCAGCCTATAGCCTTCTGCACCCGTGGGTCGTCGGTGTAGCCAAACTGGATCAGAAAGCGCACAATGCGCGCGTGGGTACAAGCCTCCGCGTGCTCCTGCCACACCATCCCCTGGCCTGAGACCTGCTGACGGCGACAGAACGCGCCATTCTCGCGCTGGTGCGTGAACATATAGTCGCACGCCCGCTGTATGTGTTCGTCCTCAACAGTGAGACCCAGATCGCCCAGCACGCTCAACACCCAAAAAGTGCCACGACTGGTCCGGGGCAGGTAGTAATTCGGCTTGCCCCAATACCCCTCACGCTTCTGGGCTGCCAGCAGTTCAGCTACAGGTGGATAAGTGGGAATCGCCGCCTGTGCTGCGCGTGCTTCCAGAGCGTTGCGGGGGCGATTGAGGAGGTCGATCAATGTCCAGTAGCGCACAGAAGGATTTTCTGGCTCCAGGAGCCAGGGGAGTGGATCACCCTTCAAAGAAGCAAGTCGCTTTTTCATTACTTTGCCGCTAATATCCATAACTAATGCTCCCTAGGAGTTTGTCGGAGAGGGCCGTTCTACGAGCCTACCAGCCCGCTCTCCGACAGCCTGCCAGTGTTCACTGATGCATCCTCCAGCCTCCACCAACATAAAGCAGTTGCCCCGTCAGCCAGCGGGCTTGTTCAGAAGCGAGAAAAACAATGACGTCGGCAACATCTTTAGCTCTACCGATGCGGCACAGTGGTGTCTTGGCAGCGATGCCAGCTTCAACTTCTGGCGTAATATAGCCGGTTTGGATTGGGCCTGGGGCAATAATATTGACCGTAATGCCGTACTTGCCCATCTCTGCCGCCGCAGAGCGGCTGTAGGATTCGATGGCGTGCTTGCTGGCGGCATAGCTGATATTGGCGACATGGGCGTGAGCGGCGTCAGTGCTAAGGTTGATGATACGGCCAGATTGAGCTTTCCGTCGCAGGTAGCGTTTGAGATATTCAGACATCAAAAGGGCACAGGCGCGCGCATTGATAGCAAAGTGGGCGTCAATGCCAAGGGCAGTGAGCAAATGGATACCGCCCCCTTTGTCAGTTACTAGAGCGGGGTCGAATGTTTCGAGGACGCAATGCGTGTGATTGATAAACACCTTTGCCCCTTGATCCGCAAACGCTTTCGCCGCTGCTGCGCCAATGCCGTGATTAGCGCCCGTAATCAGAGCAATTTTATTTTCGAGCTGTGGGTTGATCATAGTCTAACTGCCTGAACAGTTACCTCCATTCTATCGCCAACTCTGACAAAGGTCAAAAGGCACGTCGCTCATCCTGAGCGTCGCGCAAAGATGGCGATGCATGGTAGAATTTAAAGCAATTCAACTTTGATCCTCTGCCCCCACTTTTATCTTCTGGCAACGAGGCGCTAGAGTATTTTGTGCGGCGCGATCTGCTGGAGGAGTTGGACGATTCCTCTCCTCACTCACAAGTTTGATCGGGCCACCCAGTATCGCCTGACCAGCGAATATGCAACACCCGTGGAACCCGACCGTTCCAAACCTTTCTCGCACAATTGGACAGGCATGGTGTTGCGAGCCTTTGCCGTCCACGAAACGTACCGCCAAACCAAAGCGGCGCAAGTAGCGGCCCATTTATTGAAATCGAGATTCTTTCAACCAGATTGTTACACGTCTTATCAAGCCGCAAGTTACTGGGTTAGGTTTGAATATCCTTTTTGGTGGAACAACCTGATAACCGCGCTGGATTCCCTTTCTTTGATGGGGCTTGCAAGGGAGGACGAACAAATCAAGCAGGCGCTAACTTGGCTGGTTGACCATCAAGAAAGAAACAACTTGTGGCGAGTATCGTATGCCAAGCCTCAGGAGAGAGAAAAGGAAACGGCCAAGGTGCAAGAGATGAAATTGTGGATAAGCCTGGCGATATGCCGTGTGTTCAAAAGGTGGTATAGCTGAACCTGTGCAGGGCATTTGCCCAAGATACTGTTCCCCAATCCGAGGCGCCTGCCCCCACGCTCACATCTTTAGAGGCAACATCCGCCCTGTCAAATTCGGCTCTTTGGGATTTCGCGTGGTAGACCTAACCCCTTGGCCCCCTTCCCTACGAGGGAAGGGGGAACACGCTCCCCTCTCCGCTTCGGGGAGGGGCTGGGGGAGGGGTCCACCACGGCAACTCCCAAAGAATC
>JBGSMF010000417.1:0-5157 GCA_041740315.1 Thermoflexales bacterium
GGCCCTATCCATTTGTAAAATCGTAACCGACATTCGTCGCCCAGGACTGTCGGCTGTCACACACTTTCATGTCAGGCATGCGCTGTCGGTTCCATCCAACATTCGTTGGTCAGCTATGCGCTGTCGGTCAGCAGCTATGCATATATGGTCCGAAATTTGTACAAGTGAGTCAAGTTTGCCCCCACCATTTTGGTTGCGCAGCGACCTAGTACCATGGATTGCTTTGCTCAACGAATTCGGCGGCAAGGCCGATGCCTTTTGCAAGATAATCGAACAAATCTCTTTTCATGACGATTGACTCGGATGCATAGTGTGAGCACTCTATCAAGTTCATATGCGCCTGGCGCATGGCTTTTTTGAAGGATATGCGTTGCTGTTCCCCGAGTGGATTGTTGATTCGGTTATAATAAGTGCCTGTTAGGTATGTATCACATCCTAGACTCTCAGCTTCCTGCATTGCAGAAGCATCCACCTCACCTGCTACAATTCCCACCTTTTCGATGTTGGACTGTTTTACAATATAGTGCAGCTCAGGCACTCTTGTGACCACCCTGACTTGCTGTAAAAAGTTGGGCAGTGGTGACAGCTCGATACACCCGTAAATACCCACAAAGCCTGGAGGCATGTGCGCAAAGGGTCGTTGGCTTGTCACCCCCAGTGCAGAGGCAAGCGCGCGGCTGGTTGAGATGATTGAATGTACGTCAAGTGGATCGTGAAGAGAATAGACGCTCGTGGCTTTGGCTTTGAGGGCTTTGAAGTATGATTCTGGCATGGGCAGAAATCCTCGATGGCTGGTTTCCATCTCTAGTGGATGGTGTGTAACCACTAGCGTATCCTTATGACCATAACTCAGGATCTTGTCTAGCACCTCTTGGCTAAGGAAAACCACTGTATAAACCTTGGTGATCTCTGCTCCATTCCTCAACATGAGGCCATTGTATTTTGTAAGGAATTGTGCTGTCGCATAACGTTGCAGTAATCCAGGGAAGGGCGCATAGGTAGCGCGCATGTTGCCAGCAAAACTAGAATCAGGTTCGCAGCCAGGAGCGTTGAAATAGGTATTCAAGGCTTCTACAACGTATTCTAGTTCCACAGATTACTTGTTTCCAATCTCTTGACAGTTTGAATATCTTTATGGTCATTGAGATAGAGAGATGATGTGGCGTGGCTGTGGCGCAGATTGCGCCACCACCTGAGCGAGATCATGCCGCCAATTCTTGGTTGGTCTTGGCTTGCACAAGAGCCACCAGTTCGCCAATACGCATAGACCTGAGCAGTTGACCATCTCGCTCGCGAACCGAGATGGTTTGCTGTGCCATCTCATGATCTCCCACAACCAGGATGAATGGCACCTTACTCCGCTGCATTTCGCGCACGCGATAGCTGATTGTATTATCTGGCATTGCCATCTGAGCGCGCAATCCCGCCTTTTTCAGGGCGGCTATGATTTGCCATGAATAATCCAAGTGCCGATCTGCGCAGGGTAACACTGCAAGTTGTACTGGTGACAACCAGACCGGCAAAGCTCCGCCATTTTGTTCCAACAACATTGCCATGAGGCGCTCAATAGATCCTATGACGGTGCGATGGATAACCACAACAGGGCGCAGCTTGCCGTCTCGAGCTATGTAGGTAATATTGAAGCGTTTAGGCAGATTTGGGTCAACTTGTAGACCCGCAAGATCCCACTCGCGTTCGCGCGCATCTTTGACCATTATATTGAGGCATGGAGCATAGAATACACCTGTTCCACGCTCAATTGAGTATTTGTCCAACTGCCTAGTCTCGCGCAGAGCTCCTTCAATCCAGCCTGCCACTTGATTCCAAGTCTCTATCGAATTAGCGTCGAGGGGTTGGGGTTGTTGCGTGCGTACTATTATCCGCGATAGCGCAAGGCCATAGATTTTGACAAAGTATAAAGCCAATTCCAGAACGCCTACAATTTCATTTTGCACCTGCTCTGGCGCACAAAACAGATGAGCATCATCCTGGGTAAACCCGCGCAGGCGCAGCAACCCTTTATGGCTTGGCCCATTGCGATAAACTGTTCCGAGTTCGGCCAACCTCACCGGAAGGTCGCGGTAACTGTGCTGTCGGGCCTGAAAGTTCGCAATATGTAACACGCAGTTTGTTGGCCTGAGGAGATAGGTGCTGCCGCTTATTTGCATGGGAGGGAAAATTTGGCTTGAAAAGTGATCCCAATGCCCACTTTGCTGCCAGAGGTCAAGTTTGGCTACATGCGGCGAATAGACCAAATCATAACCTGCTTCTAAATGTTTCTTGGTCCATATTTCTTCGAGCAAGTGCCGGATGAGACCGCCGCCAGGGCGCAGGCATACCAGACCTGGACCTACTCGCTTGTCAAAGAAGAAAAGATCTAGCTCACGACCAATAGTTCGATGGTCGTCAAAACCTGGGTTGAGCTTGGCTTCCAAATAAGTGCCCTAAAAGAAAGCGCCTACGCAGACTGCAAAGTTAAGCTGGCTTGCACAGAACATTGTTTGGCTGGCTAGTGGGAATTTGTCAGAGATCCCAGGAATTCCTCAGCAACCAGTTCCGGGGAACGATTTCGAATGAGGCATAGAACCATGCTTATAAAGCTGTCAACAGAAACTGATCCCAACACCTTTTCCGTACAAAGCCGAACCGAGACCATATTGTTGGCAACTTCACGCTTTCCTACTATGAGCATATAAGGCACATTCTGCATCTGCGCGTCCCTGATTTTGGCATTCATGCGCTCACTGCGATCATCTACCTCAACTCGGATACAATTATCGCGTAGGCGTTGAGCCAGGTTGTAAGCATATTCCAGTTGCTCGTCAGTGATGGGGATCACAACAGCTTGAACCGGAGATAGCCAGACCGGAAACCGTCCTTTGTAATGCTCGATCAGGAAGGCCATCATGCGTTCCATAGTGCTTATGATACCCCGGTGTATAACCACTGGCCGTTTTTTGCTTTGGTCTTTATCTATGTATTCTAGCTCGAATTTGTCAGGCAGGAAAAAGTCGATCTGAATTGTAGATAGCGTCTCGTAATTGCCCGTAGCCGTGCCAACTTGAACGTCAAGCTTTGGACCGTAATGCGCAGCTTCTCCAACCTTTTCTTCAAATTTCTCTCCCTGCGCTTTTAAAATACCCCGCAGCTTGGATTCTGCTGATTCCCACATTTCCTCATTGTGCAAGTACTTGGTTTTATTAGCCGGGTCGTGTAGCGACAACCTGTACCAAAAGTCTTGCAAGCCAAAGAGGCGGTATACGTACTTGATTAAATCCAAAACTCGAACAAACTCTTCTTCTAGTTGTTCTGGCGTGACAAAGATGTGGGCATCGTTCAAGTTCATGATGCGCACGCGCGATAGCCCAAGCAGTTCTCCTGAGCGCTCGTAGCGGTGCATAGAAGCGATTTCGGCAATTCGCATGGGAAGTTCTCTGTATGTCCGGGGCTGGGTGGCATATATGGCAAAATGGTGCGGGCACGTCATTGGCCGAAGCACATACGCATTATCATCAATTTCCATAATTGGATACATAAACTCTTGGTAATGAGGCCAGTGTCCTGAGGTTTCGTATGTGCTGACTGGGGCCATGGATGGAGTATAGACATGCTGGTACCCTCTCCGAATCTCTTCATCCACAATGAACCGCTCTAATTCGCGGCGCAATACAGCTCCATTAGGCAGCAAGAGAGGCAAGCCCTTTCCCGTCCAAGGTGAAAATGCAAAGAGCTGCATTGCCTTGCCAATGATTCTGTGATCGCGCTCTTTGGCTTCTTCCAGGAGCTTGAGGTATTTGCCAAGTTCCGCCTGAGAGTGGAACGCTGCGCCATAAATGCGTTGCAGCATTGGTTTCTTTTCATCCCCGCGCCAGTAAGCGCCTGCCAAACTAGTTAACTTGAAAGCGCTTATCTGCCCCGCCGATTCTAAATGCGGCCCCTTGCACAAGTCAACAAAGATGTCTCCCAATTTGTAAAAGGAAACTTTATCTGGAGGTGTGGATCCTGCTCCTGGCGGCGTGCTGCCGGGTTTGGTGCCCTGTTGGAGGTCGCGCAAGAGTTCAACTTTGTAATTCTGCCCTTGTTCCTCCATATATCTAATTGCTTCTTCCATTGATATTTCCAAGCGAGAAAAAGGAAAGTTGGAGCCGATGATTTCCCTCATGCGCGCTTCAATTACATCCAAATCTGCTAATGTCAGAGGACAAGGCAGATCAAAATCGTAATAAAAGCCATTCTCAATGGCTGGTCCTATTCCTAGCTTGGCGCCTGGAAAAAGCTCCAGTACAGCGGCTGCCATTACGTGCGCTGTGCTGTGCCTTAACGTCTCCACATCGTGTCTTGTTTCGGCCTTCATATTAGGTACTCCCTCTCTGATTCACTTTAAGTCTCGAACTCTACAATGGTCGGCGTAGCTGAGGTGTAAAGGGCACCAAACTTCCAGACACCTGCAGCACAGAAACATAGCTGAACTACCCGATCGAAAACAGGAGCCATGCCTGGCGTACTTGTCCAGAGGACAGGGGCTGCTGCGGGTCATGGCGCAACTTGGGGCCCCAAGAATGGGGGCGTGCCGTGATCAGTTGATGTGCCAAGAGCAGTTGGGTGTTGGCCACCGCCTAGCCTCAATTGGCGGCTGCCGTCAGGCTAAGGCGCATCACTCGGTCTTACCGCAGCCAGCAACGCACGAGTCAGTTCTGGGTTTACCTTGCCCTGGTACAATGTAGACCATGGAGAACCGGCGACGAAAGGCGAAACAGTGCATCAGCGCGCCCTTTGAAGATGCCCAACGCCTGGTGGTAAAATCTCTGTAGAAGTTGTAAAGGTTCGATTGTCATCTACCCAATTATGGGCAGATTTCAATTTTTGTCAAGCTCTTGAATTGGAAATTGGACAGCAGCATTGAAGAATAAGAGCCTATCCAAAGTTCGTTTGCTTAGGGCTGACGCCCCACTTCGCAAGGACGATTTCTTGACCATACCCCAACTTGGGGAGGCAAAGTGCCCTCCAAATGCAATAGGTATCATCTCAATAAGTCGCGGGGAATTCAGGTTGTGTCCCATGACGCCCCCAATCCAAGTTGCCTGGCCCGTTCAGCAATCAGGTCGGCCAGTTTTGGGATTTGGTTAGCCTGGGAGACACGGTCATACACATAGTGGT
>JBGSMF010000418.1:0-28001 GCA_041740315.1 Thermoflexales bacterium
TTGACAACATAGTTTATTCTTGCAGGAAAGTCATTTCCAACCGACAGACATGTCAGCTATGCGCTGTCGGTACTAAGCGACATTCATGTCAGGCATGCGCTGTCGGTTAAGTGTCAGGCATGCGCTGTCGGTTAGCACCTAGTGCTGCCGGACAATGTCCTAATCCACAGAAAAAGGCGATAGAATCGCAACTGCAAAGAGAAAAGGAAAAAAGAATGCAACAAGAGAAATGGTGGGAGAATTTTTTCTCTGGCTTTTGGCTGGATGTCCAACGGCAAATCTGGCCCGCAGAGCACACACGCTCTGAAGCAGATTGTATTGAGCAATTGCTCCAACTTACGCCTCAGGCCCACGTTTTGGATGTTCCTTGTGGAGAAGGTCGCCTCTCCCTTGAATTAGCATCGCGCGGCTATCAAGTCACAGGAGTAGATCTTTGCTTGCCGCTCTTGAGCGATGCCCGACGCAAAGCCGAAGAGCAAAAATTGAATGTCACGTGGGAACAGCGAGACATGCGTGATTTACACTGGCAAGAGAGATTTGATGGCGCGTTGTGTTTCTGGAGGAGTTTTGGCTATTTTGACGATGAAGAGAACGATCTGAGCTTTTTGAAAGCCGTCTCTGTCGCCCTCAAACCAGGAGCTCGGTTCCTGCTGGATGTCCATTGCGCTGAAGCGCTTTTCCCAATGTACGAGGAACAGGAATGGAGGCGATTTGGGGAACTCTGGGTACTGGAAGAGCGGTATTACGATCACGTGCGTAGCCGAAATGAAGTTGAATGGACATTTATAAAAGAAGGCAAAATTGAGAACAAGAAAACGTCGGTTCGGATATACACATATCGAGAGCTGGTACAATTGTTAGCCGCGGCCAATTTCACCCATTGCGAAGGGTATGGATCGCTGGCAGGAAACCCGTTCAAATTGGGCGCACAGAGGCTACTTCTCGTGGCCGTGAGAGCCTGACGGAAAAGCAGAGAAAACACAAAATGTCATTCGATTTTAAAGGCAAGGTAGCCCTCGTCACAGGAGCAAGCTGTGGCATTGGCAAAGCTACCTCTCTAAAGTTGGCGCGGGCAGGCGCATCTTTGGTCATCTGCGCCAGGAACAAAGAGCCGCTCGAGGCAACTGCCAACAACATCCGCGAGATGAACGTAAACGTGTTGGCTTGCTGCGCTGACATCAAGGTTGAAAGCTCGGTCATAGCGGCCATCGAGCAAGCCATTGCTACATTCGGCCAAATAGACATCTTGATCAACTGCGCCGGGGGAAATGGAGTGATTAAGCCAATCTTGGAACTATCCGAGTTAGATTGGCAACAAGACCTGAGCCAGAACCTGATGGGGGTAGTCAGGTTTTGCAAAGCAACGCTCCCTTATATGCGCAAGGCCCGGTATGGCCGAGTGGTCAATATCTCTTCTATTGCAGGGATACAGCCGAGCGCATCATACACTCCATATTGTGTGGCAAAGGCCGGTATTATTTCCTATTCCAAAGCTTTATCCGAAGCTTTTTCGACAGAGAATATTCTAACCAATGTAATCTTGCCTGGGCTAGTGGATACTCGCCAGATGAGCTATGTTGAAACCGTGCTTTCCTCCACCCAAAATGTACCTCGCGAGAGTGTTCATCGCTCATTTGAAAAAGGAACCATTTTAGGGCGTTATGCCACGCCAGAAGAAGTAGCCAACTTGATTGTATTCTTGGTCTCTCCATGCGCTAGTTATATCACTGGAGCAGCGTACATAATTGATGGAGGCTTGGTAAAAACCATAATGGTATAGTATAATGGATGGTTAGTGCGGCTCACTGCCATTGGGAGAAAAACAGATTGTTCCTGGTCAAATGACCAAGCATTTGTTTAGCTTGTGGCGCTGCCTTTTATCTCTCAGAAGGGTGCGCCTGATGCGTGAAGGCTGTGCAACTTGGAATTCAGGAGAGACCCGCGTGAGAGCTTTACGAGCAAACCTTTCAGGGCTGACCCGCTTTAACGGTTCGAGTATGCCTTTGAAGGTTAATGTCGTCACAAATTACACCTGCAACCTGGATTGCGCTTATTGCAATGTCAAGGACCTTGACAAAAGCACAATGCCCACTTTGGAGACATTGCACATGATTGACCAATTGTCCAAACTGGGGATGCGGCAGATCCACTTTATTGGGGGTGAACCACTGCTACGCAAAGATTTGGAAGAGTTGCTCACATGCTGCAAACAGCAGGGAATAGTAACTGCAGTTCATTCTAATGGGCTGTTGTTGCAAAAAATGGCTGTCCAAGTTTTAGACAGCATTGACATCTTTTACACCTGCCTTAACGGCCCCAGAGGTGTCCACGAATCAAGCCGAGGGAAAGGAACTTTTGACCCGACTGTTGCAGCCATTAAATTGATGAAAAGTCACAAGGCCATGGTCGTGGCGGATATGATTATTTCACAGAATAATTGCGAACAGAAAACCATTGACTATGTGCTGACCTTGGCTAAAGAGTTGAACTTTGCAGTCAACTTTCAACCGGTATTTGAACATGGGCTGGTTAACATTCACGGCAACAAGTTGGGCAACTTGGTGATGTTGGACCACCAGTTACAGAGCACTTTTCGCTATATCCTACACTACCCCGACCACACGCACATCTTTAATAGCAAAAAATACCTAACGGACATGGCAACTCGAGGCGCTACCCAATTCAAGCGTTGCTATATGGGAATCCTGAGCTGCGTTATCGATCCCCAGGGCTATGTCTCTAGATGTTACAAGTACATTCACCATCATCGAAACATCAATGGCAGGTTGATGGGTTGGCGTGAAGCAATTGAGCAAATTCAACTTACAGATTGTCGAACGTGTTTGTACACTACCCACATTGAGGACAATTATACTTTTATCCCAAGGGTTGAAAATACCGGGACCGGGGAGAATGAATACCCATGATTGCAAACAAACAACCCAATGTTGTTTTAATATCGTTGGATGGCGTTCGAGCTGATGTGGCCTATAGCGGCAAGTTCCCCACTTTGAACCAATTGTGTGAGCGGGGAGTGGTGTTCAAGCGGGTCGTCTCCTCGTCGCCCCTGACGCCAGTTAGCCACGCTTCAGTATTTACAGGGCTATTCCCTCCTCGACACGGCGTTCGACATCTCTTCCTAGAACAAATTGTGGACGATGTAAAAACTTTGCCCGAGATTTTAAAAGAACATGGCTATGCTACTCACGCTATCGTCTCATGTCCAGGGTTAAACCATTGGTATGGTTTCAACCGGGGCTTTGACTCCTACGATGATCGCGTGCCGCCCGGGGCAGATGGCAAGGACGCGTTACACACGGTGGATGTTCAAGCCCGTGGGCGGTCGGCCAAAAAGGCTGGGGAAGTGGCCGAAAAGGCGGCCGCTCTGCTGAACGAGTTGCCCCCGGAACGTTTTTTTCTCTTTTTGCACTTTTTTGACGCTCATTGGCCCTACGAACCTCCGCCCCCCTTCGCTACGCTCTGTAACGGGAATCTTTACGAGGGTGAAATAGCTTACATTGACCAAATGCTTGGCCAGTTTCTGGAAGATATAAGCCGACGTGGTCTGTGGGATAATCTCTTGTTGATCGTCATGGCCGATCATGGTGAAGATTTAAACGGGCTGTATTCCAACGATCACGGAGGAGAAAAGCTTGGCCACCCAGAAGAAGATGGGCATGGGTGTCTGCTGTATGACGCCACTCAGTTGGTGCCACTGATTATCCATTTTCCCTGGCAATGTGGCTATCAGGGTCAGGTCGAGTCGCAAGTGCGCCTGGTAGATATTGCTCCCACTGTACTGGACTGGCTGCAAATTGATGACGGCTCGGATTTCGATGGGGTGTCCCTCATGCCCCATGTGCTCGGAAAAGGAAAAGACTTGGTGGGATATTGTGAAACACACTACCCCAGAGAAAACCCTCAAACCTTGGCCAAACACCCTGATCTGCACGACCTCAAGGCTGTGCGCCTACGCAAGGCAGAGGCCGAGTTCAAAGTGATCTGGCATCTGGAAAGCGACTGGGTAGAAATCTATGATCTGCAGCAAGACCCGCTTGAGCGGGTGAATTTGGTAAAGCGATCACCTGCCGATGGGTAGGTGCAGGTACCTTTACTGGTCCACGAGAGGCTAGGATGGAAATTGGCAATCATACCACACATTTTTTTCGCTATTGGAACAGCCTTGATGCAAAATACACGGAAGAGGGGCTAAAAGTAGGCGAGCATTGGGTAACATACAAATGGGAAAAACCTCTGATGCAAGAGCTTGCGCGTGCAGTGACAGAATCTCATGGCAATGTTCTGGAAGTGGGTTTTGGATTGGGCCTATCTGCCGAGTACATCCAAGAGTTTGGCGTCAAATCACACACAATCTTGGAACCACACCCCAAGATTTTCGAGGCAGCCCTAGAATGGAAGAAACGTTTCAAAGCTGAAATTCACCTGATCAACGACTTTTGGCAAAATCAGATTAATTCTCTAGGCCGCTATGATGCAATTCTGTATGATTCCTATTCTCCTGACGAGTGCATTGAGCAAGATTCTTTCCGCTTCCTTAGACTTGCGGCTCAACAGTTGTTGAGCAAGGAAGGACGGTTGTCTTTCTGGTACCCCAAGGACGCACTGCCAGAACACTATCAGCGCGAGTTGCTCAAGCATTTCAAATGTTTAACACTCTTCCCGGTGCATGAGTTGACGCCCTCCAAGGAGTGCAAACAGCTGGGTTTTGGCAGCACAATGATTGTGCCGGTGGCCGATAGGTAGCAGACAATGTCAAACTCGAATGTATCCAGAGCCATTTTAATTTCTATAGACAACCTTCGCGCTGACTGTGTCAGTTTTAACCCTGACAAATCAGCCCTGGCCCAATATAGCCTAGACCACTGGCCGGCTACGCCGACCCTGGATCGCCTGGCTGCCCAGGGCGCGGCGTTTACCCGCTGTTTTGCCGCCGCTTCTTATACCACGGCTTCGCATGCCTCTATCTTGACGGGCATGTTTCCCGCCCATCATGGGATTCATGAATACTATCGCCAAGCTTTGTCCAAAGATGTCAAGACTATCTTGGAGATATTCAAGGCTGCCGGTTATACCACTCTTCTTGCCACAGATTTTCCCTTTCTGATCGGCCCCAACTTGGGTTTTACCCGATCCGTGGATCACTATATTGCTGAAAACGACGCCCAGGTCCTGCAACTGCTAAACACGCATCGCGCCGACAAGATTTTTGCTTTTGTGCATTGGGGGAGCGTTCACAATCCCTTTGGCCTGACCAGTATGCTGGTGGACGGCGACCGCTTTGCCCAGCAAGTAGAACGCCTGGGAGAAAAAATGGGCGTGCCGGAGCAATTCGAGTTGGAGCAAGAGTGGGTTGAGCGCCCCCGCGCAACCCGCGAACGCCTTTTGCGTCAACGGTACTTTAAGTGCACGGATCTTTTGTATCAGCAGGGCCGCTATGATGAGCTGATGCAACTGTATATCGAGGGGATTGAGTATTTCGACGCCTACCGCTTCCGGAATTTCATTGAACAAATAGAGACCGCCGGGCTGTTGGATGACGCCGTCCTGGCTATCGTATCAGACCATGGCGAAGAATATAGCGGGCGGGCCTTTGCTCATTACAATGGTTTGTGGGAGGGGATCGTCAATGTGCCCTTGATCCTGCTTGGGCCTGGCGTGCCCAAGGGGCAACTGCGCCAATCCGTGTGTCGTACGGTAGACGTTGCACCTACCTTGCTCGACTTGAGCATAAATGAGCCCGGCTTGTCAAGCCAGAATTTCGACGGAATCAGCTTGCTCCCTCACATACCTGATGAGCCTGCAGAGTTAACAGCCCGAGGCGAGACATGGTTTGGCTACACGGATCGCATTCTGGACTTTATGGCTTTGTGCCAATCCTCAGGCCGCTTGCTCAAAACCAAGAGCATGGCTAACACGCGCATCGAATACTTGCGAACTTCTCGATGGAAGCTGATCCTACGCACCGATCTCGAACAAGGCCAAGAACAAGTTGCGCTCTTTGATATTGAAAAAGACCGGCTTGAGAAAAATGATTTATCTGCTCAAGAGCCTTCTTTGGTGAAAAAGATGAAATCTCAAATCATTGCAGAGCGGGGGCAGATAGAAGGGCAAGAACTTTACATTGAAGAGCACCAATTGAAAGAGCTGGCGCTGAATTTTAAGGATTTGGGCTATTTGAAAGGAAAAGTGCCATAACCTCGCAACGCATCCCGCTAGTGTGATGTGCAGTTTATCGTTATAGGCTATTCGGCAAACATGATCATTTCAAGGAGGACTTGTGTCAACAACAAAACACTATAACCCATTGCTCCGTTTCTACGAAGAAGCCATCAACCAGGGAAAACTTGATGTGCTAGATGAACTATACACTCCTGACTATGTCAATCATGCGGCCCCTTTTGGGCTGCCCACTGACGTCAAAGGTCTCAAGAGCCTCCTGGCCATGTTCATTAGAGCATTTCCCGATCAGCATATCACGGCGGACGAAATCATTATTCAGGGGGACAAAATCGTAGGACGCTGGACGCTGCGCGCTACGCATAAGGGGCCCTTTGTCGGCGCTCCTCCCACAGGAAGAGCAGTGACTATGACCGGGATCGATGTCGAGCGAGTGGTCGGCGACAAGATCTCGGAACATTGGGGTGGTGAAGACATGCTAGGGCTATTGCAGCAAATTGGCGCGGTTTCCCCGCTCAGTGATTAAGAAACCTCGTAAAAATAACAGATTTCGAAATGCAATTGAACAGGGCGCGACCAAACTTGGTGTTATTCTGAGCGAAGCGAAGAATCTCATTTTGAGCGTGGAGGCCCCTTCGCTGCGCTGCCCAGAAACTCGTTCTGTCACCCTGAGCCAAAGGCGAAGGGTCTAGACTCTTTGGGCGCTACGCGTCCTCAGAGTGACATTTTAAAGTTTCTTACCCCTGGCATAGCGCCAGAGGCGATTTGAGTTCTCAGGGTGACAAAGCGGTCAACTGATTTTGGTTACACCCGATTGAATAGGATTGAACAAGCTATGGGCTGGAAAAATTCCTTCTATAATGTATTTTTTCCCGCCGCCGAGGGACTGCATGTCGGCTACAATTCTCTTTCGGGGCAATTTCTCGAGTTCGATGATGCCAGTTACTCCATGGCGCAAGAGTTTTTGAATCCCGATTCGGCACAAACATTCTCGGAACAAACAGGCTTTGAGCAAGATCGAGTTCGAAAAGCTCTTATTAAAGCTGGCTTTTTGATTCCTTTGGAAGTTGATGAACTAGGGCTTTTAGAAAAAAGAAATCATTCCAGTTCCACGAGCAATAATGTTAGCCTGACCATTGCCTTGACACAAGATTGCAATTTTGCATGCTCTTATTGTTTTGAAGATCATCTTCCTGGAACTCTGACGGAGCCGGTGAAAAATCGGGTTTTAAATTTCATCGAGAACCGCACTCGAGACGCCAAATCTTTGGCGATTGATTGGTACGGGGGCGAGCCTCTGCTAGAATTCGATCTTCTCAAGACTATGGATCGCGCCGCAGGCGATATTTGCGCCCGAAATCAGTGCGCTTACCAGAGCAGCATCTCCACGAACGGTTACTTGCTTGCGCCTCATTGGGTTGATGAATTGATTATGGAGACGAGTGTCAGGACAGTTCGTATTTGCTTAGACGGGCCTCCCGAGATTCATGATCAACGCCGCCCGCTAAACGATGGCGGCAGGACATTCGACGTGATTCTGCGAAATTTGCGCCGCGCTGTCGAGCGATTGACTGTCAAGCTCAGAATCAATGCAGACAAGGAAAACTGGCAAAGTATAGGAGCCTTGTTGAGTCTCGTAACCGAAAGAGGCATCTCTGGCCCTAACCTGGTGATAGCGTTAAAGCCCACAGTGCCTACTCGCCGCAGTTCCGGCATTAATTTGGCCTTTACACCCCAAGAGTTTTCGCAAGTGGAGCCTGGCCTCATGCGCGAGGTACTGGATCGCGGTTTTAAACTCGATAGCAAAGCAGCAAGAATCGGCGCACACTGCATAGTTTTACAAAAGAACCAGTTCATGATTGACTGGCGAGGGTTCCTCTACAAATGCTCCGACACATTTAGACCCGATGAGGCCGTGGGAACCATTACGGCTTTGGGTGAGGCTGAGCTTGACCCAGACCGCCTGGCGCCATGGTTGACTTTTCCTGCGCCTCTGGACGAACAATGCCGCCGTTGCCGCGCCTTACCACTTTGCATGGGAGGGTGTGGATTCCGACGCCTCGTTCTGCATAGCCATTGGTGCGGAGCAGAACGCTTCAACCTACGAGAATACGCCCAAATTTACTACAAGCAATACAAACTCTGCGCAATATCCCACTAATCGCCAGAGGAGAAAATTTAGTATCTTCTCAATAACTTGGGGTAGCCAGTCAGCCTGAGCCTGTCGAAGGCTGACTGGCAAGTACGAAATTGCACCCTTCGACAGGCTCAGGGTGCTTTTTACCCCTATTTTTGAAAAGATACAAAATTTACATAGACAGGAGGTCAAGGATGGGTATTAATGTCTTGCTGATGGTAAAAGATGCGTCCAAGTCTCTGGCCTTTTATCAGCAACTAGGATTTATAGAGCAAATGATCCTCAGAAAGCATGGGCGCGTGTATTATGCAGAGATGTCGTTCCAGGGACGCGACAATCACTACATGATAATGTTCCTGGAGCAAGAATGGTGGCTTTTTCCACAAGAATCGGAGGCAAGAGAAAAAGGAAGCGGCGTTTTGATTTACATCCCTGTGGACCATGTAGATGCGGTCTACGAGCAAGTCAAAGAACAGTCCCACGTCATCTGCCCGCCGCGAGATTTGTATTATGGCCGAGAGATGGTGATCGCCGATGAGGATGGCTACAAATTGGCCTTTATCCAAGAGTACCCGGGAAAAGAACATTTATCAGAAGGCATGGAAGTTTGGAGGCGAGAATGAACCAACACACAATGCGGCTGGCAGGCAAGACAGCTATTGTCACTGGCGGCAGTAATGGCATCGGGGCAGCCATAGCCAAACTATTTGACCAAGAAGGAGCTCGGGTCGTCGTGATGGATATTGCGCCTCCTGCCGCGACAGAGGGACTGGGCAAGATTCAGTTCATTCGGGGCGATGTTTCCAAGATGAATGAATGCGAGCGCGTGGTGCGAGAAACAGTAGAGCGGTTGGGCAACTTGCACATTCTGGTGAATAATGCGGGCACAAGTTTCCCTGGCGCGTTGCACGGCCCAGATAGCGTGGAACTGTGGCACAAAACTCTGGATACCAACCTGCACGGCCTTTTCTATATGATAAAAGCTGCTTTGCCCATCATGATGAATTCCGGCGAGTCGTGTTCTATCATCAACATGTCCAGTATTGGGGCGACGGTGATCAACCCTGTGATCCATCCCTCTTATAGCGCCAGCAAGGGGGCCATTATTGCCCTGACCAAATTTCTAGCGCCAGCCTACGCCAAGTATAAAATTCGTTGTAATGCCATTTGTCCAGGCGGGGTCAAAACACCCCTGTGGTATTCGATGCCCCAAGAGATCCAGAACTTGTACGATGGGCTGCACCCTTTGGGTGCAGGGGAAGCAGAAGACGTAGCTTACCTGGCGCTCTACTTAGCCTCAGAAGAATCCAAATGGGTAACAGGCAGCGTGATAGTGATTGACGGAGGCAATTTGTGCGCTGGCGGGCTGGCGCAGATGTCCAAAGAAGTTTTGTAGGCTGTTTGCGCCATAGCCGCAAGCCGAGCGCTAGGAGAATGAAAATGAAGGTTTTGTTGATCGTCCACGACCGCAACCTGGGCAAGAATTTTTTTCCCATGGGGATGGCCTATTTGGCTGCCTTTGCTCAGCAGGCGGGGCATGAAGTAAAAATCTATTGTCAAGATGTTTATCACTACACTGAAAAAGAGTTGTTTGACTATTTATGTGATAACCACTTTGACGTCGTCGGCGTAGGCTTTCTGGCGGCCTATTTTAGCAAGGTCCTTAAAATAGCTGAGGCGATCAATGCTCTGCCTAATCGGCCTTTTTTCGTGTTGGGTGGACACGGCCCCTCTGCAATTCCAGAATACATGTTGCGAAAAACCAAAGCAGATGCTGTAGTCATGGGCGAAGGAGAATTAGTTCTGGTAGATTTGCTGGATGCGCTGGCTAATGGACGCGAGATCTCGTTCGTTCCAGGGCTGGGTTTTAGGAAAGGGAACGATGTCTTTATTAACCAGAGACGCGAGTTGATTAGCGATCTGGACACTTTGCCTTTCCCGGCTTGGGATCTCTTTCCAATGGAACACTATATCGCTTCTCCTTGGCCGCCGGCTGGGGGGACAGACAGGTGGATGTCACTTTACGCCAGCCGCGGCTGTCTCTACCGATGCAACTTTTGTTATCGCATGGATCCGGGCCACCGAATGCGCTCCTTGGGCAACGTCCTCGAAGAGATCAAGATAATGATTGATCTGTACAAGATCAATTTTTTTGATTTCTATGATGAGCTTTTCGCGCCGTCCAAGCGCCGGATGATCGAGTTCTGTGAGGCTATCTCAAGCTTGAATCGCCCCATAAGTTTCGGCTGCAATGGACGTTTTAATCTCTTGGACCGTGAAACCTTGAAAATCATGAAAGAGGCAGGTTGCCGCTTTATCAACTTTGGGCTGGAATCGGGCGAGCAGGCTGTGCTGGACAAAATGAATAAAAAGATCACAACAGAGCAGATCATCGAAGTGACACGACTTTGCAAGGAGATGGGAATTTATGCAGGTCTGAATGTCATCTGGGGCAATATCGGAGATACTCCCGAATCGTTGAAAAAGACCTTGGCGGTACTGATGGAAGCCGAGACCTTTTTCATGTGCCGGACATTTCGTCCCCCCACGCCCTATCCGGGATCGGATCTTTACTATCATGCCCTCGAGAGAGGATTGCTCAAAGACGAAGAGGATTTCTTTAACAAACATGTGGCCTATGATCGCATGACGGTGAATTTTACAGATCTCCCAGATGACGTATTTTACAAGATGTTATATGAGGTGAACGAGGTTTTGATACAGGCCTACTTTAATACGCAGGCAGAACAGCTGCTCCTGGGGCTTCGAAACCTTTACTTTGATGATGAATATTCGTTCCGTTTGATCTCGTACCAACAGAGACATTGAGTGAGGGGAAAAATGCACCCATGTCAGCATGTTGCCTTTTCCAGTCTCTGGCCTTCAAGCCGTACGCTGATGGCGCGTGGGTAGATTAGTGGCAAAGACAAGATCAAACAGGTCAGAAGCCCGGCATCGCCAATTTTGCTCTTCCCTTTGCGCCGCTAACGCGATTATGCCTGTGCAGGGATTTGAAAGCCATCTCTTTGAGCAGCGGGGATGGGTTCTAAAGATTTATCGCTGGTTCTTGCTCAAGAAACTTTCTATCGCGGAAGAAAAACTGGTGTGGGAAAGTCAGCAAAGGCTATTGGACCTCTATGCGCCAGATTTGGCAAGTCACCTGATAGCCTTTACAGAGGACGGGCGTTGGTCTACCGATCTGTTAGCGGAGGGAACATTTTGCTATGGTCTCCGTATGCGCAAGGCCACTTCTTTTCTGGAACGTCACTGGAAAAAAGACCTTGATCAACAAAAGATAGACTGGGCGCGCAAAATTGGCATATCTCTGGCCTCATACCACGAACAGGCGCCCAAAGTGCCTAGCCCTTTTTATAACTGTCCGGCAACCTTGCTGGAATGGCTGGCCGAACTGTGTGAGATCATGGAGCGATATCGGAAAAGTCATCCGATCATCCCACCGATGGGGGAGGCTATTTTGCGCCAAGCTGCTCTCTTGCCGGCTCTGGAAACAAATATCAGCAATAGTTACATCCCATCTATTCATGGCGACTTGAACTTGGCCAATATTGTCTTGTATGGGGAGCGAATTCAGTTCATTGACCCCGGCAACGCTCTTCCTCTAGGCATAGGTATGCGGCAGCCTACTCAAATGGCATTAGATATTGGATGGGATCTTGCTGCGCTAGCAACCAGTTTCACATGGCATGGCAACAAACGCCATGCCGAGGTTTTCTTGCAAGTCTACGCCGATACGGTTGGCATATCCAAGAGCACCTTAGCCCTCAAAATGCAATATTGGCAAATTTTGTTTTTTCTTGGACTGGTGACGATTTGCCTCAAGCAATGGAGGCTGTGCAGCGATCTCGAAACCCAATTTGCCCGTTCGCTCCAAGCGCGTAACATTACACTGACTCAGTACGTGCAATACTTTTTTGTTCACGCCATGCGTTTGCTAGGTTTGACCAACTCTTGCCCGGTTCAGTCTTTCTGAGGCCGCGTTCTCTCTACGCCCCCGCCTCTTTTGTCTCGAATTCCGTCGGTATAAAAAAGTGGAGGAATAAAATGTCTCGGTTTCTCAAAATTCGTTCAAGCATTGTTATCAGCTTGGTAACACTATTGTCTTTGGTCGGGTGCGGTCCTGGCCCAAAAGACAATGCGACAACTCTTGTTCGCATCGGCTGGCAAGTGCCCTGGGCAACCCAGGGGCAAATCACCCAAGTTCTAGCCCACACGAATATTTTGGAGCGCAACGGTTTGAGCGGCGAGTTCAAGGGTTTTACCTATGGAGGACCCTTGAATGAAGCGGCGCTGGCAGGCGAAGTGGATGTCATTTTCACCGCTGACCAACCCGCAGCTACCTTGTTAGCCGCGGGAGGAGATTGGTTAATTATCGGCAGGCTCATGTACAATCGTGTGGCGATCTATGTTCCCCCCGAATCAGCTATCCAATCTGTGGCAGATCTGCGGGGCAAGACCATCGCCATACCTTTCGGCGCCGCTGCCCAGCGAGATGCTCTGAAAGCCATCCAGGAAGCAGGGCTCGATCCTGCCAAGGATGTCACAAGCATCAATCTGGATATCTATGAACAAACCAGTGTGGTCCAATCTGGAACAAGGCAAAAGTGGGAAAAATTTGACGCCATGGTAGGTTTTGATCCCACCCCCGCCATCTTTGAACACGAGGGCCAAGCCAGAATGTTGCACGTGGGCAAAGTGGTTTCCCTGGTTCTGATGTCGCAAGATTTTATCTCCAAGCAGCCTCAAGCGCCCAAACGCTTTCTTCGAGCATTCACAGAAGCCTATTTTTACTACGCCACTCATCAAGAGCAGGCCAATAATTGGTTCAAGGAAGCGTCAAAGCTGACGTTCGACACGGCTGTCCTAGACATCGCAGCCGCTGTGGAACCCAACATAAAGGCGTCAAGTATCCGTGATGTGCGCATCACATTGACAGAAGAGGATTTAAAAGTCATGGGTGAAGCGGCCGAGTTCATTTATAAGCAAGGACTGATAAAGAATGCCGTAAACATGCGCGACCGAGTAAACATGAGTTATGCGGAAGAGGTGACCAAGGATTTCAAGGCTGAAAACTATGATCCCAATCAAGTCAAGGTCACGCTACCCTAAAGGCTCGATGAGATAGCGCGTGTTGCTAGAGTGATTGCAGAGCAGAATTGCAACCACCCAGACTCTGCAAACACATGAAACAGGCAGGCTGTGATATAATCCTATATGGTTTTGAGGCGATTTCACAAGACATTCTTGACTCTTTTAGAAAAGGGATCACTCCAAATGATATGATCAGCGCCATCCAACCTCACTCGAGAAGCGGGAATAAAGGTAGGTGGCTTGTTCATCGTTGGCGCACCTGAAGAAACCACAGAATCCTTCACGCATAATAGAATTTAGCCGCGAATTCAAAGAGATTACGAGGATGAAATATCTTTCTGCAATACCGGGAACTCTTGTATTGCCAGGCTATTAAAGAAGGCATTATTAGGGATGAACTTGCCCATCTCTACTTTCTCGCCCGGGAGCAATCTGTTGAAGAGGATATTGATAAAGAAGGATTTGTGTTGCTGGCAAAGAATGTGACGGCGCACGACCTCAGAGCCGCTTGGCGGGCGGTGAACACTGTAATAGAGAAGAGACCGTATGATTACCATACAGCAGAGAACATTTTTACAGAACCTAAAAAGTTCAGGCAACGTCCGATGACGCTGCCAAGCTAGCGCGCAGTGATGCATAATCGTGCCGATACTATTCTGCCGCCGAGCCACGCCGGATGAAATGGATTCCTGATGAAAGGAATAGATTTTCCAACTCTCTGGCGCTCCTCCGCAAAAGCTGTTATCGAGAACTGTGTGCTTAGGTCGGTGGTTCGTAGCTTGTTTCCCAGGCTTGCAGGCATCGTTTCTTTTTTGCTTATCTGGCAATGGCTGTCTGCATCCAACATCATCGACGCCAGGATTCTTGCTCCTCCCTCGCAATTAATCGTTACTCTGCAAGAAATGGCCCGGACGGGGGAATTGGGCCTTCACGTTCTTTCCAGTGTAAAACGTGTGTTGATTGGCTTTTTTATCGCGTCATGCAGCGGAGTTTCATTGGGTCTGATCTTGGGCAGCTCGGGTAGAACCGCGAATTATTGGACTCCTATAATTGAATTATTGCGTCCCATTCCCCCCATCGCCTGGATCCCTTTGGCAATTCTGTGGTTTGGAATTGGCGACCGCCCCTCTTTTTTCATTGTAGCCCTTGGCGCCTTTTTCCCCATTTTCGTCAACGCCTTCAAAGGGATACGTTCTGTGCATCCCTCGCTCATTCTAGCCGCCAAGTCTTTGGGAGCCGACCGCAAGCTGCTGTTAACCGATGTTTTGGTGCCTGCCGCGTTACCCTATATCATGACTGGATTGCGAGTTGGCCTGGGCATTGCTTGGACGAGCGTCATCGCCGCGGAACTGGTCGGCGCGCAATCCGGCTTGGGATACATGATCCAGACGAACAGAATTCTTTTGCGGACAGACAAGATTGTAGTAGGCATGATTCTCATTGGAACGATTGGATTAATCATGAATCAAGCGATGATCGCTCTCGATCATCGGTGGCTCAAATGGCAACAAGAGGACGAAGATGGCTTGTGATAAGCGGGATCATTCTACCACATGTCCCCTGATACAAGTGCAAAAGGTCAGTAAAGTCTATTCGAACAGTGAGAGGACGCCAGTCCTAGCCCTAGATGCTATCACGCTGGATGTTTACCCGGGTGAATTGGTGTCAGTTATCGGGCCTAGTGGTTGCGGGAAAACCACCTTGCTGGCCCTGATTGCCGGCCTGATCAAATGCACGCAAGGAGATATTTGCGTCAACAAACAACCGGTTAGATGTCCCGGCCCAGACCGAACCTTGATTTTTCAGGAACATAATCTGTTCCCTTGGAAAACGGTGATCGAGAACGTAGAGTTCGGGTTAAAAGCGCGCGGAATGAAACGCGAGCAACGCTTGTCATTAGCCCGGCGCTATATTGACTTGGTGCAACTTGGCGGGTTTGAAGACAAGCTGCCTCATCAATTGTCTGGAGGTATGCGCCAGCGAGTAGCCATTGCTCGCGCTTTGGTGTTACAGCCGATTTGCATCCTTATGGATGAGCCCTTTGGCGCGCTCGATGCCCAACTGCGGAGCGCGTTGCAGGAAGAACTGTTGCGAATTCTGGCCGAAGAAAAACTTGCAATTGTTTTCGTAACTCACGATGTCGAAGAAGCTCTCTATCTATCGGATCGAATAGTAATTCTTTCAAAAAGGCCAGGCCAAGTGCGCAAGATCGTTGAACCGAGGCTGCCCAAGCCCCGGACTGTTTATACTAAATTATCCGCCGAGTTTCAGGATCTCAAATCGCTTGTGTTCGCACAATTCCAAGAGGACTTGACACCTGCCTCGCCTGCGGCTGTGGGCGAGCCAAGATCACATCGGCTTCCGTTTGCCGGAGGGGTGAGCATTCAAGCAAAATTCCCAGAATAGTCCAAACCGTGCAAGGCTAGAGTTAGGCGCATGAAAGGAGAAGGACAACTTTAAGTAACGGCAAAGGTAATTGAAAAGCAACGGATTGCCGAAGATCAATAACCAGCCCAGCAAAAGCGCCGCTGGGTTCAAAGCGGATCACACACCCATCATCATCAAAATGAAATGGGATACTCGTACCGCCTAGCAGAGACGGCAAGCCGTAATGATTTTTGATTCTCAAATTCGGTAATGGAGTGCAGCCTTCAGGTTGCGATTCAAGCACGCTGAAGCGTGCATTCCACGCGGGTGATTACCGATTTTGATTGTCAAAGTTCATTAGGCCGCTTTTCGCAGGCTATCCATAGGACGCCTTGAGGCGAAGCCTGCGCTCCGGAGCAGTTTGCCCCGGAATATTGAGAAGATGCACCGTGGACTCTATTCGTGGACACTTTACCGCCAGAACATCGTGGACTCACACCAAACAGAGTTCGCAAAGAACATTCCAAATTATACGATAGCGTGTAACTTTGACCGAATTTGGCCCATTTTCTACACGGTAACGTAAAGTATCAACGATGTCGTGGCGGTTATTTGGCGAAAAACGCCACCTGCCAGCCAGAATGTGCCAAGGAAACCCGTCAGGGGCTTGGACTAGTTCGTGTCCCAAAAGTGGTCAATTTTCTTGTTAATGAGATCATGAACCGTAGCGTTGCAAGAAACAATGCGCAGTGCCAGTATATTTACGATCCTTTTGAAGACTGGGTCAACAGAACACCTGGCGCTGTAGCCGTGGTCTTTGAAGGTCAACAAGTCACATATTCCGAGCTGGGCGACCGCGCCGATGGGTTGGCGCGATGTCTCCAAAGAGCAGGAGCAGGCCCAGAAACACGCCTAGGCATCTATGTATGCCGCTCTTGGGAAACAATAGTGGGCATCCTAGGCATTCTTAAAGCTGGCGCAGCGTACGTACCACTCGATCCCCTATCTCCAGCCTTCCGGCTTGACTCGATTTGCCAGGACGCTGATCTCAAAATCGTTCTCACGGCCAGGCCCTCTGACGAGCCACATGATTCATGGCTGAATAGGGATAAACACCCCGATCTAATTACTATCGGTGCAGATGCCTGCTCAGGTTCGCATTTGGACCACCTCTTCGGGCCGAATCACCCAGTCGGCAACTCCCTGGCTTATATTTTGTACACCTCAGGCTCAACTGGCGCGCCCAAAGGAGTGATGATCGAGCATCGCAACGTGTTGGCATTGCTGCATGCTTTTGAGCAAGTGGCTCCCTCCGGCGCAAAATTGGCAGGAACATCTGTTTGTCCCTTTGGCTTTGACGTTTCTGTGTGGGAAATCTTTTCTACTTTGTGTTTTGGCGGAACGCTGCACATTCTAACCCCAGACACTTTTGCGGACCCCCAGCGATTTGCCCACTACCTGATTGACCACAGTGTTACAAGCGCCTATATTCCCCCAGCCCTGCTGCCCGGTATTATCGGTGAATTTGAAAGTCATCAGGGGCCAATCGCGCTCGATCGCATTCTGGTTGGCGTCGAGCCAATCAAGCAAGGCCTCCTGCAACGCTTCCGCGACCGGCTGGGGCCAATACGAATTGTGAATGGTTATGGGCCAACCGAGGCGACCATCTGCTCGACATTTTTCAGCTTTCAAACAGCAAGCGATGTAGAGCGGCGAACACCGATTGGCACTGCAGTGTCTGGCTATCAAGTATACATTGTAAATCAGGACCTTGAGCCAGTGCCGCCGGGAGAAACAGGCGAGGTTTTGGTAGGCGGCGCTGGTGTGGGGCGAGGTTACCTCCACCGGCCTGAATTGACCGCCGAAAAGTTTATCCCCAATCCCTTTACCCCCCTCTACCTCCCCCCGCCTGCGGGGGGAGAACAAGCGGAGGAGACGCGCCTGCCTGCGACCACTGACACGGGGGGCAGCAGCCGGTTGTACAGAACGGGAGACTTGGCTTATTACCTGCCAGATGGCAACATTGAGTTTGTGGGCCGCGCCGATCACCAAGTCAAAATTCACGGTTTTCGGGTTGAACCAGGCGAGATCGAGGCTGTATTGAGCCAACATCCAGCCGTGGCCCGCTGTGTGGTTTTGGCGCGTAAAGACACGCCCGGCGACCCCAGCCTGGCAGGCGGGGCAGGTAAACGATTGGTTGCTTATGTCGTTCCCGCAGAATCACACCCTCCCGCAGAAAATGAGGTGCGCAGCTTTTTAAAGGCCAAGTTGCCTGGGTACATGCTGCCTTCAGCCTTTGTGTTTCTACAGAGCATGCCTCTGACACCTAATGGAAAAGTAGACTGGCAAGCGCTGCCCACTCCTGATACCGACAAACCCCAGTCAGAAACAAGATTTCGCACCCCTATTGAAGAAATACTCGCCGAAATTTGGCGCCAGGTGCTTGGGCTTGAATCCATTGACATTCAGGACAACTTTTTCGATCTGGGCGGGCACTCTTTGCTCGCCACCCAGGTTATATCGCGGGCGCGCCAGGCGCTTCAGGCAGAGTTATCTCTGCGTGATTTGTTCGATTCACCTACTTTGGCTGAGCTAGCCAAGCTGGTTGGATCTGCGCACAAGCCCCAGTTACCTCCACTAGCGCCCACCTCCCGTAGCCAAACCTTGCCGCTCTTTTTTGCGCAGCAACGGCTGTGGCTCTTGAGCCAATTGCAACCAGATAGCCCCACCTATAACATTCCTATCGCCTATCGCCTTATGGGGACACTCGACCGGGCAGCCTTGGACAAAAGCCTCAACGAAATCGTGCAGCGTCACGAAACCTTGCGAACCAATTTTGCGGTTGCGGGTGAGCAACCGGTCCAGGTTATTGCCCCGACCATGACCCTGGCGCTGCCGATTGTGGATTTACGAGAACTACCCGAGGCCGAACGAGAAACTGAGTCCCAACAACTGGCCGCTGCGGAGGCGCGACGCCCCTTCAACTTGACCCATCATCCACTTGTGCGAAGTGTCCTGCTGCAACTGGGAGATGAAGAGCACGTGCTGATTTTGACAATGCATCACATCATCTCCGATGATTGGTCTATGGGAATATTCAATCGAGAATTGGCGGCGCTGTACGAATCTTGCCTGTCTGGTCAACCTTCACCGCTTTCCAAGCTTCCACTCCAATATGCAGACTTTGCCCACTGGCAGCGGCAGTGGTTGCAGGGAAAAGCACTCGAAACCCTGCTTGCCTATTGGAAAGAACAGCTTGGTAATGGTTTGCCTTTGTTGGAATTGCCGACCGATCGGCCGCGGCCAGCAGTTCAGACTTTCCGAGGGGCGCATTATTCCATGATGGTGTCCCAAGCCATTTTAGAATCACTCAAGGCCCTGAGCCGCCAAGAGGGCGCTACGCTGTTCATGACGCTGTTGGCAGCGTTCCAAGTGTTGTTGTATCGCTATACTGGCCAAAAAGACATTGTTGTAGGCTCGCCTATCGCTAACCGTAACCAGGCCGAAATTGAAGGCTTGATCGGCTTTTTTGTCAACACCCTGGTGCTACGCGCAAATCTGGGAGGCAATCTCACTTTTAGGGAACTGTTGGGGCGGGTGCGGGAAGTAACACTGGCCGCTTTTGCCCATCAGGACCTGCCCTTTGAAAAGTTGGTACAAGCCCTACAGATGGAGCGACATCTGAGTTATAACCCTCTCTTTCAAGTTGCGTTTGCTCTCCAGACTGCCGCGCTGGGAACCTTGACGTTACCCGGCCTGACAACAAGCCTGCAAGTGCTCGATAATGGGACAGCCAAGTTTGACTTGACGCTCGAGCTGTGGGAGGAGCTAGAGGGACTGTGTGGGCAGTGGGAATACAGCACAGATTTGTTCGATGTAGCGACTGTCGGCAGAATGGCAGGCCACTTTCAGACTTTGCTGGAAAACATTGCAAGCGATCCCAATCAGCGGATATCAGAACTGGCGCTTCTCACACAGGAGGAATGTCATCGGTTGCTGGCGGTCTGGAACGATACTTTGGTAGAATTTCCCCAAGACCAATGTGCGCATCAATGGGTCGAAACATGGGGCTACAAGACTCCTGATGCTATCGCAGTAACTATGGAGGGCCAACACTTGACCTATGGCGAGTTGAATAACCGGGCCAATCAACTGGCGCGTCACTTGCAAAATTTGGGGGTAGGACCAGAAATATTTGTAGGACTCTATATGGGACGCTCCCCAGAGATGATTACAGGGATTCTTGGAACTCTTAAAGCAGGCGGTGTATACGTTCCTCTTGATTCGATATACCCAAAAGAGCGGCTGGTCTTTATGCTAGAGGATGTTCGGGCGACTGTGGCGCTGACTCAACAGAGCCTGGCTGGCGATCTTGCTGAATGTGCGACCCAAGTGATTTGCCTGGACAAAGATTGGGGACTCATCGCTCAAGAGAGTAAAAAGCCTGTTAGCAGCACGGTAACAGCGAACAATCTGGCGTATGTCATTTACACTTCCGGGTCAACCGGAAGACCCAAGGGCGTTCAAATCGAACACCGCGGGCTGTTGAATCTCATCGCGTGGCACCAGCGCGCCTTTGCTGTATCACAGGTAGACCGGGCCACCCAGGTTGCCAGCCCAGCTTTTGACGCCTCGGTGTGGGAGGCCTGGCCCTATCTTGCAGCAGGAGCGAGCATTCACCTGGTAGATGAGGCGACACGCGCCTCGCCTGCGCAGATTGTGGAATGGATTGTGTCTGAAAAGATCACAATCAGTTTCCTGCCTACTCCGCTGGCAGAGAGCGTTTTGGCGCTAGAATGGCCTCGAGATACAGCCTTGCGTATCCTATTGACCGGGGGAGACAAGCTCTATCGCTATCCATCGCCCACCTTGCCTTTTGACCTTGTGAATAACTATGGCCCAACAGAAAGCGCGGTGGTTGCCGCATCCGGCTTGATTCCAGCTCGAGATCAGGCAGATAGAGCGCCTCATATAGGCCGTCCTATTGCTAATACCTGTGTTTACATCCTGGACTCTCATTTACACCCTGTGCCTGTTGGCGTGCCAGGCGAATTGTATATTGGCAGCGCGGGCCTGGCGCGAGGTTATCTGAATCGGCCCGAGTTGACGGCAGAGAGCTTTATACCCAATCCTTTTGGAAGCGAGCCAACGGCTTGCCAACTTGCGCTTGCTGGCTCAACAGACAACAGCCGGCTGTACAAGACCGGCGATCTTGCCCGTTATTTGCCAGATGGCGCTATCGAGTTTCTTGGCCGGGTGGATCACCAAGTCAAAGTTCGCGGCTTTAGGGTTGAACTGGGAGAAATTGAAACTATCTTGTCCCAGCACACAGATGTGCGAGAGGCACTAGTCCTGGCTCAAGATTCACCCACCGGAAAGCGAATAGTAGCTTACGTTATTCCAAAAAATAAACACATCGCAAACAGCGAACTGCGCCGTTTCTTGAAAGAAAAGTTGCCCGAATACATGCTGCCAGCGGCTTTTGTGAACCTGGAAGCTTTTCCACTGACGCCGAACGGCAAGGTAGATCGCCAAGCGCTCATGGCGCTCTGCGTGGCTGGCCTGGAAACAAAAAGCCCTTTTGCGGCTCCACGCACTCCAGCCGAGAAACAACTAGTGGGCATTTGGAGCCAGCTTTTGGGTTTGGAGCAGGTGAGTATTCACGACAATTTTTTCGATCTGGGAGGACATTCCCTGCTTGCAACTCGGCTGTTATCTCGTGTGTGTGAAACTTTCCAAGTAGAATTATCCCTGCGTAGCCTATTCGAAGCGCCCACGGTGGCCGATTTAGCAATGGCAATCACCCAAGCTCAGGCCGAGCAGGTAAATAGCGCCGAGGTGGCCCGGATGTTGCAAGAGCTAGAGAATCTCTCGGAAGAAAAAGCTCGGGAAATTCTAAAGGGCTGAGCCTAGTAGCGCAAACCAATTTGCTAGAGTTTATCGGAAATAACGCAGCCAACGTATCCCCATACGTTGGCGGACTGGCATGGGGATGCCCGTCCTGCTATTTCCGATAAGGTCTATTGAGGGATTGAATGAACGATCTTGCCAAGCGTATTGCGAATTTGTCGCCAGAAAAGCGCGCCTTGCTTGAACAGCAGCTTGCAGAAAAAAGAGCCGCGGGCGAAAAGGAACAGCCACTTTCCCCAATCCGTTCCTGCGCGCGCAATCAGACGTTGCCACTTTCCTTTTCTCAAGAGCGACTGTGGTTTTTAGACCAGTTGGAACCAGGCAGCGCCGCTTATAATATCTCTGTTGCTTTTCGCCTGGCGGGGCCGCTCAACGCGCCTGCGCTGGAGCAAAGCCTCAACGAGATTGTGCAACGCCATGAAACGCTGCGCACAACCTTTGCCGTCAAAGACGGGCAACCGGCGCAAGTCATCGCGCCTGCCCTGAAACTGGCGCTTGCTGTAAACGATCTGGGTTGCTTGTCTGAAATGGAACGGGAAGCCCAAGTTCGAGAATTGGTGACCAAGGAAGCCCAGTCTTCCTTCGACCTGGCTCAAGGCCCGCTGCTGCGGGCAGTCTTGCTTCGATTAAACAGCCAAGAACATATCCTGCTCTTGGTTATGCACCACATCATCTCTGATGGCTGGTCCATGGGCGTGTTCAACCGGGAACTGGCTGCATTGTATACCGCCCTTTTAACGGGACAACCCCCACGTCTCGCAGAACTTGCCATCCAATATGCAGATTATGCCAGATGGCAGCGAGCGTGGTTGCAGGAGAAATCGCTCGAACGCCAGCTGACCTACTGGCAAAAACAACTGGGACAAAGTCCGCCTAGCCTGGAACTGCCCACGGACCGGCCCCGCCCAGCCGTGCAGACCTTTCGAGGAGCAACCCACTCGTTCATGTTGCCGGCAGGTTTGACCCAATCGCTCCAGTCCCAAAGCCGCCAGGAAGGCGTCACATTGTTCATGACATTATTGGCGGCGATCAAGGTCATGCTGTATCGCTATACGGGCCAAGAAAACATTGTCGTGGGCACTCCCGTCGCCAACCGAAACCGGCCCGAAGTTGAAGATTTGATTGGCTTTTTTGTCAACACTCTGGCGCTGCGCACCGAGGTGGCGGGGAATCTCACCTTCCAAGAACTAGTGGGGCAAGTGCGAGAGACAACGCTGGACGCTTTTGCTCACCAGGATTTGCCCTTTGAAAAACTGGTAGAAGCCTTGCAGCCCGAACGAGACATGAGCCGCAACCCACTCTTCCAGGTAATGTTTGCGCTGCAGAACACGCCAACCGAACCGCTGCGCCTTCCAGGGTTAAGCGTGACCGCGGTGGAGATTGAAAGCAAAGCGGCCCAATTTGACTTGACCTTTTCTATAGAAGAGACAGACCAAGGGCTATATGGACTGATCGAGTATAACACGGACTTGTTCGATGCAAACACCATCGAACGTACGGCAAAACATTACAAAGTGCTACTCGAAGGAATTGTGGCAAAAGAAGGGCTAGAACAGCAGCTTGGGCAATTACCGCTGCTGACAGCAGCAGAACGACACCAACTCTTGGTGGCCTGGAACAACACAGCGACCGAGTACCCCCGCGACAAATGCATCCACGAATTATTCGAGGCGCAGGCAAAGCAGACCCCGGATGCGGTGGCAGTAATATTCGAAAATCAACATGTAACTTACCAAGAGTTGAATCGGCGAGCCAACCAGCTCGCGCGTCATCTTCGAAAATTGGGGGTGACGATTGAAGTCAGAGTGGGCATTTGCATGGAACGCTCCCCGGAAGTAGTGATTGGTCTATTAGGGATACTTAAAGCAGGCGGAGCATATGTGCCGCTTGACCCAACTTATCCTGTGGAACGTTTGACCTTTATGCTGCAAAACACAGAAGGAGTGTTGCTGCTTACACAAAGTTGGCTTTCGCCCAGGTTCTCTTCCTGCGCAATACCCCTCATTTGTTTGGATACGGGGTGGGAAAACATTGCCCAGGAAAGCGATGCCAACCTGAGCATTGCGGCAGAACCTGGCAGTATGGCCTATGTGATTCACACATCTGGCTCCACCGGCACGCCTAAAGGCGTAATCGTGCGCCACCTGTCCGTCATCAACCTGATCAACTGGGTCAACCAAACTTTTCAAGTTGGACCCGATGACTGCGAATTGTTCATTACATCGTTGTGCTTTGATTTATCAGTCTATGATATCTTTGGCTTGCTGGCGGCCGGAGGCTCTATCCAGATACCCATAGAAGAGAATGTCCGAAATCCCAACCACTTGATTGACTTGATGCGCGAAAGATCAATCACTTTTTGGGACTCGGCGCCCGCGACACTGCAACAACTGGCACCTTTTCTTTCATCAATCAAACCCGGCCAGAGCACAGGGCATCTCAGATTGGTGTTTTTGAGCGGCGATTGGATCCCGGTTACCCTGCCGGACGTGATAAGAGAAACTTTTCCGCAGGCAAACATAATCAGCTTGGGGGGGGCAACAGAGGCAACCATCTGGTCAAACTATTACCCCATTACCAAGGTCAATCCCACCTGGCCCAGTATCCCTTATGGCAAACCCATCCACAATGCTCGATATTATGTCCTCGATTCAAATCTGAACCCTTGCCCCATCGGCGTGCCAGGAGATTTGCATATTGGCGGAGAATGCCTTGCCTGGGGTTACGCCAATCAACCTAATCTCACCGCAAGCAAGTTTATCCCCGATCCTTACTCTACCATGCCCGGCGCGCGCCTGTACAAAACAGGGGACAGAGCCCGCTATTGGTGTGATGGCAATCTCGAGTTTCTCGGCCGAGTTGATCAACAAGTCAAAATCCGAGGCTTTCGTATTGAGCTTGGGGAAATTGAAACTGTGCTAAGCCAGCACCCCGCAATACGCGAAGCCATAGTTCAGGATCATGGCGACACGCTTGAAAACAAACGGTTGGTGGCCTATATTGTTCCCCATCATGGGCAAAACCCAGATCACAATGAGTTGCGTAATCATTTGAGGGAAAAGCTGCCCGAGTACATGATTCCTTCCATTTTTATGGCTTTGGCGGCTTTGCCCTTGACTCCCAATGGAAAAATAGATCGCAAAGCCCTCCCATCGCCTGGTACAAGCAGACCGGAAATAAGCTCAAAGTTTGTGGCCCCACGCACTCCTATCGAAGAGGCGCTGGCAGGAATTTGGGCAAAGACACTGAGATTGGAACGTGTCGGCATTTATGACAACTTTTTTGACCTGGGGGGACATTCTCTGTTAGCCACCCAAGTTGTTTCGCGCATACGCGAAACTTTAATGGTAGAATTGCCCCTGCGCGCCATGTTTGAAGCGCCAACAGTAGCAGATCTATCGAATTTGATTGTTGCCAACGAAGTCAGCCCAGGGCAAACTGAAAAAATAGCCCGGATTTTAAAAATGGTCAGCGGCATGTCTGACCAAGACGCAAAAGAGCTGCTTCAAAGCAAAAAGAAAGAGTAGTTTCATGCCGACACAGGCTGATCAACTTTTACATGAGGAGCACACATAATGGCTATGGTCCAAGTTCAAGAACTGAAGCGAGTCTACACGTCAACCCAAGGCTTTCTCAAACAAAAAAAACGCGAAACCCTGGCCGTTGACGGCATCTCCTTCGAGGTCAATCAGGGAGAATTATTCGGTATGCTGGGCCCCAACGGCGCCGGCAAAACAACCACCATCAAAATGCTGACGACCTTGTTGTTGCCTAGCGCCGGTCGCGCCACGGTGGCAGGGCACGATATCGCCCGCGAACCCCAAGCGGTGCGCCGGCAAATCAATGTGATTTATGGAGGGGAGCGGGGCCTGTATCGCCGCCTGACTGGACGGCAGAACCTGCTGTATGTCGCCGACCTGTATGGCGTGGAGCCTGCAATTGCTCACAAGCGTGTTGGAGAATTGCTAGAGATGGTCGGCCTGGAAAAGCGGGCGGACGAGCGGGTAGAGAATTATTCGCGCGGCATGGCGCAGCGGCTTCACATTGCCCGGGGATTGATCAACGATCCAGCGGTGATCTTTATGGACGAACCGACCATTGGCCTCGACCCAGAAGCCGCGCACTTTATTCGGCAGCGCATCAAATGGTTGACGGGACAGGGCAAAACCGTTTTTCTGACCACGCACGATTTGTGGGAAGCCGACCAACTCTGCGACCGTATTGCGATTATCAAAAATGGCAAGCTTATCGCGCTGGACTCTCCCCGCGAACTGCGGCGGCTCGTCGGCGACCTGCAGGTAGTAGAGGTAGAAATCTTTGGCATGCCGGATGAAAAGCGGGCCGGTCTGGAGATCGCACTAGCCGCCAATTTTATCTCTGTGGCTACCTACGGCCCCAAGCAAACGATCGCTATTCAGACCCAGGATCCCCATGCTGTGACCACGCAGGTGAAACACTTGTTGGAAGACGTCAAAGTGCTGAACATTCGCGTTCGCGAGCAAACGCTGGAGGATGTTTATTTGCGCCTAGTGCAGGAGAACAAATCATGAAGCATAACTGGCAAGTCTTTCGCGCCGCCATACGCACGACTATATGGGATTACCTCGCGCAACCCATGTGGGTTTTCTGGTTGACAATTACGCCTTTCGCTTTTGCGCTGGTGGCTATTTTCCTGTATCGTGACGCATCGCCAAAAATGTTTGCTCTCTATGTGGTTCTAGGCTCCGGCGCTATGGGCATGTGGGCCAGCGCCTTGGGGGGGTGCAGCTTTTCCATGATGCAGGAACGCCGGTGGGGCACGATCGTGTATACATTCACGACCCCAGCCTCTCAACTCTGGATTGCCGCCGGCAAGAGCCTGGTTCACGCCGTGGTAGGACTGATAACGCTAGGGGAAATTGCGCTGATTTCCGCACTATTCCTGGGCATCGAATTGACCATCGCCAGTCCAGGCGCGTTTGTCATGGCCGTTCTATTGACTATCCTGGCCTTTGCCGTGATCGGCCTCTTTCTCAACAGTTTCTTTATGCTCACCCGCTCGGCCGGTGATTGGCAGAACGCCCTCAGCCGTTTTCTCTATCTCTTTTGCGGCGTCATGTATCCCATCTCGGTGCTGCCCAATTGGCTGCGCCCCATCTCCTATGTCTTGGCCCCCACCTGGAGCCTACAGGCCATCCGGCTCTCTGTGGAGCCAGGCGCGCTCAATAATCCTGATTATTTGATCAATATGGGGTTGACCCTGGCGCTCACAACGGTTTATTTGTTGATGGCCTGGTATTTACAGGGCGTGGTAGACCACAGGTTGCGAGTCAGCGCCGAACTGGAAAGGATCTAAGTGATGATACGTCAAATCAAGCTTCTAGCCCGCATGTCTTGGACAGTCTTTACGGCAATTTATGCCTGGCAGAGACCGGCAGCTTATCTCACGATTAAATTTATCGTTCCGTTTTTTCAAATGAGCTTTTTCGTATATTTAGCCAAGTTTACCCTGGGGCCTGACAAATTGGCCTATGTGGCTATCGGCAACGCAGTGCAGCTTGTGGCTCTTAACACATTGATGGGGGTGGCCATGACCTTGGCGGGGGAAAAGTGGAACGGAACTTTGCAGATGTTGTTGACAACGCCCGCCAACCGCCTGTTGATCTTTGCCAGCCGGGCACTGGTGCATGTTTTGGATGGCATTGTCGGAGCAGCCATTGGCCTGTTGTACGCCGCTGTGTTTTTCGGTGTGAGCTTTGCCCAGACCAACTTTTTGGCCTTGGTCGTTGTGCTTTTTATTTCTTCTCTTACCTTGACCGGCATAGGCCTAATCATTGCCAGCCTGAGCCTTTTCACCCGCACAATCGAACCGATTATGAACACGGCTTATCTGTTCATTTTTCTGGTGGCTGGGATCAATTTTCCAGTAGAGCAATTGCCCGTTTGGTTGCAGCCTTTTTCTCGCTTGATTCCGCTCACATATGGCGTCGAGGCGGCGCGTCAGGCAGTGGCAGGCGCTTCTTTGATAACCGTAAGCAATTCTTTGTTAATTATGCTGGGGTTGTTTCTGGCAGAAGGCGCGCTGGGTTATTTTATTTTCTTATATTTTGAGAGGGTGTCCAAGCGCCTCGGAACCTTGGAAATGGCGTAGGAGGCAAAAAAGTCAACTGCTACCGCCTAAAGGCGGTAGCTTGGAAATGCGACTGAAAGTCGCCTAAAGTTCTCCGATGCCCACAGGCTCGTTGGTGTCGGAAGAAAGCATTTCACCTTGCGACTCAATATACTGTCGGATAACTTCATC
>JBGSMF010000419.1:0-8167 GCA_041740315.1 Thermoflexales bacterium
GGCCCTATCCATTTGTAAAATCGTAACCGACATTCGTCGCCCAGGACTGTCGGCTGTCACACACTTTCATGTCAGGCATGCGCTGTCGGTTCCATCCAACATTCGTTGGTCAGCTATGCGCTGTCGGTCAGCAGCTATGCAAACATCAATAATCATACGCAAATGGGATGCGATGTCAAATCACGCGCCGCTTGCCTCAATTCATCTCTGATCTTGAGCATTGAACTACTCCTGTTGCATGTCCTTGTTTCACTAACCTCCAATTCTTGATGAGCACGATCAGTCCGTAGACGCCGCTAGCAAAGAGGATGCAATCCTCGTAGCAGTCGAGCACGCCAAAGCACTTGGGCAGCCCCATCAAGGCCCAAGGCAACAGGGCGATAAAGACCCTTTTGTCCACTTGTGGCACAGCCGCGGCGACCAGGGCAATGGCGAACACCGTGAGCGGGCAAGGAAACAAGGGCAGCAAGACCTGGGGGTACACATGCCCCAAGGGATACCCGATAACAGAATAGAGGAACGCCAGCAGAATCCACACAATGGTCAGTCCTCTCATCCACCTGCCTTCAGGTAGCTTGAAGTGCGTCTTCTTGGCGAAAATGTCCACGACGAACAGGATGGATACGATGATGAACAGCGGCACGCCGGTGAACATTGAGATCGGGTTCCTGACAAAGACCAGGAAGAACACGATGGTATTCCAGGCGAAGGCGAACGCAAGGAATGCCTTCATCCATACGTCTGTCCTGGCGCTTGGCTTGGCGAATACGCGATATGTCAGGTACGCGGCTGCGATGATCATCACGGCCTGAACCGGCCACGTCATCTCGTTGTACGCGGCGACTTGAGTCCAAAAAGCTGCTGTGTCCATCTGATTAACCTCCAGTTCTCGATCTCTTTACTTGACGCCTCCAGGTGTAGCCGAGAAAGGCCAACTGGATCAGCAGGATAGCCGACCAGGCCGCGACCTGGTTCCAGGTGAACTGCATGCCGCCCATCAAGGTGCCGATTGACGACCCCACGCACCAGGCCAGCGGCCACACGATCAGCAGGTTTGAGGTCAGGCGAAAGATAGCGGCGAAGAAAAGCCCCGAGATCAGCAGCGTGATCAACCCGCCCGGCGGGTAGGTGCCGATGTGGTACGCGGCAAAGCTCAAGCCCGCCAGCAACACCCCCGGCAGGATGCCAAAGGCTCGGTCGTAGCGCAGTTGCAGCCAACTTGTGACGAAAAAGGGTTCCCACAGAACGACGGCGTTAAAGAGCACGTGGGGCAGCCAATTGACGCCCGCCACGTGTTGCCGCAGCCCAAACGAGCTAAAGACCGCCACGCCAACGCCAACGAGCAAGCTGGCGCGCCACCGCCGCGTGGTGATACCTAACTCGCTCAAAGGCTGTTTGCGGTGGTAGGCGATCCACCATACCGGGAAAAGCACGTTGAGGCCCAGATTGGTCAGCAAGCCAAAGACCAGCACGGCGGCCCAGTCGTCGTTTAGCAGGTGAGTGGCGGTCCAATAGAGTGCGATCATGGCAAGCTCGGTGAGCACGGCCACAAGTGTGTCGCTGGTCGGCGACCAGGCAAACCAGCGTGACTGTTTTGCGCTCATATTTGTCTCCTTAGCCTGTGCCATGCGAGTTGGATAATGCCGGCCACGAAATTCACCCGCGGCACGCGCTCCATATAACGCCGGTAGGCGTCGCCAAACTTTTCGATGCAGTCATGGTCGGCTTTCAACACGTCCAGGTAAGCCAGCGCCATCGCCGGAACGCCCAGCGCAACGCTGAGCCAGTGCTGGGTGATAAGCATCAGACCCGCGCACATTAACAGCCAGGCGGCGCCCATCTGCGGGTGGCGAACAATGGCATAGATGCCGGTTTCAACCAGCCGCGTAGTGTGAACATAGCTTTTGCCTTTGGGCACGCCGCCCTGTCTGCGCAGGGTAAAGATCGGCAGCCAGCCAAAGACAGCCGAGGTCCACCACAGAACCCAACCGGCCCACTGTAGCGTCTCGTTGCGCGGTTGATGGATGACAAAGGCCAGGACGATCTGAGCAACCGTCAGCGGCCCTGCGACGCAACATAGCGCGTATGGATGCAGGTTATAGATAAACTCTTGAAAGCGTTTCATTTCGCGCCCCCTTGTTGGTATCTTGATTCTATGATACCAGGGGAGATGGGCTGGGGGCAACGCTTACGCGGCAAACGGTCAGATTTGGGGGGTGAACGGTCGGCGGATCTCGTCCAGCTTGCTTTTTGGTGTGGTCAAATGAGCGCCGCGAATAACGCTCACACTTCAACCACCGCCAACGCGCCGTGGTTGTACAGCGCCCGGGCAAAGCACTCGACGGTGATGTCTGCCCTGGCGGCAGTGTGGGTAAGAATGCTCCGGCTGCCTACTGCCGCGCTTTTGCCGCGCCAGCGCCGCCCCAGGGTATCTGGGGGCAGCTCGGGCAGGATGCCTGAAAATGGATAGGGCTTGTTCTCGCCGTCGTCCGGCAGATAATCGTAGCCGGGCGGATAGGGGCGCTCGACAAAATGCCTGCCGGTGGTGATGGCCAGGTATTGCCCTTCGCCGATGGAGTAGCAATACCAATGGCAAGCATTTGAGATGGGGCAAAAGGGCAGCGGGAAAGATTCGCACCCCACACCCTCCACCAGGATCAAGGCCACCTTCTCGCGCTCCAAGGCACGCAGCGTCAGCCCGGCCAGGTCGGTGAGCGCGCTCGCCTTGCCGAGCGCGGTGTGCAGCGGAATGGCTCGAGCAAAACTTGGCACAGCATACGTGGGGCGCGCGCTGCTGCCCACGCCGCGGAACAAATAGCCTTCCCTGGCCGCCAGCACGTAATCGGGAAATCGCCGGTAAAACTGTTCTATCCCGCCGAACTGGGCGCGAAAATCGTCCCGGGTAATCACGCGCTCGACGCCAGGGTGAGACGCCAGCCAGGCCAGGTCGCGCGGCGATGCCCGGTTCAAGCCGGCATAGCGAGCCGTCATCCCGCCAGCAATGGCGCGCCCGTCGAGGTCGGCGGTGTAAACATAGCCAGCCAAAGGAACCAGCCCGCCCATCCCCACAATGATCGGCGAGAACCCACTTGCGCCCACAAAACGCTGAATCTCGTCAAAAACCTCCCGGATGCGCGCCGCGCGCTCCGCCTCGTTCAAAGGCTTGAACGAGGCAGCCAGGTAAGCGTTGGCATAGACAAGCAGCATCAGCTCGGGGCGGTAACGCTCATTCAAGTCGAGCGCCACATCCGTCACCCAGCGGCTAGCGCCGGGAGTCAGGTCGCCCGGATAAGGATGCCGCCTGACAAGCTCAGACGCCAGGCTCACCAGTGGATGCTCAACGCTCACCGGCAAACCGCTGGCCAGGTCTACAGTTGTTTGCCAGTCAACAACGTCTATTACTCCCAGTGTCATCAATCCAACTCCTCGGAATTCCAGGCCACGGGCGCGCCCGCAATCGGCAAGCGATAATGACACGCCACGCAGCAATTATCCTGCAAATAGTACGCCCTCGACTTGGCCCCGCACCCGCCCATGTTAATCCGCTCAATCACAACCGCGCCGCACTGCGGGCAATGGGTGTTTACCCACTGCGAGCCGACAAAGTTGCCAAAGTAGATGTAGGGCAAGGTCTGGCGGGCCGCTTGCAAAGCCTCATTCACGCGTTTGATGGAAGGACGCTCGCAATCCGCCATCTTGTATTCGGGCAGCAAGCGAAAGACATGCCACGCCATGTCGGGGTCAACCGAAGTGATGAACGCCGCGATCTCGGGAATATCCTGGTCGTTCAACCCCTGCACGATGGGTGTGCTGATTTCCACGTGAGTCTTGCGGCGCAAAAGCTCAATCGCGCGCAGAATGGGGCTGACCGATGGAACGCCGACAAAACGCTGGTAGAACGAATCACTGAACGCCTTGAGACTCACGTTGACAAAAGCAAAAGCCTCGCCCAGCCTATCGGCGGCGGCGGGCGGTAGATAGCCATTCGTCAGCACGCCAACCGGCATGTTTTCTGCCTGCGCCGCCTCTGCCAACTCGATCAGCGATGCAAGCGCCACGCCCGGCTCGTTGACGGCAAAGGCAATGTTGTGGCAGCCATTCTGCCGGGCCAGGGCCACAACCCGCTGGGGAGAAAGGTGATAAACGAGCAATGGCTCCGGCTCAGAGCGGGCAACGTAAGCGTTTGAGCAGTAATGACAATCAAAGTTACACCCTGCGCCGCCCAAGACAAAGGTCCGGCTGCCCGGTTGAAAGTGATAGAAAGGCACTGCCTCGATGTGGTGAATGAACATGCCGCTATAGCGATGAGCAAAACGCTCGACAACCCGGCCGTCTACCAGGTGATACATTCGGCAAAATCCACCTCCGGCCTCAGTCAACACGCAGCGACGCTCACAAAAGGGGCACTCGACCTGGCTCATTTTCTCTCTCCAGAGTTGTCAACTCGCTCAACATAGGGACGACGGCGCTGCGCCGGCTGGCGCGGCCGTCTACGCCAACGACCTTGACGCTGACGCCATACAGCCGCTGGAGGTTTTCCTCGGTGATAACCTGCTGCGGCAAACCGGCGGCGATAAAGCCGCCCGCCTTCATCAGGACAGCCTGGCTGGAAGCCAAAAGCGCGTGGTCGGGAAAATGTGTGGCCATCATGATCGCCATGCCCTCGTCGTGGGCCAGGCGATTGATCGTCTCCAAGATCAATATCTGGTTTCCAAAATCCAGGTGAGAAGTAGGCTCGTCCAGCAACAAAACCTCCGGTTCCTGGGCCAGCGCCCTGGCAATCAGCGCCAGTTGGCGCTCTCCGCCGCTGATTTCGGTGTAACGCTGGTCCTGTAGATGAGCAATGCCCACCGTTTCGAGCGCCCGCAGCGCAATTCGCGCGTCTTGGAGAGATGGCGTCGCGAAAAACCCCAGGTGGGGCGCTCGTCCCATCTGGGCGATATCCAGCACAGAATAGGGAAAGTGGACCGTGTGCTCCTGAAAGACAAAGCCAACCAGCCTGGCCCGCTCCGTCTCGCTCAAAAAAGCCGCCTCTCGGCCATTGAGCAGCAAGTGGCCTTCTCTCAACTTGAGGATGCCGCCCAGGCAGCGCAGCAAGGTGGTCTTGCCGCAGCCGTTAGGGCCGAGCAGGCAAAGGCGCTCTCCGGCGGCCAAGTCCAGGCTCAACCCACCAAAGATTTCCCGGCGGCCATAGCTAAAGGCGCCATTTCGCAAGCAGATGTGGGCGGCCATTTAGCGCAAGCCCCCCCGAGTTCGTCGCAATAGAAAGGCAAAAAAGGGTGCGCCGACGATGGCGGTGAGGATGCCCAGCGGAATCTCGGCCGAGATCATACTCCGCGCCAGATCGTCAATCACAATCAGGTAGGCTGCGCCAATCGCCAGCGAAGCCGGCAGCAAGACTTTGTGGTCTGGCCCCACCAACATGCGGCCAATATGCGGTATGACCAGACCCACCCAACCGATGATGCCGCACACGCTCACGGCCGAGGCAGTTATGGCCGTGCAGCACAAGATGATGATTCCCTTCAATTGCTCCGTCTTGACGCCCAACGCGCGCGCCTCCTCGTCTCCCATCGAGAGCAGATTGATGCGCCAGCGCGCGAGCAGCAAGCCAACCATGCCTGCCAGCATGGGCGGCGCGGCGGTGACCACATCCTGCGCAGAGATAGCCGCCAGGCTGCCCATCAGCCAAAAAACAATCGCCGGCAGCTTTTGGTGCGGATCAGCCACGTACTTGACCAGCGACAGCAACGCCGAAAAAATGGCCCCCACCACAATCCCGGCCAGCACCAGCATCAAGGTGGGAGTTGTTTTGTACACCCGGCTGATTAGATAGCTCAGGACCACCGCCAGGACGCCAAAGGACAGGGCAAACAGTTGCACCGTGGCGGCATTGCCCGACAGCAAAATGCCCAGCGCCGCCCCAAAACCGGCCCCGGCCGTCACACCCAGAATATCGGGGCTGACCAGCGGGTTCTGGAACATTCCCTGAAAAGCGGCCCCGCTGATAGCTAGTCCCCCGCCGATGCACAGCGCCATGATGATGCGCGGCAGACGGATATTAAAAATAACGGTCTCGACCGTGTTGGGCCAGTCGGGCTGAATGGGCAAGACACGCGACGCCAGCACCCGCACCAAGGTCGCCGGAGAAATGGGATAGCGGCCCAAAAAGAAGGACAGGCAGGCTAGCCCAATCGGCAAGACGAATAGAAAGATTAAGATGGTCCTGCGCTTGAACGCCATAAGAGATCACCCCAGCGAGCGCAGGCCGAGGGCGCCCGGCCTGCCTGCCAGTTTGGACCAGGCTAATGCGCGCCTGCCAGGGAAGTCCCCGCATAATCCACGCCAAAAACATTTTGGTAAAACTCGTCCGCTTCGGCCTCGATGTCAACATCGGCAAAACGCTCGGGGTACAACTTGGCCGCCAGCCACTCGATGCAGAAAAGCGCGCGCGGCGAGGAAAAGTCCCACCCGGCCTCGGGCAAAGCGTGCACGCGCTTGTTCTTGATCGCCGACACGCCGGCCACCTTGGGATCGCTCAGAACAGCCTCCACATCCGCGCCGTTGAGCATAATGATGACCTCGGGATCCCAAATGAGCAGTTGCTCCGGCGAAACCTCGGGCAGCCAGCCGGCCAGTTCTTGCGCCACGTTGACGCCGCCGGCCAGCTCGATCTGGGCGTGCTCAAAGGTCTCTGGCGTATAGGCATGATAGATGTCGTGCCCGCTGTAAAAGACGCGCGTTTTTTTGTCGGCGGGGATGTCTTGGGTCTTGGATTGGATAAAATCAAGCTTGCCTTGCAAGTAAGCGATCAGTTTTTCGGCGCGCTCCTCGGCGTTGACGCACTGGGCCACGATGCGAATATCATCCATGTAGGCGTCAATCGTTTCAAAGTGGGCAATCACCACCGGCAAATCGGGCGCCTGCTTTTTGAGCGCGTCGGCCTGCTTGATGCGCCCGTAACCGCCGTGCAGCACCAGGTCGGGGGCGAGCCGCAGCATCTCTTCCGCGCTAATGTCGCGGCCGGCCAGGGGCGCAGGCACATTTTTCAGGTCTGGATGCACGCGCGTGATAAATTCGCCATAGCTGTCGCCGGCTTTAACCATCTCTTCCACAGCGACAATCTTGTCTTTTTGCCCCAAAGCGCAAATGATCTCGGTGATGCCAGTACGCATCGAAGCCACCCGGGTCACCGTCTTGGGAATGCGCACCTCGTTGCCCAACGAATCCACCACGACGACGCTGTCACCCGGCGCGAGCGGCTTGACGGTTGGCAGCGGCTCGGACGAGACCGGCTTGGCGGCGGTCTCGATTTTGACCACGTATTTGACCCAGGCGCCTTTGCTTTCTTCCGGCAGGACCGTATTGACCCCGCCCTCATCGTTGTAGGCCAGGAGGCTCTGGTCGGTGAGCGAAGCAATGGCGATCTCGCCCTCATAGCCATCGCTGGCGGTCAGCTTGAGAATGCCATCGCCGCTCACGCCAGCGGCATTCAAGACGTCGCGGATGCGCACCCCGGTATATGTCTTGCCTTCAACCTCAATCTCGACTTGCTCAAGCGCCTTGAGCTCGTCCAGCGTAAACGGCTTGCCATTGACTGTCAAGGCAGCCACCTGGGCCGGGGCGGCCGTCGGCTCGGTCTTGGCCGGTTGGGCGGCAGCCAGCTCAATCTTGACCGTCCCCCTGACCCAGCTCCCCTTGCTCTGCCCTAGGATCACAGCGTCGAGCGTGTCGCCTTCGCCAAAAGCCAGAATGCTCTGGTCGTTCAAATCGGCCACGGCAAGCTCGGCCTTGTAGCCATCGCCGGCAATCAGCGCCACGGCTGGCGCGCCAGAGGCGTTGGCCTTGGCCAGCAAGTCGAGAATGCGCACACCTGTATAGGTCTTGCCTTCAGCCTCGACACTGGCTTGCGGCAAAGCTTTCAGATCGGCCAGCGTGAAAGGCATGCCGTTGACCTCCAGCACGGGCTGCGCGATAGTGGGCTGAGATGGTGTGGTAGGAGCGTGAGTGACCGCCGCCGAGCAGCCAGCCACAAGCGCCACCAAAAGCACAACTGCCCCTAACAACAAACGCGATTTTGACATGATATTTGCCTCCCAGTGATCACAGTTTCCGCTATGTCTATTTTGAATAACCATGGCTTATTTTATCATGATTAAGGAAATGG
>JBGSMF010000420.1:0-3723 GCA_041740315.1 Thermoflexales bacterium
TGCGAGAGGGCAATTGGGACGTGACGATTGTGGTAGAGCTGGATACGTGGCAAGCGCCGGCCGGCCCGCCGCGCCTGATTGCCGTGCGCCCCGGTTACGTTGACCCCATTTGGGGCGTGGCGATTGATATCGGGACCACCAGCAACGTGGTCTACCTGGTGAACTTGAATAGCGGCGAGGTGGTAGACACCGCCGCCGACTATAACCAGCAGGTCCGGCGCGGCGGAGATGTGATCAGCCGCATCATTTACGCCGGCAAAGACGGCGGTCTGCAAGAATTGCAAAGCCTGGTGCTGGGCACGCTCAATGGGCTGATCGAGCGATTGGCCCGCCGCAACCACATAGCGCCAAACGAAATATACAAGGCCACGGTGGCCGGCAATACCACAATGATGCACCTGTTCCTGGCCATGCAGCCGGAGGTGATCCGCAAAAGCCCCTTTGTGCCCACCGTTAACCACATCCCGCCGCTGCTGGCCGGCGAGGTGGGCTTGGGTATTCACCCAGAGGCGACGCTAGATTGTTTGCCCGGTGTGGCTTCTTACGTGGGCGCAGACATTACCGCCGGCGTGGTCAGTTCGGGCTTGAGTGAAATTGGGCCGCTCAGGTTGGAACTGGATGCGGGGACAAACGCCGAGATTACTCTGGGGGATGGAACTTGGCTCATCAGTTGCGCGGCCAGCGCCGGGCCGGCTTTTGAAGGCGCTGGGGTGACGCATGGCATGCGCGCCACCGCCGGGGCTATCGAGGAGGTTTGGATAGATGCCCAAAGTCTGGAGCCAACCTGGCGCGTTATAGGCGGTGAAAAGCCGCGCGGCATTTGCGGCAGCGGGCTGATTGCGCTGCTGGCCGAGCTATTCATTACAGGTATTATAGACAAGGGCGGCAATTTCGACCTGACGCTGCCCACCCGGCGGGTGCGCCCCGGCGAGCACGGCGGCGAGTATGTGGTGGCCTGGGCCAGCGAGACCGCCGAAGGCCAGGATATCGTCATTACCAAGGTAGATATAGATAACCTGATCAGGACCAAGGCCGCTATCTATGCCGGCTTTACGGTGCTGGCCAATTCGCTGGGCCTCAGCCTTGAAAAAGATGTGGCCCAGGTGATTGTGGCCGGCGCGTTTGGGCAGCACCTGAACATCGAAAAGGCCATTCAGATTGGCCTGCTGCCCGATTTAGCCTGGGAACGCTTTGAATTCGTGGGCAACACCTCGGTGCGCGGCGCTTATATGGCGCTCCTTTCGCGCGAGGCGCGCGCCAAGATTGCCCAGATCGCCAACCGGATGACCTACATGGAGCTATCTGCTGATAATCAGTTCTACGATGTGTTTATGGCTGCCTCGTTCCTCCCTCATACGAACTTGGTTTTGTTCCCCTCAGTCCATGCTGCCATAAAGTCTGTTGAAAAGCGCAATTTGTAGCCTGCTTTCACTCCCTTTGGTCGCGGGATAGACTGGATGGGGTAGTCCAAGAGAGCGATTTCAATCGCTAAAGCTAAAGTTGTGATTTTGTCTTTACAGATGCTAAAGCTTGCGCTTGGCAATGTGCCTAGCTAAATCGGCTATCCGGCCCAAAATGCTTATTTTGCTAGGGTGATGGCCTGGATGGTGTGTGTCTCTGGTTAGCAGTTCCAGGTTTTCAATGTGATTATCATCCTTGATTCCGTTCTTGTGATGCACAATCTCGTCTTCTTTCAACACTCGCTCCAAATGTTCTGCCATTATCAGTCGGTGTTCAAGCACATAGCTTCTTGTGTCTGCCATGCTGTAAAATGGTGAGTCAGGATAAATCCTAACCTGCACATATCCTGCGGGAGTGATTTTTCGCCCACCGGGGCTGCCTCGGAGGCAGCGACTACATAACCCACTACTTTGGCCGTTTTTTATGCACCCCGCTGCTGTCGCTGTTAGCCAACGAATCTGGCCGCATTTGCCACACTGCACTGGCACCTGATCTCTGTTACGTCGAGACCAGTAGACAATGCTGCCATTATCCGTCTCAGTGTCTTCCAAAAGCATCATGCAACGACTCCGGCTACAGCTAACACACAACCCACTGACGTGGCCGTTGGTGATCTCAACGGCGCTGTTACGTGCTACTTGGCGGGTTTTGCCGCACACGCCGCACGTCACGGGGACTCGCCTTTCTTTGCGTTCGGTCCAGTGAATAATGCTACCGTTGTCAAGCCTAATATCCTCTTCCCCACGCACCCCTTGACTGCAATCCCGGCATAGCCCACTAGAGGCGCCATATACAATGTCGCCTGCGCCATTTTTTGTCAGCAGGCGAGTTTCCCTACACATGCCGCAGGTCACGGGAACGGACCCACATTTTTCTTGTGACCAATGTATGATGCTGCCGTTTTCCAAGTGTTTATCTTGGCGTTTCATTTTGCTTGTCCTTTCTGTTTGTGTTATGATGGGTCTACGGGTGGGAACGCTTGTCGCCCATCCGCCGCCGGGAGTGGTTCAGCACTTCCGGCGTTTTGTTTTGTTGGGCGGTTCCTGTGAGAACCGTCGTTCTTTATACAAACCATTATATCATAGCTGCATTGATTTTGTCAATACCCCAATTCTGTAATTTGTTGTATACTTTTGGTTATGAAATTCACAGATTGGCTTGCTGGCAAGCTCCAAGAAAAGGGCTGGTCAATGCGCGAGCTGGCGCGCCAGGGCGAGCTTACCCATTCGACCGTTAGCGAGGTGATTGCGGGAAACCGCGCCCCCACCCACGATTTTTGCGTTGCCGTGGCCCGCGCGCTGGGCGAGCCCGAGGCCGACGTGCTCTGGCGAGCCGGTCTGCTGGAAGACCGGCCCATCAAGCCCGACGAGCCGTGGATGGAAGAGGCCATCTACGAGCTGCGCCAACTGACGCCCCAGCAGCGCGAGCACGCCCTGGCGCTGATCAAGCTGGTGAAGGATGGCGCGCTGGTGGCATACAGCGCCAGGCGCAAGAAAAAATAGGCTGCCACTATGCCGTATAGCCAAGATCAAGCGCGCGCTGAAATTACGGCCCTGGTCAACCACTTTAGCCAGGCCAGCCTTTGGTCCCAGCCAGAGGCCCAGATTGACGCGCTGGTGTATGAATTGTATGGCCTGACAAAAGACGAGATAGCGGTGGTGGAAGGGCAATAGATTGCGTTTGCCGTCATTGCGAGGCGCGACGCGCCGCCTGTCTGCCGCCAGGTAGAAAGCAATCTCTAGCGCAGAATGAGATTGCTTTACCGCTGCGCGGTTCGCAATGACAAATTACCAAAACCTGGTAAATTGTTTCAGGAGGAAACGATGGACAAGAAAACGACTGCGATTATTGTGACGGTGGTTGCAATGCTGCTGTGCGGCTGCCCCGGGCTGGCAAGCCTGTGTGGAGGGGGCATGTTTGCGGTGATCAGCTTTATGCCCAACGCCGATATTGATATTTTCGGCAGCAGCAATCCCCAAGACGCGCTGACGACCGGCATCGGCGGAGTATGCGTGGGCATTGTGTTTGTGGTGATTGCGGCGGTAGCCATCTACCTGGTGTGGCGCCGCAACAAATCAGACGCTTTACCCCAATAACGCTTTCACTAGAGTTTATCGGAAATAACGTAGCCAACGTATCCCCACACCCTGTCTGCGCCAGGCAGGCTGCACTCCCGAAGGGGCCAAGCGCAGCGCAGGTGCAAGCCTGCCCTGCCTGCGGCCGCTGACGCGGCACGCGGCAGCAGGCTGGACGGGCAGTCCA
>JBGSMF010000421.1:0-93940 GCA_041740315.1 Thermoflexales bacterium
GCCGCGCTCCTTCGACTGCGTTTCACTTCGCTCAGGATGCGCGGCGCGTAGCCTGCTCTGTCGGCAGACAGGTCGAAGGGTGCCGGCTGAGTAGTTACGAATGGATGGACCAACAGGCGAGGAAGAATATGGCGAAACGACAAAGGGCTAGTAAGCGTATCCTGATTGTCCACAATGATCCTGACATGGTGACTGCGCTCCGCTTGCCGCTGGAATCGGCCGGCTATGCGGTATTGGAAAGCGACACGTGTCAAGGTGGGCTGCGCAAAATCACTGAGACTGCTCCCGACCTCATCATTCTGGACATCGCTCTAGAAACGGCGACCTGCCTCCAAGTATCACTCGAACTTCGCAACTCATCGCCAGATTCACAATACATCGCTTACCGGCGCATCCCTATCTTGATGTTGATTGCCGCGCACACTGCTGCTTCGCTGCGCTCTGGGCCAGAAGAAGCTTATCTGCCGATGGACGATTCCATAGAAAAACCCCTTGATCCTGACGTGCTGTTGGGCAAGGTCCGCGCGTTGATACCGTGATGAACTGGGATTTCTTGACCCAACTGGCGGAAAGCGCTGCGATGACGCTGCAGGCAAAGGCGGCAATGGTCTGCCTCCTGGACGAAAGCGGCGCGCACCTGAGTGTGGCGGCTGTCTACGGCCTGCCAGCCGAGTTGATAGGTCATGCGCCGCAAGAAATCAAATCTTGCGCGATTGACCGCCAATCGCTGGCAGGCGCACCCATCGTGGTGGCAGACGCCCAGAGCGATCCACGCGTGAGCCAGACCTTGCCGAAACTGCCAGACACAAGTTTGCGCGCCGAGATCTGCCTCCCTTTACTCTACGAGAACAATCCCCTTGGCACGCTGCACATCTATGCAACCACGCCAGGATGCTTTAGCGCAAATGACGCTGCCATGCTCGGCCCCTTGGCCGGGCTGGGCGCAGCCTGCATCGCCGCCGCTCGCAGGTTGGCAGGGCTAAAAAACCTGGAAGCCAACCAGGCCCAGTTTGTGCGCGTTGCCACTCACGAACTGCGCTCGCCTATCACCGTCTCCCAATCGCTGATACGGAGTGTGCTCAAGGGCTACGCCGGCGCCATGACCGAGAAGCAGACCGAGGTCTTTACCCGCATCAGCCGCCGGCTCGATCTCATGGAAAACCTGGTGAACGATTTGCTGGACCTGGCGGCAGGCAAGACGCCAGCATTGGCAGAACCGGAGCCGGTTGCGCTCAATGCTTCACTCAGGCGGGTGATATTGCTCTTGCAGCCACGGACCGAGGATAAAAACATCAGCCTGACGCTTCACGCCGGGCGAGAGCCGTTGATTGTCCGCGGAACTGAAGAGGGGCTGGATCGCATCTTTGTCAACCTGGTAGGCAACGCAATAAAATATACCCCACCCAGCGGCTCTGTCACCGTGTCGGTGCGGCCGGTGGGGGGTCAAGCCCAGGTTGAGGTGAGCGACACCGGCATCGGCATCCCGCAGGAAGCGTTGCACAATCTATTCCAAGAATTCTATCGCGCGCCCAATGCCAAAAAGATGGCCGCAGCAGGCACGGGCTTGGGATTGGCTATCGTCAAAGACCTGGTTCAACGTTTTGGTGGGCACATTAGCGTGGACAGCGTCGAAGGACAAGGCGCCACCTTTACCGTGACATTTCCACTGTGAAAAGCTTGCCAGCGGTCACTCGCAACAACACCCATCTCATCAAAAAGGAGTCGCAAATGCTTGTACCTCATCGCTTACGTTTCAGTATAGGCTTTATGTTATCGACTATGCTTTTGGTTGGATGTGCTGGGACGCAGACTCGGGTAGTATCTACGTCAAGTCCAACATTATCCGCTACGATGATTGCCAGTCCTGTATCTGAAGTCAAACCGGAATTAGAAAGGTATTTCCAGGGGTCCAAAGGCGCCTTTGTGCTTTATGACCTCAACAGCAATCAGTACATTCGTTACAATCCTGAACGATGCGCCACAGGATTTATCCCCGCTTCCACTTTCAAAATCATGAATTCGTTGATCGGCCTAGAAACCGGCGTCATCCCAGATGAGAACTATGTCATACCATGGGATGGCAAACAGTACGATATTCCCTCCTGGAATCAGGCTCACACGTTAAAAACAGCCATACAGAATTCAGTGGTATGGTACTACCAAGCACTGGCCAGGCGAGTGGGCAAGGAGAAAATGCAACACTATGTAGACACAGCCAACTATGGGAATAAAGACATCTCTGGACAAATAGATACTTTTTGGCTAGAAGGCGGGCTGCGGATTTCCACAGACGAACAGGTCGAGTTTTTAAAGCGACTGTACCAGAACGAATTACCCTTTTCCACCCGGTCAATGAATATCGTCAAAGAAATTTTGGTGCTGGAAAAGACCGAATCTTACCAGTTAAGCGGCAAGACTGGCTCCGCGCAACGGGCCACGCCTCACCAGGGCTGGTTTGTGGGTTATGTGGAAACAAAGGGAAACGTGTACTTTTTCGCCACTAATTTCGAAAGCGATAGCCCAGACGGGCTTGCGAATGGCGACACGGCGAGAAAGACGAGCCGGAGCATTTTGCAAGGGTTAGGGTTACTTCCCTAATCAGGCAAGCTCTTTATAACTAGCAACCCCACTTTTCGGCGAACGGAAATGATACTTTATGACCAGTGACGATGACCTGGCCGCATGTTATAATCGTTTTGCCATAAATGACTATGGCAAAGGAGGCTGAATTGAGCCAATCCACACAAAGCCAGATCAGGACCAAGGCCAAAGATCTGCTCGAAAGCCAACAGGTCCAGTGCGTCATCGGCTACGAACTGGGAACGCACAATCAAGTCCGCCCAGCGTTCATTTACACCCCTCAAGACGTCAATCGCCTGATCTGGAATCAGGGCTGTGTCCAAAACCTGACGCTGTATCTCCACGATAAAAAGAAACCCGCCAAGCGCGGCGAAGCGCCGCCCCATGTGGCTATCGTCGTCAAGCCGTGCGACAGTCGAGACATCAACGTACTCTTGTCCGAAAGTCAGATTGAGCGCGAGCGCGTCTATGTTATTGGTGTGGCGTGCGAGGGGATGATGGACAAACAGGCGGGGAGGCAAGCAGACAAGGAGACATTGCAAGCGCGCTGCTTGCGGTGCAGTGAGCGAACGCCGGTTGTTTACGACGTGCTGATTGGCGAACCGCCCAAGGTCAACAGCACCGACGATTTTGCGGATGTCGCCAAACTGGAGGCGATGACGCCCCAGGAGCGCGTGGCTTTTTGGCTCAAACAATACGAGCGCTGTATCCGCTGTTACGCCTGCCGCCAGGTTTGCCCTGGCTGCTATTGCAACGTGTGCATGTTCGAGCGCGACGATTCGCTGTGGGTGGGCATTGCCAACGAGGTCGAGGAAAAAGAATTCTTTCACCTGGGCCGGGCTTTTCACCTGGCGGCCCGCTGCGTTGAATGTAACGAATGTGAGCGTGTCTGCCCCATGGAATTGCCGCTCAGCCTGCTCAACCGCAAGCTGGCCAAAGAAGTGCGCGAGCTATTCAATTTTCGCGCCGGGGTCGAGCCTGTCAAAGCGCCATTGTTGACTATGCTGGCAGAAGGGGAGAAATCGCTGATATGAAAGTCACCACCAAGGGCGCGTTGAATGCCTGGCTGGATCACCTGGCAAGCGAATCTGTGCTGATTGCGCCACGCAACGTTGACGGGATTGTGCTCTACCAACCCGTAACAGGCAGCGCCGAAATTACCTTTGAATACACTCGCCCCAAAATGTCGGCCAAAGAGGCCGTCTTTCCATCCACCGACCGCCTGGTATCCATTGAAAAGCACAATAAAGAAATGACCCTGGCTGAACCGGCGGCAGGAAAAAAGCAAGTCGTCTTTGGCCTGCGCCCGTGCGACGCTCAAGGCATTGCCGTCTTGGATGCGGTATTTCTGAAAGAACCCTTGGACGCAAGCTATGCCCGGCGGCGCGAAGCAACAACGCTCATCGGCCTGGCTTGTCCTCAGATGTGGGAAGGCTGCTTTTGCACAAGCATGGGAGGAGCGCCTAATGATCCCAGCCACGTAGATGTGCTGCTCACCGCAGTCGAGGGCGAATATGCCGTCAACGCCGTGACAGAAAAAGGCCAGGCATTGCTCGCCGGACTCGAACTGAAAGAAACGGCCGGCGAACCGCCACAGCCACCGCTCAACCCAACAGAATCCGTGCTCGCTCCAGGGCAATGGCCCCAGCACTTTAACGATCAATACTGGAGCCTGTTAGCCGAGCGTTGCATTGGATGCCGCATTTGCGCTTATGTCTGCCCCACCTGCCGCTGCTTTGACGTGCGCGACGAGGTCGTTGAGCGGCGCACCGGCTATTCTCAGCACGATCGCCTGCGCTGCTGGGATAGTTGCACCGGGCCAAATTATCGCGTCACTGCCGGCGGACACAATCCGCGCCCTGCCAAGGGACAACGCCTGCGCAATCGGTTCTTTTGCAAGTTCTACTATATGATGCAGGATTACGCCTCAATCGGCTGCGTCGGCTGCGGGCGCTGCATCGAGGCGTGCCCGGTCAATATTGACATTGTAGAGATGCTGCGCGATGTTGGCAAGATGACAAGGTGACCAGTATGCTGCAATCTGAAATCTCAAACCTCAAATCTCAAGACTCTAATCCGATGCGCCCTTACCTCGGAAGATTGATTGGGACAAAAGTGTTGGGCACAGACATCAAGCTGTTCCAAATCGAATTGACCGAGCCGTCTGGCAAAGAACACTTTGCAAATTACCGCCCCGGACAATTTGCCTTTGTGTCCGCTCTCGGTGTGGGCGAAGCTCCCTTTGGCATCACTTCCATTCCATCCAGAGGCGCATTACTAGAATTTGGCATCGCCAAGCTGGGCAGTGTGACAGGCGCACTTCATTCATTAGAAATTGGCGAGATGGTCGGCGTGCGCGGGCCATTGGGCAACTGGTTCCCAATGGACGAAATCAAGGGCAAGAATATTATCGTGTTAGGCGGCGGCATCGGCGGCGCGCCACTGCGCCCAGTCATCAACACAATTCTGCACAATCGCAATGACTATGGCCATCTCACTATCTTGTGGGCGGCGCGCAATCCGCAGCTTTTGGTCTTTACCGACGAATACGACACCTGGCGCTCCACGCCCAATACCGAGCTGCACATCACGGTAGACAAGGGCGACGAAAAATGGACGGCCGCAGGCCAGAACGAGGGATTGATCACTCAACTATTGGAAAAGGTATCTCCCTCGCCAGAAAACGCCGTAACCATCACCTGCGGCCCGCCGATTATGATTCATTTCGTTTCGCTCACGCTCAAAAAACTGGGCTTTGGCCTGGAACAGATGTGGACCACGTTGGAAGCGCGCATGCACTGCGGCATCGGCAAATGCGGGCGCTGCAACATGGGCGACAAGCTTGTTTGCGCGGATGGTCCGGTTTTTCGGCAAGATCAAGTCGCCGGCTTTCTCGAAAGCTTTTTGTGATAGAGAGGGGAAAGAGTCTCTACCTGAATTCTCTATCTCGATCTGAAGGGGGGAATGTGGCAGACGAAAAAAGCGAAATCACCTTTTACGACCAGGTCACTGCCGAGCCGGGCGCGGAACGATTAAAGCTATGTTTACAGTGCGGCACCTGCGGCGGCTCGTGCCCGTCGGGGCCGGATATGAATTACACGCCGCGCGAGATATTTGCAATGATTCTGGCCGGAGAGCGCAAGAAGGTGCTGCAAAGCAATACCTTTTGGTTCTGCGTCTCGTGTTACTATTGCACCGTCCGCTGCCCGCAGCAAATCCCGATCACCGACATCATGTACCGGCTCAAGCACCTGGCGATTGCATCCAAGCAATACACCGTCGCGGCTAAAGACTGGTCTCAGACATTTGTCGGCCAGGTTGAAACGTTCGGACGCAGCTTTGAGTTGGGAATAGCAACCCAGTATTACCTGACCCATCGCCCGCTCGGCATGGTGGGCATGATGCCCATGGCTTTGGGGATGCTGGCACGCGGGCGCATGCCGCTTTTTCCAACGCGCATCAAAGACATGCCCCACCTGCGCGCAATCTTGAACAAGGCCAAAGAAATCGCCAGGCTGCGCGATGTTGAGACAGGAGTGACCAAAGCATGAAATACGCATACTTTCCGGGCTGCTCACTCGAAAAAAACGCGGCGGCTTATGGCGATTCATTCAAGGCGGTCGCCGCTCTCTTGTCGCAAGAACTGGTCGAACTGGAGGACTGGAACTGCTGCGGCGCGACCGAATACTTTACCCTCGACCCCCTGCCCGCTTACGCTCTGGTGGCCCGCAACCTGGCGCTGGTCAAAGAGGGATTGACCGACCTGGTAGCGCCGTGCAGCGCGTGTTATCTCAACCTGTACAAGACCGACCACAACATGGGCTTGTACCCACAATTGAAGCAAGATGTTAACACAGCACTGGCAGAAGGCAACCTGTCGTACACACCAGGGCAAGTAAAGGTAAGGCATGCCCTGGACATTATCGTCAACGACGTGGGTTATGAAGAAATTGCGGCACACGTCAAACAGCCCCTGCGCGGCTTGCGGCTTGCGCCTTACTATGGCTGTTATGTTGTGCGGCCTGACCACGGATTGGACGACCCAGAATATCCCACATCACTCGACCGCTTGTTGGAAGCGCTGGGAGCGACGGTGGTTGATTATTCCCTGAAAGCAGCCTGCTGCGGCGGCCACATGCCGCAAATCAGCCCCGAGACAGGCTTTACGTTAATACACGAGCTGGTCGCCACGGCCGCCAAACGAAATGCCGACGCCATTGTGACGCTGTGCCCGATGTGCCAACTCAACCTGGACGCGTACCAGGCGCAGGCCAACAGCCAGTTCAATACCAGCTATTCAATGCCCGTGCTGTACTTTACACAGATGATGGGATTGGCCTTTGGCTTGTCGCCCAAAGAAGTGGGGTTTGGGCAGGAACTGGTGTCGGCGCAGCGAGTACTGGACAAGCTAGCCGCACCGCCGCCCACTGAAGAACAGCCAGCCAAGAAACCCAAGCCAGATAAGCATGCGTTGCCGATGCCCAGTCTGAGATAGAGACAGGAGATAGAGAGGGCATGAGCTTCAAGTTTGATCTGAATTCTCTATCTCTATCTGAACTCTCTGAGGGGAGCAGTTTATGAAAACAGGCGTATACATTTGTCACTGCGGCAGCAACATTGCCGGAACGGTTAACTGTGAAGAGGTGGCGCAGTGGGCCGCAGGGTTGGAAAACGTCACCGTGTCGCGCGATTACAAATTCATGTGCTCAAGCCTTGGCCAGGAATTGATCGAGCGGGATATTCGGGAAGCGGGTGTGGACCGGGTGGTGGTGGCGTCTTGCTCGCCTCACATGCACGAGCCGACTTTTCGCAAGGCGTGCGAACGGGCCGGCGTCAATCCGTACATGTTCGAGATGGCCAACATCCGCGAGCATTGTTCCTGGGTACATGCCGATAGAACCGAAGCGACCGAAAAAGCCAAAGCCCTGGTAGCGGCAGCGGTGGGCCGGGTGGCCTGGCAGCAACCGCTCGTGGAAAAGCGCGTTCCGGTCAACTCGAACACGCTGATTGTCGGCGGCGGCGTGGGCGGCATCCAAGCCGCGCTAGAGATTGCAAACTCTGGCTATCACGTCTACCTGGTCGAGCGCGAGCCAAGCCTGGGCGGGCACATGGCCCAACTGGACAAGACCTTTCCCACTCTTGATTGCTCGGCCTGCATCCTCACGCCGCGCATGTTCGACGCAGGCAATCACCCCAACATCACGCTATTGTCTTACAGCGAGGTCGAAAGCGTCAGTGGCTATATTGGCAATTTTCGCGCCCGCATCCGCAAAAAGGCGCGCTGCGTCAAAGAAGACCTGTGCACCGGCTGCGGCGTTTGCTCGGAAAAATGCCCCAAGCAAATCGTTGACGAGGTCTTTGAAGCCGGGGTGGGCTATCGCAAGGCCATCTATCGCCCCTTTCCCCAGGCCGTGCCCAAGTATCCGGTGATTGACCAAGAGAATTGTATTTTCTTTGCCACCGGCAAATGCAAGGCATGTGAAAAATTTTGCCCCACCGGCGCAATTGATTTCGAGCAGCAAGACACCTTTCTCGATATTGACATCGGCAATATCATCATCGCCACCGGCTATGATTTGTTTGACGCCCGGCGCATTCCGCAATACGGCTACGGACGCTATCCCAACGTGTTCACCAGCCTGGAATTTGAGCGCATGACCAACGCGGCCGGCCCGACCGGTGGCAAAATAGTTTTGCGCGATGGCGTGACTATACCCAAGACGGTGGGCATCGTTCACTGCGTGGGCAGCCGCGACCAAAATTATCACGAGTATTGCTCCAAGGTCTGCTGCATGTACTCGCTCAAGTTCGCCCACATGGTTCACGAAAAAGCGCACGCCCAAGTGTATAATTTTTACATTGACATGCGCACGCCAGGCAAGGGTTACGAAGAGTTTTATCATCGGCTACTGGAAGAAGGTAATCATTTTATCCGGGGGAGGGTCGCTTTGATCACCGAGCCGACTCGCTATGGCGAGCCGGAGGACAAGCTGATCGTGCAGGCCGAAGACACACTTACCGGCGACCAGCGGCGCATCCCGGTTGACATGGTGATTCTCAGCGCCGGGTTAGAGCCGCGCCACGATGCGCAAGATGTAGCGCGCAAGTTCGGCATCAATTGCAACGCCGATGGCTGGTTCACCGAAAAGCATCCCAAGCTGGATCCAGTGGCGACGATGACCGACGGCGTCTTTATTGCCGGGTGCGCCCAGGGGCCGCGCGATATTCCCGAAACGGTGGCGCAGGGAGCGGCGGCCGCGGCGCGGGTGCTTTCCATCATCGGCAAGGGTGAGGTAATTGTCGAAGCCGCCACGGCCATCGTCAACGAGATGGGCTGCACCGGTTGCCAGCAGTGCATTGCCACATGCCCTTATACGGCTATCGAATACCTGGCCGACAAGAAAAAAGCGCACGTCATCGAGGCCTTGTGCAAAGGCTGCGGCACTTGCACCGCCGCCTGCCCATCCAAATCTATCACGCTGCAACATTTCACCGACGGGCAGATTTTGGCAGAAATGGCCGGTGCGATGGAAGCAATGCTAGAGTTAGCTTGACAAGGAAGTATTATGGCCAAGAATAATCATGAACCCAAAATCATCGGCTATCTGTGCAATTGGTGCTCTTATGCTGGCGCGGATGGCGCGGGCATGGCCCGCTTGAAATATCCGCCCAACGTCAAAATCATCCGCGTGCCTTGCACGGGGCGCGTGCAGCCAGAACTGATTCTGCGCACTTTTCAAAGAGGCGCCGACGGCGTGATGGTGCTTGGCTGACACGTGGGCGACTGCCACTATGTTAGTGGCAATCACCGCACCGCCAAACGCCTGCCGCTCTACCGGAAACTGTTGGAATTTGCCGGCATCGAACCGGAGCGAGTGCTCGTCAAGTGGGTTTCGGCCTCCGAGGGCACCATCTTTGCCGAGGTGGTCAAAGAGTTCACCGAAACGCTGCGCGCTTTGCCACCCATGAAGGAGCGGCTCGGATAAAATTCCCTGGCAGTAGGGCAACTAGATTCCCAGTCCATAATTTCAAGTCAGTCCCTCGCTTGGCCGAGGGACTGGCGTTTAAAATGTTTTCTGGCATAATATAAGCGATGAACGACTCTAGCCAACCACACCAAACCATTTCTGTCACGTATTGCCAGCCGCCCGACCCGCCAGAAACACAAGCCGCCGAAACTATCACCGAGGCTCTGGTGAGCTTGTACGTCAACGGCACAGAGATGGTGACGTTTGCCTGCACACCGGTTCAACAAAAAGAACTGGCGTTGGGCTTTATGCTCAACGAAGGCATCATTAGCGGCTTGGACGAGGTAGGCGCAGCGCATGTGTGCGCCGCCGGGTCGTGTGTGGACATTTGGCTGTATCACGCGGCGCGCGCCCCAAGCCGGCGCGTTCTCACCTCCGGCTGCGCCGGCGGGGTGACGTTCGACGACCTGGCACGCGAGCTGCCGCCGCTGGATTCCAAGCTTGTGTTGCCGGTCGAAGAGGTGTTGGATTGCATCAGAACATTGCAGGAGGCCGGAACGCTGCATCGCCTGACCGGCGGCACACATACCAGCGGATTGTTTCAAGGCGGGCAGATCGTCTCGCTGGCAGAAGACATTGGCCGCCACAACACGCTGGACAAAATCCGCGGCGACTGCGCCCTGCGCGGCCTCGAAACGCGAGACGGCCTGCTGGCCACCACCGGGCGGGTTTCCAGCGAAATGCTCAACAAAGCGGCGCGGATGGGCTGCCCCATCGTCGTGTCGCGCACATCGCCCACTACCTTGTCGGTGCAAATGGCGCGCGCGTGGAACATCACCTTAGCGGGTTACGCGCGCGGAAACCGAATGACGATCTATAGCAGCAACGAACGCATAAAAACATCCTTATGAATCAAAATCCAGTTTTCAACCGCTCCCAGGCCATGCTGCTCGCGGCGCTTTTAATTATCCCCTTGGCCCTTGGCCTGATGTGGAGCATGTACCTTGACGACAGCGCCTACGTGACATTCCACTATGTCAATAGCATAACCTTTGGGCGCGGGTTGGCGGCCGCCGGGCAACCCCCGCTTGTTGCGCCGCTTTATGCGCTGGCGCTGACGCTGCCACGCCTCCTGGGAATATCTTTGCCCCCGGTCGGCCTGGTTCTCAGCACACTGGGTTGGGGGATAGCAGCTATTGCCATGTATTGCACCGCCAAGGCAATGGACCGACCCTTTGCCGCGCTCATCTCTGCGCTGCTGCTGACATTCAGCCCAATACTCATATCCACCTTGGGAAGCGATATTCCCTGGGCGGTGGCCCTGGCATGGATTGCGCTCGCGCTCTCTATAAAAAAACGCTGGGGCCTTTTTACCGGCGCGCTGGCATTGATGCTGCTGGCGCATTTTGACCTGAGCACGCTGATGCTGGCGGCGCTGCTGTGGGCCGTTCAATGGATCGAGCGCCGACGCCTTGCGCTGCGACACGGTCTTGTGTTGGCAATTGTCGCGCTTGGATGGGGACTGATCGCCACGTGGCAATTTGGCGCTCCCTTTTCCCTGGGAATCTCTTCCTACGCCAGACATTCAATCGCCACGATGCTAAGCGAAAGCGAGTTTTATGGGCTGTTCTTGCCGTGGATAGGTCTGGGGTTATTCGATGCAGCCCGCGCGCAACGCGCGCCCCAGGCACGCAATACGCAATACGCGCTCTTGCTGTGGGCTGCGCTTGCTTTCTTGGCCGGCGGGCAGGCCGCCTGGGCAATGTTGGTCACGCTGGGGTTATGCCTCACCGGCCTTGGCATCGAATGGAGCATCGGCTGGCTCAGCACGCGCACGCCTCGCCTCAGCCATCTCCAACTGGCTGCAAGCGTTTTTTTGATAGCCGGGCTTTTGCTGGGAATTGCGCAGGCATCTTTACTGGCGCACCGTTACTCGCTCAGGCCAATCGCTCGCCAGGCGCTCGAACGGCAAGTGGGAGCTTGGCTGCGCGCGCACAGCGAGCCGGCCGCGACTATCTTGGCAACCGAACAAGCCGGGTATTGGGCAAACCGCCCCACCCTGCCGTGGGATGGGAGCAAAAGCGACCAGGCAGAGATGGCGCGGTTGATGCAAAAGCTGAATTTGAATCCACCCAGCTATTGTGTCTCGCTCAATAGTATCGCCTGGGATCGCCTGATGCGGACGGACTGGTTCCAAGACAGCTATGTGTTTTTACAAAAATTTGAATCGCCTTATGAATCCAGCTCTCCCTACACCATCTGGCGCTACCGGGCAAGCGAACTAGATGCTAAAGAGCGCCAGCCGATGAACGCTCACTTGCCGGCCAAGGTCAAGCTGGTAGGCTATAAATACTGGCCAGATCGAATCCAGCCGGGAGATACCGTGTATGTGACGCTCTATTTGCAGGCCACCCAGCCGCTCACCCGCTCGCTGCGCACTGTGATGTGGATGGCCTCGCCGAGCGGCGGCGTTGGACAGGCACAACTCGATACGATTGTTCCCCGCGGCGTCCCGCTCGATTGGTGGCAGGCTGGTCAGATCATTGCAGAGCGCTTTGCGTTGACGACGACAAGCCCACTCCCTGCCGGCGCATACCAGCTCAACATGTCCGTAATCACACCCGACGCGCGAGGCACTTTGCCCTTGTACCTGGGCGATGACGACACGCCACTCGAGCGACTCTTGATAGGCTATGTGGCCGCGCCCTGGCAAGGCAAACCAGAAGCGGCCCGGCCGGTGAACGCCGACCTGGGACATCAAATCGCTCTGGCAGGATATAATGCACCAGACAGCTTGCGCGCCGGGAAAGAATTTGACGTGACGTTGTACTGGAAAGCGCAACAACCGCCGGAGGATAATTACGTGGTGTTCGTTCACGTGTTGGATGCTAACAAGCGGCTCGTAGCCGGCCACGACGGGCCGCCGATGGAAGGCCGCTATCCCACCCGCGCGTGGCTCCCCGGCAATGAGATTGTGCCCGATACGCACCACATCACACTTCCCCCCGATCTTGCGGCGGGCGTGTACCGGCTGCAAGTGGGCATGTATCGCTGGCCCAGCCTGGAACGCTTGCCGGTTTGGGACGAACAAGGCGCCGAACAGGCCGACGGCATCTTGGTTTTACACTCTATCCAGGTGCAATCTCCCTAGCCTGGAGCTCGCAGTTCGCGCATCCCCACACCTGCACCCTGGACTGCCCCGTCCAGGGTGTGCGCGAACATCCCCAACCATCGGCTTGCATGGGGATGCAAGCCTACGGGGCGCGAAAAATAGGCTAGCACCCCACAGCCATCCTCAGCCCGTTGGCGTACTTGGAGCTGCGGCTGCGCGGCACAGGAAATTGAGCCACTGCTTCTTGCACTCGTTCCACCTGATCTTGCGCAGCCTTGATCTCAATCACCACCTTATCCGCAATAGGAAGCCGGATGCGCAGGTTGGGCCGAGGCGCGAGCCGCTGGTCGTAAGCGACCTGGGCATAATCAAGCGTGACCCGCACCGCGCCATCTGGGGTGGCATAATATTCGCGCTGGTAATGATTGAGCAGGGCAGGCTGGCTCATCGTCTGCAACACCATACGCCAGTCTGGCGTCACATTGGCGCGAATCGCGCCCAAAATGTCCACCCACAAACGGGTCAAGTCAAGCTTGCACGGCAACGCCATCTGTTTCTTTCTGCCCAGCATATCGCGTTTCTGCTTGAGTTCCAACAAAGGTTGAATCTCGGTCATCGCATCGCCATACCAGCGCAAGCGCAGCTTTTGGCGCGCGCAGACGCCGGCCAGGTTGTCGTCCAAGCTGCTGAGGTGCGGCGTATCCAGGTACAAACTATTCACCCGGCGCGGGGGATAGGCCACCACAAATCCCGCCGGATGCAAGCGTATCCACGAGCGCGCCTGCGGCAGCCAACGCGCGTCACAAGCCAACTTGAGCTCGTATCTCAAATCTTTATCCAATCTAATCTCCAACGTGAATAACGTCTGGGTAACCCTGCCGCGCCAGGGTCAAGCGCGTTGAGGCAAGACCAGCAATGCGGGTGGCCACGCGAATATCCAACTCGTGCATATAATCAAGCTCGTTATCCAGGCGCTGAATTTCAGCCAGGGGAATATCAAAACAGACGTAGCGAATCACCGGCGCTCGCGCCGTATCGAATGCGCGCAAGATGACCTTGTCGGCATCGTCGGTCAAAAGCTCAGGCCCAGCCATACCCAAAGACCGGCAAGCTTCCGATTGGCTCTGTAGCCAGCGGCGGTCGGCGGGCAAAAACGTCGCCCCATCAATGTCAAAGCCCACAATCTCTACAGGCAAATTGATAATGTTGCCCACCTCAACGCGCAGCGTGCCACTCATTGCCAGCGAAGGCGACCCCAAGTAGGCAAACACTGGCTGCACCGGGTCGAGCGAGCGGCGGAGGCGTTCCTGGCGTTCACGCAGTTGATCCCAGGGCGGCACCAGCTCACCGTACTCGGCGCTGAGGGCTTGCTGCAAACGCATAAATTCTGGCTCTAATTCGGCCTGCAGTTGTTCAAGGTATTCGGGCTGGCTGATGCGCCACGCCTCTTGGGCAAACGCTGCCTGAAGCGCCGGATCGTCATAGGTAGCCGCCAGCGAAAGGCGGGCCTCTGAGCCAAGCGCATTAGAGTTAAAGCCAACGGGTTCCAAACGAGAGGTTGTGGGGTCATAGTAATATCGCAGGTTGACCAGCGATGTTCCCTGGGTCGCGCCCCACCAATCCGTCAGCGCCAGAAAGCGAGCGTAACGCTCCACGTCAAACACCTCGGAAGCCTTTAGCCTGCCGGCCTGCAGCGCGCGCAACAAGCCAATCGCGCGGTCTTTATGAGCCGACAAGTTCGGGTCGGCGGCAATCGCCGCATCACGGAATGTATCTACCTCAAAATATGGAAAATCAGCCGCAGACAGATTGGAAATCGGATCGGCATAAGCGGCTTGCGTATCGCCCTGGAAATGTTCGATGGAAGCCCACAACAGATCGGCGTCAAATTCGACCATGACACCTTCCGGCCGGCCTTGCGCCAGCGGCAACTCGCTGCCAAATCCCTCTTGCAGCGCATACACGCCTCGCTCTTCTCCATTAAAGATCAGGCGCACAAAGCGGTATCGAGCAGCCAGCACGCCTTCGCGCTCCAGGGCGCGCGCAAACGCCCACTGGGCAAGCCAGTTGTTAACCGCCGGGTCTAGCAGGTAAAACTGCTGCATCCCTTCAAGCTGTTGTTTTTGGCGGGTGCGGACTTGAAAACCCCATTTTTCGTCTTCACCCAGGTGATCGGCCGGGCCGGGCATCAGGCGCATCGTGACGGGGACCACCGAATCGCCCAGGCGAATAGTGGCGCTTACAAAATCCTGCGCCGAGGGGCGATACACGCCAGCCTGCAAGGCCTTTTCTCGTTGTTCCAGGATGCGATTGTAAAGCTCGAACTTGACGTCAATGACCAGCGTCGGCAAATCCTCAGGTTGAGCCGCCGATTTGACCGCCAGCGGCAAGCCCAGGCGGAGGGCGGTCTTGAACCAGCCTGGATTGCTGAGGCCCAGCACCACAATTAAAACAAGGACGAGCGCGCCAAACCCGTATACGTCTTGCAGGCCAAAGCGCGCGCGTCGCGCGGACCGCTGCTGACCGATTTTCATCGCTAACCGCCTAACGTGTTATCTTGCTCGACAAAGCTAAATTCACAACCCGGAAGCTGAGCAGTCAAGTCATCCATCAAAGACACCAGCGCCGCATCGGTAGGACACGCAATCAAATACGTCATCTGGAGATGCGGCGCGCTGCGGTCAATCCGGCGCAAGTCGGCCGCTTGAACGTGTTTGAGCAACAACTCGTTGACCTGGGCAAAAGAAGAATTATCCGTAGCGGGCGCCAGCACATTCAAGTACAGGTTATTTTTCATCGAAGCGGGCGTCACAAACGTCCGGGCAAACAAATAGCCCAAGATCACCAGCAAAGCCAGGACAGTGGGCACGCGCTGATCGGCGCCCAGGCCCAGGCCAACTGCAAGCGCCATAAAGAGATAAAGCAGTTCTTCCGGCTCTTTGATGGCGGTGCGGAAACGCACAATCGAAAGCGCGCCGACCATGCCTAGTGACAGCGCCAACGAGGATTTGACGATCGAAATAACGAGCGTCGTCGTCAAGGCCAACACCGGCAATGTTTGCGCAAAAGCAGCGCGATTCGACAACGACTTGCCGTGGCGGGTGTAAAACCACGCTACTATGCTAGACAGCACAATGCACAACAGCAAATTGACCACCAGTGTAGTCAATGACAGAGGCGCAGACGATATAAGATCAAATGTATTACCCATAAAACCTCCTACTGATTTTTAAAAGACTCACGCCCCAGCACACCGTCGGCCAAGACGCCGAAGGAGGCAGGCGTGACCGCCCCACTCCACGAGATAAAGTCAATTCCACGGTCGTCCTCAAACGCCGCACTCGCCCCAGGCCAGAGCAGCGCCAAGTTGTCCCTCGGCCCCAAGTTGAACCAGCCTTCCATTTCCACATTCCCATTCCCCACATACACCACCAGCCGCCCATCCCACCATCCGTTCAAATCATCCTCCCCGTAGCGCGCCGCGTTTCCCTCTGTCTCGCTCGCCACCAGCACGATTCGCGTCCCCTGCGCCACCCACCCCAGGGCCTCCCCAAAGATCAATGACCCTTCGTCGGTCGCTGTCTTGTGATCATTGTCCGTCACCCGCCAGCCGCGCAGATCCACTCCTCCTGCTCGCCTCACTTTTAGCTCGATCCAATCCCCCTCGATGGTCCCCTCAGCGTCAATGCCATAGGCCGCGATGACCACATCCCCCACCTGCGGCTGGCTGCTCTCCACCCGCTCAAAGCGCGGCCTCAGCGTCAACGGCGCGCTCGGCGTTATTGTGATGACAGCCGTCTGCGGTATCTCGGCCGGCCACCAGCCCGCAAAGCGATAGCCCGCTTCCGGCGCCGCTGTCACCTCCACCGGCACACCCTCAAAATATGTCCCCTCCCACGCCAGGCCAGGCACGAGCACGCCGTTCACCGCTACTCCCCCCTCCCCTTCGCTCGCCGCCTCTATCCTCAGCTTGGACACTCCTCCTAACCCAAAATGCTCCACCATGTGCTGCCGCATGTACCCCGGCCGCTCACGCGCAAATTCGCGCAACTCTTGAATGTTCGCACCCCAGTCGGTCGTGCTCGACCACCGCCTCGCCTCGTACTCTATATCTGGCTCCAACTCGGCTGCCAATTCGTCTATCTGCCCGATAACCGATTCTGGCGATAGCACGGTGTTCAGCAAGTCTGCCCCCCGCGAAAGAAAGCGCCCCTGAAATTCCCCATTCTCCAATAGCTTGCGCAGCAGCAAGGTGTCTCGGCCGGTTGCCCGTGGGCTGGAAGCATCCAACAATTGCTTGACAAGATTGGTATCGGCGTAACTGTGCAAATACATTCCATAGCCGCGATCGCTGTCCCAAAACATCCAATGCCAACGCCCCCCCTGCACACGAGGGCGAAACTGGTGGATATTGTCTTCCGGCCAGTCAATGTTAGCGGTATAGAGTTCTACTATGTTATAGTCAATAAAGGTTGGAATATCCACTTGAGTCTGCACGTAAGCGTAATGGGCCGGGTCGGCCAAATCGTGCGTCTCGACAAAGCGCATCAGATAGTCCCAGCTTGCGCGGTCGCCCGTAACAATATCGCCGCCTACGTAAAACTCGGGCGACTGCAAATTATCGGCTGATTCGACGCCATAATGATCGGCCAAAAAATATTCATCCAGCCGCTCGCGGAGCTGATAGATCCCCCACGGCGCGCCGTTGATGAACAGCAACACCGGCCGGCTGCGCGCAGCATAGCCGCCAAGCTCGAACGCCAAGCGGCAAGTCAACAAATTGCGCAAGAGCGTCCAATTAGTATTATCGAAAAGGCTCCAATCTTGCCCGCCACCGTTCAACACCAGGCGCTTGAAGGAATGCACGTCGCTATCTGCAAACAGCGGGTATTCCAAGCGGCTTTCGCCATACTCTTGGCGAAAGTAGAGGCGGAACGACTTTTTATCAAAAAACCGGCTTCCATGACCGTGGATGCGTACCCCAGCAGAAATGTGAAAGCCCAGGCTGCGATCCTTGTCTATATATGTCACATCCACCGGGCGCTCCCATTCTATCCCTTGCCCCTCAAAATTGGTATAGATCCCCTTCTCAGCGCCCCACATATCCCCCGGCGCTACAATCAAAGACATTACCGGCAACTGCGCCCGCAGCCCCATCACATACGATCCGCTCACCACCTCGCCCAGCTCTCCATCGGGCCGCACCACCCGCGCCCGCACCACCGTCACATTCGGCGTCGCCGCGCTCAATCGGATCGGCTGGGTATACACCGCCCCCACTGTGCGCGTTGGCACTTGCCCATCCAAAGTAAAGATTACGCTGGCGCGAGAGTCAGGCGCATGAATCTCTAGTTGAATGTCCCGATCATAATACCCCCCCGGCAAAGAAAAAATAGGCTCCAGGGCAGACGCCCCCACCGCAGACAAGCGGCTAGCGATTGTTTCCCCAGCCAGCCCCAGCCCGGCCAACACCAGGAGCGCCAAAATCATAACCTGCAAGCGAAAAGGCCGCTTGGCTGACAAATATTTTTTGGACACGGATTTTCACCTGTCTGCCGCCAGGCAGGCGGACACAACGGATTCTCACCGATTTTCTGTCGCCGGCAGCACGCCGTCGGCCAAGACGCCGAAGGAGGCAGGCGTGACCGCCCCACTCCACGAGATAAAGTCAATCCCACGGTCATCCCCAAACGCCGCGCTCGCCCCAGGCGATAGCAGCACCAGGTTGTCCCTCGATCCCAAGTTGAACCAGCCCTCCACCTCCACATTCCCATTCCCCACGTATACCACCAGCCGCCCATCCCACCATCCGCTCAAATCATCCTCCCCGTAGCGCGCCGCGTTTCCCTCTGTCTCGCTCGCCACTATCACGATTCGCGTCCCCTGCGCCACCCACCCAAAGGCCTCCCCAAAGATCAACGACCCTTCGTCCCTCGTTGTCTTGTGGTCGTTGTCCGTCACCCGCCAGCCGCGCAGATCCACTCCTCCCGCTCGCCTCACTTTTAGCTCGATCCAATCCCCCTCGATTGCCCCCTCAGCGTCAATGCCATAGGCCGCGATGACCACATCCCCCACCTGCGGCTGGCTGCTCTCCACCCGCTCAAAACGCGGCTTCACCACCAGCCCCGCTCTCGGCGTCAAGGTGATGACAGCCGTCTGCGGTATCTCGGCCGGCCACCAGCCCGCAAAGCGATAGCCCGCCCCAGGCGCCGCCGTCACCTCCACCGGCACACCCTCAAAATACGTCCCCTCCCACGCCAGGCCAGGCACGAGCACGCCGTTCACCGCTACTCCCCCCTCCCCTTCGCTCGCCGCCTCTACCCTCAGCTTGACTATCCCTCTCAACCCAAAGTGCTCCACCATGTGCTGCCGCATGTACCCCGGCCGCTCACGCGCAAATTCGCGCAACTCTTGGATGTTCGCCCCCCAGTCCATCGTGCTCGACCACCGCCTCGCCTCGTACTCGATATCTGGCTCCAACTCGGCTGCCAATTCGTCTATCTGCCCGATGACCGATTCTGGCGATAGCACGGTGTTCAGCAAGTCTGCCCCCCGCGAAAGAAAGCGCCCCTGAAATTCCCCATTCTCCAATAGCTTGCGCAGCAGCAAGGTGTCTCGCCCGCCTGTTGCCGGGTAAGCATGTTCCAGCACCCGCTCCATCATATTTGTGTCAAAACTGGTATATGCGTACGCCCCAAAGCCAAGATCCTCATCCCAAAACATCCAATGCCAACGCCCCCCCTGCACGCGAGGATAAAACTGATCTACGTTGTGGTGCGGCCAATCATAGTTGGCTGCATAGAGTTCTACCATGTTATAGTCAATAAAGGCTGGAATATCCACCTGGGTCTGCACATAAGCGTAATGGGCCGGGTCGGCCAAATCGTGCGTCTCGACAAAGCGCATCAGATAGTCCCAGCTTGCGCGGTCGCCCATAACAATTTCTTGCTCGCGGGCATACTCGGGCGCCCTCAAGAAATCAGCCGCCTTGACGCCATAATGATCGGCCAGAAAGTATTCATCCAGCCGCTCGCGGAGTTGATAGATTCCCCACGGCTCGCCGTTGATGAACAGCAACACCGGCCGGTTGTGCGCAGCATAGCCGCCAAGTTGATGCGCCAGGCTATCTGCCAATTGGCTACGTAAGAGGGTCCAATTTCTGTTCGGGACAAAACTCCAATCTTCTCCACCGCCATGCAACACCAGGCGCTTGAAGGAACGCACGTCACTATCCGTAAACAGTGGATACTCTAATCGGCTGGCCCCATACTCTTGGCGAAAGTAGAGACGAAATGACTTTTTATCAAACTTTCTACTCAGCCGGCCATGGATGCGTATTCCAGCAGAGATGTGAAAGCCCAGGCTGCGATCCTTGTCCACATACGTCACATCCACCGGGCGCTCCCATTCTATCCCACGCTCCTCGGCATTGGCATAGATTCCCCCCTCACCGTCAAGATCCTCCGGCGCTACAATCAAAGACATTACCGGCAACTGCGCCCGCAGCCCCATCACATACGATCCGCTCACCACCTCGCCCATCGCTCCATCTGGCTGCGCCACCCGCGCCCGCACCACCGTCACATTCGGCGTCGCCGCGCTCAGGTGGATCGGTTGAGTATACACCGTCCCCACTGTGCGCGTCGGCGTTTGTCCATCCAAGGTAAACAACACCTCCGCTCCAGCTTTAGAAACGCCCAGCTCCAGCCGCACATCTTGCTCATAATATCCCCCCGGCAAAGAAAACACCGGCATCACAGATGCCACATTCTCATGCGCCTGGCCCAAGGCAACATACGCTACCGCCAGCGCCGTTAGCGCGAGCAAGGCTAGCCCCAACTCGCCAAGCGACCTGCGAGAACCGGCATGATGTATCGCCACAGACCGAGCATCTACTTTTTGCACTTTTACAATCCAACATCAAAAGGATCGGCTCATTGTAACACGGTTTCTCTTTTGTACATTCAATCCCATGTGGTATACTAGTGCCTGTCGCAAAAACCTGCATAGCTACCGCACGCTTTGCGCCATACGGTAGCGGATGGGTTTTGAGACAGAAATTATACTAGGCGAGTCGGCATAACCGACCCCAAGATAGCGCGCTTATTGATGTCTGTATGCCTAAAGAAACACTCTCCCACATCGTTTACCTGATCCGCCATGCGCAACCCGCCAACGTGCAAGACGCAAGCCTGCGTTATGATGTGCCGCCTGGGCCGCCTCTTTCGCCCGCAGGCTATATGCAGGCGATGATGACGGCAAACTTTTTGCAAAACAGCCCACCAGAGGTCGTTTACACCTCACCGCTTGAACGGGCGCTGCAAACGGCCCAAATCATTGCCGGGCAACTAGATATACCACTGGCCATTGACGAGCGTCTGGCCGAGCATCGCCGCGAAGAGACAGAGGAGCAAATTGTTGTTCGCGCGTCCGAGTTTTGGCGAGAACGTGTCTCTAGCGCCGGGCCGCGCCGCATCGCCTTGGTCAGCCACGGCTCTCCCATCCGCGTAATTCTGACAGCCTTGGGCGGCGTAACCGTGACTAACCTTGAGCACTATCGCTTTGACCAGGGGAATATCATCCCCCATGCCGGCATCTGGCGCGCGCGCCTTGGCGCAACCACTCCGCCAGGTCAATGGCAACTCGATCTCATCTTTCGCACCATTGCCCTGAGCGCCGCACCTGCGCAAAACAAGCACCGCTAAAGAACAACTACCTTGACCCTTCTCGTATTCTTTGCATGGACTGGTCAAACTCTGCCCCAGAAACGCCAAGCTCTTTGGGCAAGCGCCAATAGTTCAACCTGGCCCGTTCTCCGCTTGCGTCTGACACCACCAACTCGTGTTCAACCACCTCTAGTTTGAATTCGGGCAAGGCCTGGGCTACTGCCTGGTGGAACTCGACAAAGCGCGGGAAGCGTCGCAACAGCGCCTCGATCTTGTCGCGGATAGCCGGGCGGAACGGCGTGCCCCGTCCGATGGCCTCGTAGACCACATCGCCGGTGGGGAATAGCGCGCGATAGGGCGCTTTGATCAGGTGCACATCCCAGCCCATGCGCTGTTCGTGCGCCAGCCCGACCCGCTCGCACTCTTGCGCGATGAGCGGGAAAAACTCGGCGGCGCGAATCATAAAGTACAACCCCACCTCTTCGGCCATCACCCTGGCATACTCGCCGGCCCAGGTCGTATAATCCAGCGAGTATGGCTCGTGACCGTCGCGGATCTCTTGAAACTGGATCAGCGTGTGCAGACCGGGGCCGGCCTCGCCCCACACTTTTAAAACCGCCTCGCGGGCGTCACGATTAAAGCGCCCTCGATCTTGGCTAAAATCGTAAACCGGCGGAAAAGCGTACACATACAGGCCCTCACCCAGCGGCTCAAAGACCAGCTTGCCGGCCTGGTAAGCATGCTCAATTGCCACACCTAGCCGCTCGGCCCAGGTGGTTGGAGCAGGGCGCGGTTTGTCTCGGCGCAAAAACGGCAATTTCATTCTTCAACTCCTTAGTGCATCAAGCACAACGCGCGCGCAAGCGGCCCAGGTAAAGCAGCCGGCCCGCTCATAGCCGCGCGCAATCAAATCGCGGCGCACGTTTTCGTCGGCAACCGCGCGCGCCAATGCAGCCGCGATTTCTTGCTCATCTAATGGATCAACCAACAGCGCGGCTTGCCCGGCTATTTCAGGCAGCGATGAAGTATTGCTGCACACCAGCGGAACGCCGCATTGAAACGCCTCTAACACCGGAAAGCCAAAGCCTTCGTACAGCGAGGGAAAGGCCATCACCGCCGCGCCAGAAATCAAGGCGGCCTTGTCCTCGTCGGCAATATAGCCTGGAAAAATCACCTGCGCCTCCAACCCCAAGCGATTGACCTGGGCAAACAGGTCATCGTACAGCCAGCCTTTTTTGCCAGCCAAAACCAGCGTGATGCGCGGCGCATGGTGCGCGCTGCGCGAAAATGCTCCAATCAAGCGAGCTAGATTTTTGCGCGGTTGGAGCGTGCCGATGTACAAGATGTATCGGCCTTCAATGCCATAACGCCGCTTGGCTTGCTCAATCGCTGCACCATCGGCGCGGCGCAGCGATTCATCTTTGCCAGGATAAGCCACCACAATCTTGCCGGGATCAGCTCGGTAAAAGCGCGCCATATCAGCCTTGGTCGCCTGCGAATCGGCGATGACACGGGTGGCTGCCCCCACATTCCAGCGCGTGGACAGATCGAGGTACAGGCGCTGCTGCCACGGATGGGCCTGGGGGAAATGGCGATAACCCAAGTCGTGAACCGTCACAACGCTGCGTCGCGGGTGAAGGGGCGGCAGTACATGCGCCGGGACAAACAACACATCGGGCGGGTGCTGCATCATCTCGGCCGCCAGCCGGAGGTGCGTCCACAAGCGCGGAAAGGGAATGGCGCGCAGCTCTATATTTGGCGCGTCAAACAAACCCGCCTGGGGAGCGAGATTAAAATATAGCCTGAAGCGGTGTTCGGGCGCCAGCGCGCTCAGCGAGCGAATCAGATGCAGCGAATACGCCTCGGTGCCGGTGCGCTGCCGGCTGGCGGCGCGGCTGGCGTCAACGCCAATCAGCATTCAACCAGCATCCAATCAGCGCTTGCGGAAAACGGCTTGCAACAAGGCAGCCAGGCCTACCACAATCAATAGCACCGGCCACAAGTTGAGCAGCGTCTTGCCCAGTTCACCCGACCATATCCCCAGCGTAAAGGGAAAGGCAATCACGCCGATAATGAGAGCCAGCAGCCCAATCACAAACTCGCCCCAATCGTGATTGCGATCTACAATGAACTTGGATAGAAAAGCCAGTCCGCCAATGACGACAAAACCGGGCCACAAGCGGGCCACGTCGCCCCAATCAGCGCCGCTTTCCCTCCAACCCGCCAAGGGCAGCCGCAACTGCAAGGTAAATACAAAGAAAAACAGGCCCAGCAAGGTAGCCGCCACCCCAAAAAACACGGCGTCTGGATTGCGGTCGTGGCCGGTGATAAAACTGCCCAGCGACCACAATCCTGCCACCACAATCAGCGCCGGCCACATGGCCCCCACCCCTGGCAAGGGGATTTTTAGGTTTTGGGCCAACATCCATAACCCAATAGCAATGAGAACAAACGCCCAGAAAATATTGCCTCGTTTTTGCATGACAACCTCCGTATAGACAATATAGTTTATCGGAAATAACGCCGCCAACGTATCCCCATACGTTGGCGGACTGGCACACCCTGGACTGCCCGCCCAGCCTGCTGCCGCGTGCCGCGTCAGCGGCCGCAGGCAGGGCAGGCTTGCACCTGTGCTGCGCTTGGCCCCTTCGGGAGTGCAGCCTGCCTGGCGCAGACAGGGTGTGGGGATGCCAGTCCTGCTATTTCCGACAAGGTCCAGTGTAAAGGGAAAAGACACCCCCAGAGTATACCATGATTGAGCGGTCTGCGAGAAATGTGCTACAATAACCCTCGCAATAGCCTAGAGAATTTTCCGGGTTTTCTCCCTGGCCTGCTGCCGCAGGCAGGGCAGGCTGCGCTCTCCCTATTTCTGTGGTGGATTTTGTCAGTCAACCAATTGAGGAAGCAGTGGGCCAAGCTCTAGTCATTCAAATTGATCCTATATCACCCCAGCCAGATAAAATCGCTTTTGCCGCTCAGTTGATGCAGGCAGGCAAGCTGGTGGCGTTTCCGACCGAGACCGTATACGGGCTGGGCGCAAACGCCTTTGATGCGGCGGCGGTAGAGCGCGTGTTTGCGGCCAAAAGCCGCCCGGCCAACGACCCGATGATTGTGCACATTGCCCGCCAAGAACAGCTTGGCGCAGTGGCTAACGATATTCCCTCAGAAGCGCGCACACTGACGCGCGTCTTTTGGCCGGGGCCGCTCACGCTGATCTTGCGCAAGACCGAGGCTATCCCCCCCAACGTCACCGCCGGATTGGGCACGGTGGCTGTGCGCATGCCCGCCAATGAAATCGCGCTGGCGCTGATTGAGGCGTGCGGGTTTCCCATCGCCGCGCCCAGCGCCAACCTGTTCGCGCGCCCCAGTCCCACCGCCGCCGAGCACGTGCTGCAAGACCTGGGCGAGCACATTGACCTGATTATTGATGGAGGCCAAACGCTCATCGGGCTTGAATCTACGGTGGTGGATATGACAAGCTGCCCGCCCAAAATTTTGCGGCCAGGTGGCACAAGCCTTGAGGCGCTGCAAGCCGTGCTGCCCGGCATTGAGCTGCCCCATCGCTTTGCTGCCATAGCAGAAACAAGCGCCCAACCGTCACCTGGGTTGTTGAGCAAGCATTATGCCCCCCATGCCCCTACCCTCTTGTTCATTGGGCCAGAACAAGCCATGCTAAACGAAATGCGCGCCAGGGCCATCGAACTGCTGGCAGCACACCAGCGCGTGGGGCTGCTGGTGGCCGAGGAAGATGAGCGCATCTTTCAAGATTTGTCCACCGCTCACATCGAAGTGCTAGGCTCAAAAAATGACCTGGCCAAAATCGCCCGAACCTTGTTTGCCGCCATGCGCCGGCTGGACCAACTAAACGTAGATATTATCCTGGCGCGCAGCTTTGGGCCTGGAGGCATTGGCCTGGCCATTCAAGATCGCCTGGTCCGCGCGGCGGGGGGAACGGTAGAGAGTCAAAAGGTAAAATGAGCTATTCGGCTTGGATGAGCCTGGCAGTGATAGGCGGGCTGGGGTTGACCTGGCTGCAGGCAAAACGGCGCGGACTGCCGCCCGCTCAGACGCTCGATGTGGCCTTGGTTGCGCTGGCAGTTGGCGTTATCGGTGCGCGCCTTGGCTACGTGGTCCTGCACTGGGTCTATTTCCAGCAACATTTTGGCGAGGCAATTCGATGGTGGCGCGGAGGGCTAGACTGGCACAGCGGGCTGATGGCCGGCTTGCTAGGCACAGTGATCTATGGACGCTACAAGCAACTGCCTGTGCGCCAGGTGCTAGATGCGTATGCGCCAGGGCTGGCAGTAGGGTGCGCGTTGGGCTGGCTGGCGTGCCACACAGCCGGCTGCGCCTATGGCATACCGGTGTGGCCCGATCAACCCCTGTGGTTTCTGGCAGCCGATTTGCCAGACAGTCTGGGCATTCAAGAGCCGCGCGTGGCTGTGCAGCTCTTGGGCGCGGGCTGGGCAGCAATCGTGTTATTGGGTATTGGGGCCTGGCTGGTGGTCGGCCGTCATGGGTCAACACCGGGCGCGCGTTTTGCACTGTTCATGTGCCTGTACAGCGCAGGAATGTTTGCGCTCGGCTTTGTTCGCGGCGATGAAATGACGAGGCTGGGCAGCCTGCGGCTAGATCAATGGGTAGATTTAGGATTGGCAAGCGCATCAGCAGTCAGTGGTCTTTGGTCAGTGGTCATCAGACGAGGAGAACAATGAAACTAACAATCGGCCTGGCTCAAATGTATCCCCGGCTGGGAGATGTGGCGGCGAACGTTGAAAAGCACCTGACATTGATTGACGAGGCGGCAGCCCAAGGCGTTGAGCTGCTGGTCTTTCCCGAACTGTCGCTGACGGGCTATAGTGTGCAAGAACTGGCGCAAGAAGTTGCCATTACGCCCTCGGCTCACCATCCCTGGTTTGGCAAGTTGCTGGCCGCCAGCCTCAAGCTCGATCTGGTGGTGGGCTTTGTAGAGCGAGACCAGCGCGGGCAGATTTATACGGCAGGCGCTTTTCTTTCTGGCGGGCAAATTGTGCACATTCACCGCAAAGTGTATCTGCCCACCTACGGGCTGTTTGACGAAGGGCGCTACTTTGCCTGGGGCGACGACGTGCGCGCGTTCGACACGCGCTTTGGGCGGGCCGGGCTGCTGATTTGCGAAGATTTCTGGCACGCCGCCCCGCCTTATCTGCTGTGGCTGGATGGAGCAGACATTTTGCTGCTCACCTCGGCCAGCCCCGGCCGCGGACTGGGCCAGGCAGACAAGCTAGACAGCACACGCTTTGTGGAGCTGGTCAACCAGGCCTATGCCAGCATGTTTGGCAACCTCGTCATTCACGCCAATCGCGTGGGCTGGGAAGACGGCATCAACTTTTGGGGCGGCTCGACCATCTGCGGGCCAAACGGCGAGCTGATTGCCCAAGCGCCTTATTTTGAAGAAACGCTGCTGGTAACCCAACTTGATCTGAACGCCATTCGACGCACGCGGGCGCGCTTGCCGCTGCTGCGCGACGAGCGCACTGCGCTGACCCTGCGCGAGCTGCGGCGCATCTTGGGCGAATATCACGAGCCAGAAACAAGCCAAACGTTGAACGTGGAGATGAAACCATGAACCTGGCATCTAAACTAGAGATTAATACCGAGCTAGCTCGTCACTTGCTGGTCTCGTTCATCCGCGATGAAATCACCAAAGCAGGTTTTGGCCGCGCCGTGCTGGGGCTATCGGGCGGGGTAGATAGCGCGCTGGCCGTGACCTTGGCCGCCGAGGCGCTTGGCCCGCAAAATGTGCTGGCGCTGCGCCTGCCTTATCGCAACTCTTCGCCCGAAAGCCTGACGCACGCTCAACTGCTCCTTGACCAACTGGGCGTGGCGACCGAAACGGTTGACATCACGCCGATGGTTGACCCGCTCATCGAGCAATCGCCCGATATAGATGACCTGCGCAAGGGCAACATTATGGCTCGCGCGCGAATGATTGTGTGGTACGACCGTTCGGCGGCCTGGCAAGGGCTGGTGGTGGGCACCAGCAACAAGACCGAGCTGCTCCTGGGTTATGGCACGTTGTACGGCGACATGGCCAGCGCCATCAATCCGCTGGGCGACCTGTACAAAACGCAGGTGTGGCAACTGGCCCAGGCGGTGGGCGTGCCGGAAGAAATCGTGCGCAAAGCGCCCTCGGCCGATTTGTGGGCCGGGCAAACCGACGAAGGTGAGATGGGTCTGAAATATGCCGAGGTGGACCAGTTGCTTTACTTGCTGGTGGACGAGCGTTATACTCCCGAGGAAGCTATTGAGGCCGGCTTTGACGAGGCCTATGTGCGGCGGGTATGGCGCATGGTGGCCAACAGCCAATTCAAGCGCCGCCTGCCCATCATCGCCAAAACCAGCCAGCGCACGGTTGGCATAGATTTTTTGTACCCCCGCGATTGGGGCAGATAGAATAACGACATTATCGGAAATAGCAGGACTGGCATCCCCATGCCAGTCCGCCAACGTACATTTGCCCCGCTTGCCCTTGGCTGCTTTTTGATGCGCCACGCGCAGGTTGACCCGGCTGCAAACTTTATCGTACATCTCGCCCATTTGCCTGTTTCCTACCCCCTACCCTATCCCTGCTTCCTGCCCTATTCCAGAGTTCCCGATTTCAGCCTGCCCTGGACGGGCAGTCCGGGGAGCGTCAGATATCAGAGCCGTGAGAGATGGGAAAGACCATAACCCGAAAACCGCTGAACCTGTACAAGGCGTCCGGATTGAGCCTGCCGCGAAACGCACAACGGGCGTCGTCTGCGGAGTTGCCGAACGACCCGCCCCGCAACACCCGGGCGGCCTCCCCCTCTAATGTATTATCGTCTCGATAATTTTTGTAGCTATCCTGCCATCTGGTCCGGCACCACTCCCACACATTGCCCGCCATATCCAACGCGCCGCATGGGCTGGCCCCGCCCGAGAAACAGCCCACCGGGCTCGTGCTGTCAATGCCCGTTTCATCGTAATTCGCCCGATTGGGGTCAGGCTCATCCCCCCACGGATAAATGCACCCCCTCTCAATCCCCCCCGCCAGCGGGGGGGATTGAGAGGGGGTGCCCCGCGCCGCTTTCTCCCACTGCGCCTCGCTTGGCAGCATAATCTCTTGTGCGCTACCGATTTCACCCGCCGCCCGCAGCTTTTCCGTCAGCCAGTGGCAAAAAGCTATCGCCTCATACCAACGCACCATCACCGCCGGGTGATTAGGCAAATCAAACACGCCGCCGCGTTTGTCCGGTTCCGCGCGCTCGCCTTTCCACTCCCAACCGGCCTCAGTCCAACATCCTCGCCATCTGTCCGTATAGCCACCATCTCGCGCAAAGGCCGCGTACTGCGCATTGGTCACCGGGTACCTGGCAATCCGAAAAGCCTGCAAATCAACTTTGTGTTGAGGCTTCTCGTTACCCCTGGCCATCCCATCGGCGTCAGTGCTGCCCATCAAGAATGGCCCTGCCGGCATATCGCACCAAGCAATGTCGGGCAAGCCATCAGGCCGCAGGCCCACGCCCGGGCGCGAATCGCCCAGCCTGGCCAACACATCACCGGCGCGAGCGCGCAGGGGCGGCTTAATTTGCCCATCATTGCGCATTGCCCCCAATAGCGCCTCAACCACCTTTGCCTTGCTGGCAGCCATCACGCCGCCCGGCCATGCATCGGCCACCGCATCCCCGGCCAACACCACCGCCTCGCCTCCATCAAGCGCCGCCAACTTTTCCACCACCGCCCCGGCCGCCTGGTCACGCTGCTGCACAATTCCCAGGTAGCCCACCGTTAGCAAGCTCACTTCGCGCCAAGCCGGGTCGCCCAGGTGCGCTGCCAACGATGACACCACCGGCTCTACGTCCTGCTGCCCTCGTTGCGCCAGCGCCACCGCCGCCAGATATTCCTCAAAGGTCAGGTGGATAAAGCCGTACTGCCCCGCCCCGCGCTCCAAAAGCAGGCCCGCATGTTCGCGCACGTCGGCCAAAAACTGCCGCGCGGCTCGCTCCGGGTCATTCGCCCCGCGCTCGCCGTAAATCGCCTCCAGCCGCTGCACCAAATCCGTCTGCTTGACCAAGCCCACGCCCGGATTAACCTCGTGCATCCACAACGCCAGCGGCGACAGCACCTTGATCGTCTCGACCACGTCCAGGTCTCGCGTCGGTGGGCGGCCCAGGCCGCGCGCCCGGTTCCAGCTCGAAAGCAAAGTCTCTACATATTTTTGGTACAACTCTACCCGCCGCTCGGGCAGCGTCACACCCTGCCGCTTCATCAGCGCCAGGATCGTCAGCAGCAGCGGGTTGGCCGCCAGCCGCCGCACGCCGGGGTTGTGCTGCACAGCGTTGAGCAATTCCCTCCGTTCGCGCTCCGCTTCCTGCGCTGCGCCTGGCGTGTCCCCGCGCGCCGCCTTTTCAAGCGCGCCGGTCCAGCGCCCCACAAAATCCTTGATCTCGTCGTCGTCAAAATCCACCAGTGTGCATTCGGTCAAACCCTCGGCCGTGGGCCGCACCTCACGATAGCCAACAATGCGGCTGGTCAGCAAAAACTTGTTGCCGGCCCGGCGATGAAAGACATAGAAATCCACCACGCGCCGCACAACCGTATCGCGCAGTTCCAACTCCTTGACCTCGTCCAGGCCGTCCAGCATCACCACAGCGCTGCCCGCCTTGAGCGCTTGGCGCAGCGTGTCGCCAATCGACGGATCAGCCCCCAGGCCATAGAAATAACCAGCAATAAAATCATCCAGCCGCACGTCGCGCTCGGCCAGCGCATTGGCATAGGCCGACAGCGGCACCAGCACTGGCAGGCGCGGCTCTGCGCCGCCCCCCGTGGCCAGTTGCAGAACCATGAACTTGAGAAACGTCGTCTTGCCCGCGCCGGGGTCGCCCAAAATAACCAGGCCACTGTGTTGTTGCAGCATATCCAACACTGGCATCGGCTCGCTCAGGCGTTCGCCAACTTGCTCGCGCTCATCTTCCGACACCTTGCGCCCGGCCAGCATCAAAGCCTGCCCTGAGCTTGCCGAAGGGTCACGCGCCCATGTTTCGCCGCGCGGCATCTCCACCCGCGCCTTGAGCGACACGTACAAATCCTGCAAAGCCAGCCGCAGCGGCACCCGGTCCGAAACGCCCATGCCCCTGAAATCCAGGTAACGGTAGCGATCCACCATGCACTGTAGATAGCGCTGGGTGGCCTGGCGCAGATCTTGGGGCGGGCGGGCCTGGCCGATTACCCGGCGAAAAAAATCTTCCGTGACGACAATCTCTATCTTGTCCCCACCAACCACGTCGCCGCCCGCGCTGATCTTGTCGCGGCCTACCGCATCTACCCCGGCTGTGATCTGGTCGCGTCCGGCCATGTCGCCGCCAACAGTCACGCCGCCCACCTGGGACAAGCCACACTTCCAACACGCCACAGCTTCGTCGGGCAATTCAGTTTTGCATTGTTGGCACTGTTTCATAATTTACCTGCTACACACTTACAATACGCCAACTTTTTTATTCCCTGCTCCTCACTAAAACCTCAACGGAATCGTCGTCCCCGCCCGCAAATTCTCTCGCCCGCGGCTGCCGCCGTCCTATGGATTGTTCGCCTAGGCCAGGTGGCAGGCCGCCCAATGGCCATTGCCCATGTCTCGCCATTCAGGCTCTTGCTGGCTGCAACGCTCCACAGCGACCGGGCAGCGGGTGTGAAAGCGGCAGCCGGACGGCGGGTTGACCGGGCTGGGCACATCGCCGGTGAGAATAACGCGCTGGCGCTTGCGCTCGGCCTTGGGATCGGGAACGGGCACCGCGCTTAAAAGCGCCCTGGTATAGGGGTGAAGCGGATTCGTGTAAAGCTCGTCTTTGGCTGCCAACTCTACAATCTTGCCCAGGTACATCACCGCCACCCGATCGCAGATGTGGCGCACCATCGAAAGATCGTGCGCAATAAACAAATAGGTCAGGCCCAGCTTGTCTTGCAAATCTTCCAGCAAATTGACCACCTGGGCCTGGATGGACACATCGAGCGCCGAGATGGGCTCATCGCAAATGATAAATTCCGGATCAGAAGCCAGCGCGCGCGCCACGCCGATGCGCTGACGCTGCCCGCCGGAAAACTCGTGCGGGTAGCGGTTGACGAACGTTGGGTTCAGGCCCACCAGCGCCAGCAATTCTTGCACCCGCTCGGTCTGGGCGCGGCCCTTTGCAGTGCCATGCACCCACAGCGGCTCGCCGACGATTGAATTCACCGTCCAGCGCGGATTGAGGCAGGCATAGGGGTCCTGAAAAATCATTTGCGCTTTGCGGCGGACGGCCAACAGCTCGCGCCCGCCAAGCGTGTAAATATCTTGCCCCCTAAACACAGTGCGCCCGGCGGTTGGAAGATAAAGCCGCAGCATCGTGCGGCCGGCCGTAGATTTGCCGCAGCCCGATTCGCCCACCAGCCCCATTGTTTCGCCCTGGCGAATATCGAACGAGATGCCATCCACCGCGTGAACTGCGCCAGTCTGCCGCCTCCAGATAATCCCCTGATATATGGGAAAATGCTTTTTTAGGTTCTCAACGCGCACCAGAATCTCGTCGTTCATCGTGTTCCCCCGCTTTGCACATCCACCCAGCAAGCGATTTCGTGGCCCGGCGCAACAAGCTGCAGCGCAGGGTTTTGGCGCTTGCACTTTTCCAACGTAAATTGGCAGCGCGGCGCAAATGGGCAGCCCTGGGGCAGGCCAATCAAGTTAGGCGGCAAGCCTGGGATTGAGGTCAGCCGCTCGGCGCGCGATATATCTACCCTCGGCAGCGCGCCCAGCAGCGCCCGGGTGTAAGGGTGGCGCGGGTCGTCGTACAAATCATCCACACTGGCGTGCTCTACAATAAAGCCGGCGTACATCACAATGACCCGCTGCGCCAGGCCGGCAATGATGCCCAGGTCGTGGGTGATCCACACGATGGCCATGCCAATCTCGTCGCGCAAGCGCCGCACCAGGTCAACGATTTGGGCCTGAATCGTCACATCCAGCGCCGTCGTCGGCTCGTCGGCGATGAGAATTTGCGGCATGCAAGAGATGGACATGGCAATCATCGCGCGCTGCCGCATGCCGCCAGAGAATTGATGCGGGTAACTGTAGCAAGCGCGGTCAGGCTGCGGGATGCCCACCATCGTCAGCAACTCGATGGTTCGTTGGCGGGCTTGCTCGGCGTTCATCGCCATGTGAAGCTGCAACGCTTCGTCAACCTGAAACCCCACCGTCAGCACGGGGTTGAGGCTGGTCATGGGGTCTTGAAAGACCATGGCAATTTCTTTGCCGCGAACGTGGCGCAGCTCCGCTTCGGATTTCTTGAGCAAGTCCGAGCCATTATAGAGCGCCTGCCCGGCGGCGATGATGCCGGGCGGCTGTGGGATCAAGCCCATGAGCGAAAGCATGGTGACAGACTTGCCGCAGCCCGATTCGCCCACCACGCCCAGAGTTTCGCCCTCGTCGAGCGTGAAAGAAACACCATTGACGGCATGCACCAGGCCATCGTAGATTTTAAAATGCGTTTGGAGGTTATGAACATCTAGGATGACGGTCATTTCATTCCACCATTGTGCGTGGGTCAAGCGCGTCGCGCAGGCCATCGCCCACAAAATTGATTGCCAGCACAATCAACAAGATTAGCAAGCCAGGGAAAAACCACAGCCAGGGAGCGTTTTCCAGGTATAGATTGGCGCTTTCCAGCATGTTGCCCCACGTCGCCGTGGGCGGCCCAACGCCCAGGCCCAGAAAGCTGATATAGGCTTCGGTCCAAATGGCGTTGGCCACACCCAGCGTAGCGTTGACGACGATGGGCGCGATGCTGTTGGGCAAGATGTGATAAATGATGATAGACAGGTTCGATGTGCCGATGCAGCGAGCCGCCGTGACAAACTCGCTTTCCTTGAGCGAGAGAAACTGTGAGCGAACGATGCGCGCCAGGTACATCCAACTGGTCAACCCGATGATGACAACAATGACAATGACGCTGCCGCTCAGCTCGCGGCCCAAAAAGTTAAAGTTTGGAATTTTGCCGCCCAAATATTTGGCGGCAACAATCAGCAGAAAAAGTTGTGGGATGCACAACAATGCTTCTGTAACCCGCATCAGGACACCATCTATCCAGCCACCGTAATAGCCAGAGAGCGCCCCCGCCGCCACGCCAACCACCAGCGACACGGCCACGGCCGCCAGGCCAATCAGCATGGAAATCTGCCCGCCATAAATCGTGCGCGCCAAAATGTCTCGGCCAACGGCATCGGTGCCCCACAGGTGCGCCGACGAAGGAGCTTGCAACTTGATGGTCACATCATTATAATTAGCATACTCTTCTGAAAAGACAAATGCTCCCCCCACCACATAAACAATGAGCAAAATGAACAGCCCCAGGCCAAACATTGCCATCTTGTGCCGGCGAAAGCGCCGCCAGGCCAATTGGGTGGGGGTGAGCGGCTCGCGAGTTGCCAGAATATCCAGATCTGTTGGGGACGTTGATTCTTCTACAGTTGCCATGCCAGCTCCTTAAAGGCCTCTAAAATTAGCGCGGCATGGGGATGCCGCGCTACGTGCGACATATATCTAATCATAACGAATGCGCGGGTCTAGGAACGTGTACGTGACATCGGTGATAAGCTGAAATATCACCACCAGCACGGCGATCATCATGACAATGCCCATCATCACCGGATAGTCGGTGCGCACCGTATGATCGTAGAACAGCCGGCCCATTCCCGGCCAGGCAAAGATCGCTTCGGTCACCACCGCGCCGCCGAGCAAAAAGGGCAAATCCAAGCCCACCACTGTCACCAACGGCAAGGCGGCATTTTTAAGGGCGTGGATGAACACGACCCTCCGCTCGGCCAGGCCCTTGGCGCGCGCGGTGCGAATATAATCCTGCCGGATCACTTCGAGCATACTGCCACGGATATAGCGACTATACCCGGCAATGCTGATAACGGCCAGGGTCGTGACCGGCAGCACCATGTGCCAGAGTGTCTGTTGCAGGCTGCGCCCGGCCTGGGGGTCGAACATGCCGCCGGTAGGCAAATAGGGCCAGCCCCAACGCTTGAAATAAATGCCAAAAATATAAATCAGCCCCAGCCCCAAAAGCGGGATAGGCATAGACAAGCCAATAAAAGAAAGCGCCGCAACCGTGTGATCGTAGAGTGAATACTGTTTGAGGGCCGAGCTCATTCCGACCACCAGCGAGGCGATTAAAATAAGAATCTCTGAGCTGAGCATCAAGAGAAGCGTGTTAGGCAAACGCTCTGCGATCATTTCCGTCACCGGGCGGCGCGTGATGAACGATGTGCCCAGGTCGCCGCGCAAAATGCCCTTGCGCGTGCCGTACGTTTCAGGGATAGTGTCACCATCCAGGTCAAGCTTCATCCAGTCGTTGCCCACCAGCCAGACCACATAGCGCACATAAATCGGCTTATCCAGCCCAAGCTGCCGCGTCAGCCGGATGCGGTCCTCAGACTTGATCACCTGCCGCCCCCCAAAGGTGGCAAGCGGGTCGCCCATTTCGACCGCCAAGACAAAAATAAGCACGCTGACAATGATCAACAGCGGAATTGACTGTAGCAAACGGCGAATGACATAGCGGCCCATAAGAAACTCCTGCCCCTGCCCCCCAAAAAGCCCTCCCCCGCTGATGCGGGGGAGGGAAAAAGGGAGAGGGCTACTATTTCATATCCCACTCGTGGGCATTCCACAGCGGGGTAGCGCCAGAAATCTTGACATTCTGCAAGCTCTTGGACACAGCCCACCAATCTGGGTCATCCCACATACTTATCCAGTAAACCTGGTCGCTGAGAATCTCGGCAATCCGGTGGAACATTTTAGCCCGTTCCTGCTGGCGGGCCGGGTCTAAAAGGGTTGCCTGCGTGCGGAACAGTTCATCCAGTTCCTTGTCGCAGAAAAACTGCCAGTTGGAACCGGCCGGGTTATCGTCTGAAGGAATTTCGCTGCACAGCCAGGCGTTTATATCCGGGTCGGGGAACGAGCAGGTGGTAGACCACTCGGCAATGTCATACCCGCCGATGGCAATGGGGCCGCTGTCGCCATAGCTGTTCCAGAACACGTCGCTGGAAAAGTTGAGCAGCTCGACATCAATGCCGACCTCTTTGAGCATCTGCTGGACAATGACCTGGGTGTTCTTGCGGACTTCGCGCGTGGTGGTGGCATAGCGCAGCTTGAGCTTGACGCCGTCTTTTTCGCGGATACCGTCAGCGCCTTTCTTCCAGCCAGCTTCATCGAGCAGCTTTTCAGCTCCGGCTTTGTCATAAGGGATAGGCTTGAGGTCGGGATCGGCCCAGATAGAACCGCTCCAATCCCACAGGGTAAGCGCCGGTTTGGTTCGCCCGTTGAGCAATTCTTGGGTGATCTTGTCGCGATCCACCGCCATAACAACAGCCCGACGCACATTAACATCGAGCATGGCCGGATGCGCCTTGGTCTTTTCATCGGGGCTCAGGTTAAAGAACCAAGACTCTTTGTAGCCAGATTCGGCCCGCACAAAGTCAAACGTTCCCAGTTTTTCCAGGTCGGGCATGTCGGCATACGAGATAAAGGTGCCCAGTTCAACATCGCCGGCCTTGAGCGCGGCAATTTGCGCCGCGTCATCGGGCACAATCTTGAAAAAGATCTGGTTTACCTTAGGCTTGCCCAGCCAAAAATCGGGGTTGGCTTCAAAGATCAGGTGGCTGCCCGACTGCCATTCTTTGAACAGGAACGGCCCGCAGCTTACGGTAGGGTTGCGGTTCCATTCGGCGTTGTCAATCGTCCCATCCTTCTGGAATACTGGTTCCAAGACGTGCTTGGGAAGGGCCTGGGTGGCATTCACATTGGTAAAGATCTTGGAATACCAGGGCGCGTAGGGAGATTTAAAAGTGACGACAAGTGTATACTTGTCTTTGGCCTCTACTTTTTCCACAAAGGCCTCAAAGGGGTCGCGGCTCTGAACCGCGTTCTTGTCTGACATGTTCATCTGCCACGTAAAGACATAATCGTCGGCAGTCAGCGGCGTGCCATCAGACCATTTGACATCTTCGCGCAGCTTGTAGGTAATGACCATGCCATCGGCTGAAATGCCGCCGTTGGCCACCGTGGGCAATTCCTTGGCAATCCAGGGAATAGGCAGGTTGTTTTCATCAAAAGTAATCAGGCCGGTGGCCAGGTAGAGATCGCGCGTGACCTGCGCGAACCACATGCTGGTGTAAAGCGGGTTGAGGTTGTCAGGCTCTTGGGTAAAGCTCACGCGGATGACTTTGGGTTTGGCGGGCGACGGCTCGGTGGGCTTAGCCGGAGCATCGGTGGGCTTGGTTGAAGATTGAGTGGGCGGCGCTTGGGTAGTGGTTCCGCCACAACCAGCCAACAATGCAACAATGACGAGAATGGCCAGCAGCCATTGGACTATTTGCCTAGTTTTAGGCCTAAACATTTCGCTCCTCCTGAGCATATTGGGATAACGAATTTCAAGCAAGCTGGATGGGCTGCTCGATCTTCGGCTCTGTGAGAAAAGACTCCAGCCTTACCTCCTTTCGCGCCAGCCGTCACCCCCCGCAGGTTACACAAACCTACGGGAGGACAGCCGGTAACCAAGTTATTCACCCTCCCGCAGGCTTGTTGTAACCTGCGGGAGGGCAGACAGCCAACATCTACACTGGTATTTTAGCACAAATCCACCCAGTGCACAGCAGATGTGCAAATGCGCAGATGCGCAGATGTGGTAAAATTAACAGCACACCATCAGCCGAGGTAAGACCATGCAAATCGCCATCAATACTGGCAGCCTATCTTTGGACTGCCTAACTCAAAATGCGCCGCTTCGCTGCCGTCAAGCAAACCCAATATATCCACATGCCCATTAGCGTAAACTTCAACCCTATCACATAGTACCCTAATGATCTCTTGACGTTCTCTCAGTATGGCAAGGCGCTTTTCCTTCGGCTTTGCCATTAAAACCTCTGGTTCTTGGTCAATCTCAGGTAAGCGGGTTTCTAACGTTCCCATTAACTCAGTGACATAGGCCAGGCCGTGCGCTACCTTGTCGGCGTTATCCCTCAACTCTATAAGTTGCGATAGTGTATTTTGCCAGTGCTGGCGGGCGTCGTTGGTCTCTTGTATTCGGGCGTCAAATTCGTCATCGGTCATCTTGCCGCGTGCGTTTTGCCTCTGGTATGTGGCGCGTTCCTGATCAATCTCTGCGAGTTTTTGCCGCGCATGGGCTATATCGCTTGCTGTATCATTGCCTTGCCGTTGGAGTTCGGCTTGACGGTTCAATATTTGCGCTTGGATTAGCTCAGGATGTTTAATACCATTGTCTACCACGTATCGCCACACGGCCCAGTCTAGCCTTTCGCCATTCCACCAACACGGGCGGGCGTGTGGCTCATGTGGGTATGCCTCACCAGCATAACAACGATAACAAAATGCCTCTTTGTCGTATCTCTTGCGCGTTCCATCTTTGCGCTTGCACCCCAACTGATAACGGATTGCTTTAGCACCAATCTTACCCCCACAATCACCACAGTACAAAATTCCTTGAAGCAAGTATACCCCTTTCGCGTTACGTGTCGCCATGATTTTATTTTTGTCTATCTTTTCTTGTACCCTTTGCCACAATTCGGGCGTGATTATTTGAGGTATTGTGATTGCGTATTCTGTCCCATCGTCAAAATGCCAAATTGCCCTACCTGTATAATCCTCACTTCTCAGCATGGAACTAATTAACCTTGCGTTCCATTCGTGCCTTGTTGCAAAGCCTTTTTGCTCCACACCCTGCTTTACCAGTTCTGCGCTAATGTCTCTCATGGTCATTCCAGCATCACACCAATGAAAAACCATTTCAACCGCCATAGCCTCTTCGGGTTTAAGAATGATAGCCCGCCCGCGCTTGCCTGGTTCTTTGATTGTACTGTAACCATAGCGCCAATACTCCCCAGGCCAGCGACCTTGCTTGAGCGTTCCAAGTTTGCCTAGCTTGATACGTTCCACACGGCGCTTGTTTTCCTCGCGTCCTATCACCGCCTTGATGTGCAAAACAAAACGGTCAATTGTAGCACCTGTGGCATCTATCACCATAACGGGCGGGCGAGTGCCGCGTGCCTTGTCTCCAAGGTCAAGCGCATCCTCTAGTACACTGGCAACTCTCGGATGTCTGACTAGCCTATCATCACGCCAGCATAGCACTATATCAAAATCGCCCGTCTTGACGCTTTCCAGCATTGTAAGGAATTGTGGGCGATCTGCGCGTTCGCCGCTTGGGTTAACCACTGTGCCTTTTTTGGGTGTTTGTGTAGCTGTATAATTTTCGGCGTCGGTATATTCGGCTAGAATCTCCCACCCATTATGCTCACAAAACAAACGCATTTGGGCTAGTTGTTCGTCAATGCTTACATCATCCTCTTTGTTTTGGTCTTCTTTACTAACACGGGCGTACAATACTACCCGCCTCATCTTTTGCTCTGCCATTGTAACTTGTCCTTTCGTTTACCTATACCGCCTATACCACCTATACCGCCTATACCCCTATACCGTCAAAACGGGGCAAAACCCTACCCTGTGAGGCCAGCCAGGGCCGCCAGATCGGGCGTGATTTTTCTACTGTCCGTTGCATGTGCGGGTTTGGTCAGCCAGCCGCGCCGCTCCCATCGCCGCGCCAGCTCTGCCACTTTTCGGTTAGTCATCCCCTGCCCCGCGAAAGCCCGCGCCAGGGTGTTGACCTTGAAAGCGCCCCCAAGGTCTTGCACAGCATAGCGAACAAGATCACACTCCAAGTCACCCAGGGCCAGGCCGGTCGCCGTGTTGCCAGCCAGCCCACGCGCCAGGGCTTGCAGGGCGTCATCACTCAAATAATACCCTTGCAATTCTTGGGGGCCGCTGCCCAACTTGGCAAGCAAGCGCCCCGGTCGGTCTTGCGGTATATTTTGCGCCCCAGGGCAACCCGCTACTTGGGCCGCGTTACCATCGGCAACCCGAAACACAAGCCGCGTTGTCAGGTTCACATTGACAACACGGGGCAAGCCGTCAACCGCCGCCGCGTGTTGGGTCGCTGCCCAAAGGATAACCCCCGCGCTCCGCCCCCGCCGTGCTATGGTCTTTTGGCTTTCCTCTATCGCCCTATTGCCCGCAAAGTCTAGCACTTCGTCAATGACGCACAGCACAAGGGGCAGAGGGTCAGCCGCCCGCCGATTGTAGCCGCCGATGTCACGCGCCCCGATTGCCGCTAACAGGTCGCCGCGCCGGTCACATTCCACAGCCAGGGCGTCAAGGGCTTGTTGGGCTTGCGCTTCGGTGTTGGCTATGCTGCCCATCAAGTGAGGGGCCGCCGCCCAGGGTGTTAATTCGCTCCGCTTGGGGTCAACCAAGACAAGCCGCAAGAGGTCAGGGCTTGCCGACGTTAGCAAAGCCGCCAGCGCCGTGTGTAGCCAGCTTGACTTGCCCGCCCCCGACGTGCCCACAATCAGACTATGGCCCAGGTCGGGCAGGCTCCGCCACACTGGGCCGGCCCGCCCAACTCCAAGGGGCACACTCAGGGGGTCAGCCGGTCGGGCGTCAAGGTCAAGCTCCGCAAGCTTTGGCAACCGTTGGGCAGGTTGCGCCGGTTGCAAGCGCACAGCATACACAAGACCGGGCTTGGTCAAAATAAAAACGTCTTTGCGCGTTGCCGCCGCCAGGGTCGCCTTAACCTTTTGGCTTGCCAGGGCCAACACGTCAAAATGATATAGCCGCCCCACGTCAACCGTAAAGCTTGCCCAACTATCGCCCCATAACTCGGCACTCTCAAAGCAAACAGTAAAAAGCCGCCCGTCAAGGTCTTTGTGTGTAAAGCCCAAACGGTCAAGGGCCGCTAGTATTTGCGCCCCCGCCCGCTCCGCTTCTCGAATTGGCAAGGTGGGCAGGTTGCGCGTGTTGTTTGTTGTGGTTAGTTGTGCGCTCATTTGCCATGCTCCAAAACATAATCTTCAAACATTTGAATTGATACAGGGTCGGTTATCACTTCAAAGTCTAGCCCGCGTGTGTTGCGTTCTGTAAATTCGCCGTCAATGGCTTGGGCGTCATCCGATGATTGCGCCGGGGGCAGGTCAGCCGGGCCGGTTGCCGCTTTGCTTGCTTTGCGCTCGATTGCCCGCAAGGTCATCACTACCCGCCCAAAAACAAAAGCCAGGCCAGCCAGGCCCAGGGCAAAAGCCGAGTATAAAAAAACTTCGGTTGCTTGTGCGCTCCGCTCTTGTCGGTTGCGCTCCGCTTCGGCTTGGGTGTAGGCTTGCTTGGTTGCTTGCGCGTCAATGGCCGCGCTTGTTGCTCTAGCTTGGGCGTCTTGCGCTTGTTGTGTTGCGGTTGCAAAGACAGCCCCCGCCGTTGCCGTTGCCTCTATCACTTGCCGGGTCGCCATTCCATCAAGGGCTTGCCGGGTTGCCTGTGCTTCATTCGCTTGGCGTGTGGCAAGGGCCGCTTGGGCTTGCCGGGTTAGCTCTACACTTTGGGCTTGCCGTGTTGCCTGTTGCGCCTGTTGCCACTGTTGCGCTTGCGCCGTCGCTACTGCCAAAGTCGCCACGGCTCCATCTATGGGCGATTGCGCCCCGATGGGCAGGGCCAGCCCCAGGGCAACCAAGACGGCCCCGGCCATTGTCGCCAGTGTAACAACTAGTCGCGCTCTCATTCGCTTGCCTCTAGTAACTTTTGCTCAAAGCCCGCCACTTGGGCCGGGTCATCAATAATCGTTATCTTGGGCAATCGCCCCGCAACACCCGCCCCCGCGCTAATGGCCGCCGTGATTAACTTGGCGGTATCCTCTGGCTTGCGCGTTTCACTCACACCAAACAGGGCTTGGGGTCGGGTCGCCGCGCTCATAAGTTGCACGGCTTGGGCTTGGCTTGCAATCTGGACATGCGCCCCTTCAGTTGCCGACAATGGAGCGTCAACCGTTGCTTGGCCGATGGGCAGGCCGGCCCGCTCCGCCACTGCCCCCGCTATGCTTGGGGTCGTATATATGGTGGTAGGGCCAATGGCCCGGTTTGGGTCGTGGACTATAACGCCCCCCGCCACAGGCTTGACAATGACCGGGAAAATGCCCGCCGCATTGGGCCGGGTTTCATTCGCCCGCTTGTTTACCCATCCGACAAGCGCCAGCGCCAGCCCTACACAGGCAATCAAAACGCCAGCGCCCAGGCCAATATAGGTCAATCGCTTGCCCATCGCCGCCGCCGCTCTGGCGTCATTCTCAGCTTGGGCGTCAATGGCCGCTTTGTCAGCCAGCGCCTTTGCTCTAGCTGCCTCTTGTTGGGCCAGGAGGGCAACCCGCGCCGCGTTCGCCTCTGCCTGCGGATTGTGGGCAACCAGCCCGCCGTCATTCCACTGGAAAGTGTAACCCGCTATGCTTGCACTACCCGCACAAATGACCGCACCAATAATGGCAAGCAAGATAATGACCGTCAAGATGTTTGCCGCGCTTTGTTGCCGCATGGCTCACCCCCTCTAGTTTGTGACCGGCTCATTGACCGGCTCACTTGATACCGCCAAAGTCTCAAATAACACTGGCTCCAAACCATGACCATTTCGCTTGATACGGCCCGCCTGGCTCAGTTCGGCCACGTCGCGCTTGATAGTTGCGACTGACACCCCCAACCGCTGCGCCAGGTCGGGATAACTGATACCGCGCTCCGATTCGATGATACCGACAAGTTGCGCCTGCCTTGTTTCCTTTTGCGCCTGCCTGGTATCATTCGCCAGGCCCAGGGCTTCGAGGTCGCCGGGCACAAAGCCGCCCGCCGTGATACCGTCGCCGGTGTCATTTGCCGACAAAACGCCCCGCTTGACGGCCCGCCGCTCTTTTTTCAAAGTGTCAATTTCAGCCGCCAGGGTATCACGTTGGGCGCTCAAATTGTCGGCTTGTTGGCCCAGGTCGGTTAACTCGGCTTGCGCCAGTGATACCGCCTCTTGCATAGTTCGCAAGGTTTGTGATACTCCGCTCCGCCGCACTTCGCTTTTGACTTGGCTCATTAGAGTTTCAAAGCTCAATAGCAGGGCAACCGGGGCCACACTGGCAATGATACGGGCCAGCAAGTCAGCGGGTGCATGGGCAATGTTTAGCCCAACACTAGCCGCCGAAAAGATCACGACCAAAGCAAAGGGCCACAAGGCCCGCTCACCTAAAAGGCTATTGCGTAACACGGCCAAGCTAAACACAACCAGCGCCCCATCTACCACGAAAGGCCACAAAAAGCCCAGGCGGGCGTCAATGGCCCCGCTGCCCACAGCCAGGGCCAGCAAGTTGTCATAGCTCAAAACAAATGAGACAACCGCCAGGGCAAAAACCAAACCACTGCTTGCTATTGAAATAACCTTTGTCGCTTTCATTGTCCTTATCCCCTCCGCCGCGCCGACTTGGGCCGGCTCAGTCGGTCAATCAGCCGATCAATGGCCGCCATGCCTTCAAGTAAATCAAAGGTTGCCCGCCGCTGCTTTTCCATCCGGGCACCCGCTGCTTGTGCTTTCGCCTTGGTCGCCTTCAAAAACTTTAGATCGTCCTTTGTAGCCATTTGCCTTTTACCCTCCATTTCGACTAGGCCGGTTAAACAAAATGACCGGCTTGGTTATGCCGGTCATTCATTGCAAAGGCTCTTGCGGTATGGTAGCCGCTTTGGTATAATCAGGTCAGCCATTGCGCCGATGATACCGGCGTGATGTGCGAGGGGTCGTGTTGTGCTTCCAACACTTCACGGCCCCGACTTGCTTAACTACTCGATGGGTCTACCCCTTGGCTTGCGCCCGCGTTTCTTGGGCGTGTAGCTGCTCAGGCTATCCCGCTTGACCAATGTCATGCGGGGAGTAACCTTGATTGCCTCTAGTACACCTTGCGATACAAGCAAATTGACATGGCGTGACGTTATCCCTAAAATCGCGCCAGCCTCTTTTGTCGTAACCCATTCGCTTATTGGTGTATCGCCCTGTTGCTTTGCCATAATGAAATTATCCTACATAGGATATTATACATCCTTTGGGCAAGATGTCAAGTGCTCGCAACCTTAAAAAATCTAGGGCCGTGTGTATTCAATTTTCAAAGTGCAAATTTTGGAGTATGCCGGCCAGCCAACCGGGGCCAGCCGCCAGGCTACCCCCTCCAAAATCACAAGGTTGCCCCCTCTGGGGGCCGGGCACCCCATGCCGGCCCGGCCCCTGAAGCAAGGAGGAAGGGTAAAAACGCCCTCACACATGGCTACAAAGCCACAATTTTATGTTTCCAAAATGCCCAGCCGTGCGCCACGTTTTGTCTTTGATAGTTCCATGTCAATCGCATTAATGCCGGCGTTCAGGTCGGCTATCTGGCGCTCAAATTTTTCAACCAGCCGCCGCGCACCACTGGCGCTACCATCAAAGGCCGCCGCCTGTGCAAGCTCGGCCCGCGCCGCTGCGAGGTCTTGGGCAAGCTGCGATTTTTGAGCGTACAAAGCCTTTTGCTTCTTCAACAAATTCGCAACCTTGACCTTTTCCTCGGCGTGCCTCTTTACCTTTTCCGCTCGCTCCGATTTTGCCCTGGCCGCCCGGTCGGCTTCGGCCCGCGCCAAAATTTCGGGGTCTATTGGCACTGGCTTTATCAGCCGCGTCATAATCGGGCCACCCAGGCCGGGGGGGTCTAATGGAATATTCCCGCTGGGTTCCGTGTATATCACATTAAAAAAACGGCCCTGCTTGCTTTCGTTCATTCGCCCACCTGCATTTTTGCGCGTTTAACCAGTTCCAAAATGCTGTCACCTGGCTGGGGGTCAACCATCTTTCGTTCGGGATCGGCTACAATGTCAGAGTGTAGCGCCGCCGTTAGACTGTCGGGGTCAATACGTTTTTCCCCAGGCCGTTTTTTGCGGAGTGGGGGGATAACTATAATACGCTGCCTGCTCATTCCGTCACCTCCAAAAGTTTGCTTAACATTTGCTCATAATCCAAACCGCCCACACCAAACATCGTCATTTGGTTTGGGTCGGGTTGGTCAATAACCGTTTGCGCGTACCGCTCGAATAGTGACCTGATGGCTTTGGGTGAACGTGATACCCGGTCAAGGTGCCCCAAAAGCCGCTCCTGGTTGTGCGTCAATTCCCGGCCAAACAAAGCACCTTGGGCCAGATAATCAGAAACTTTAATTTTGCTTTCACGCAACCGGGCCAGCATGTCAACCGCCCTGCTCAAATCACCCGACATGGACAAGTCGCGTTTGCGTTGCCCCGTTGCTATTAGATTTTCAGCATGTGCCAGTCGGGGCAAAGCGCCAGATAATGCGGTTTCAAAATTCTTGATACCACTATCAAGGCTCTCTAAAAACGCCTCTGAAAGTCGCTCGCCTGCTTCGCCGGGGAATACTTTAGAAAAAACCGCCGCTTTGATTCGCCAAAGACCTTGGCGGTTTAGTGTGCCGTCGCTTCGCATGATGGTTGCCCGCTCATTGTCTGACAGTGTGCCGGTAAATGCTTTTACAAAATCACTGTTTGCGCTTGTCCTCAATGCCTCATCAATTGTTTGGTCATCACCGACTTGTAACCGCTGTAAATGGTTTGTTGTCAGCCGGGCCGCGTCTACCCGCGCTTGCTCTAGTGGGGACATGGACAACACCGGGGGGCTGTTTGCTTCTCTGGCAAAGCCGGCCCGGTCGGTGTCTGTTATTCGCTCTCTCACCAAAACAGGATTGCTCATGCCGGCCATGTCGGCTTCGGTCAAGCCATATTCTGCCAAGTTTTGCCGCAAGACCTCTTGATACTCTGCCCACTTTTCGGGGTATGCTTCGGCTGCCTTCCGTAGTGCCATAGTCCGGCCATTGCCGCTTTCAACCACGTTGTCACCGCCTACGATGGGTGTACCCTGTTGCAAACTGTGAAAATCCCAAACGAGTGATTCAGGCACGAGATCACGCGCCACAGCGTCAACCTGTGTTTTGCTGGCCGCCCGGTTTCTTAACCTTGGCTGCAACTCTTGAGGATAGTCAGGATTAACCGCTCCATTGTCCAGATTTGACGTTACAAGGTTGCCCAAGTCAACCAGCCGGGTCCGAAACCTGTACCGATTATTGGGGTCTACTCCAAAAGCCTCCGTTTCGTTGCCGGCCTTACCCCCTTTTGGGTTTTGATCTTCCCTCCATCGCGCCATGCCGCCGCGCCCATGCACACTCTGGGGGGTGCCGGTGCCGGGGTGTGGGCCGGGGCCATAATTGGCCGCTATCGGCTCAGGCCCCTCCAAAAATCCGAGCTGGTCTAAAATGTCAATCACCTCTAGGGCGTGCAAGGTCATGGTGGCCCTAACATCGGTTGGCATGGCCTTGTCCACATCAAACAAAACCGTGTACTGGCTCATATCCGGCTCGTTTCCATTGGCCGCAATAAACAGCGCCCGGTCTGCAATGGCTCGCCGCTCGGTGGGCGTCCGTTTTTCTAGCCACAAGACGGCCTTTTTGACCGCCGCCGCATGTTGCGCCTTTTGGCGTTCGTCATCAAGAGATTGTTTGACCTGTTGTAAAATGTTCATGTAACATACTCCAAAGTCAGGATGGTCAGGATAACCGAACGGCGTAACCATGCCGCTCGATTTCCGCTAGAATGTTTGCCGGCTCCCTGCCATTGGCCGGCAATGTAACCAGCGTTTTAACCGACTGGGGCAAATTCAATTTTGCCCGGTCAGGGCAAGCGCCCCGATAAATCACCGTTGCAACCGTCACTACTGGCATGGCTTCGGCTTCGAGGTCGGCCAATCGTTTGTCAAGTTTTTTGCTCACATTTTCCCCTTTCGCGCTTGTGCCTCAAGCGCCGCTATACGTTGTTCAAAATCATGCAATTGCTTCAAGTCGAAAAGCCGGGCCAGGCAAATGTCAGCCGCCCTAATTTTGGTGCTTTGGCTTGCGTTTTGGTCGGCCATTGCCGCCCGCAATGTTTCAACCGCTTTGCCGGTCAGGCCGGCCAGCTTGGTTATAGCCGTGTCAATGGCCCGCGCCTGTGCCTCATTCAATGCCGCGCAAAAATCGCCGTTGTCTAACCATCGGTGTAACGTGCGCTCACCTATGCCTGCATTTTTTGCTGCCCCCTCTATGGTCGGCTCCGCCAAAAGCGCCGCAATTGCCCGCCTTTGTTTTGGTGTTAAGTTGCCATTTGTTGCCATAAGTTGCCAAGCCAATTCCGCTACGACGCGGAAGTGCCCCACAGGGCCGCCGCCAACTTTTCAAACTCCGTTGCCCAGAGTTCGGCCCCGGCCACGTCGCCGGCGTCCCAAGCCCGTTCACATCGGTCGAAACATTCACCCGTTGCCAGGTCTGGGTCATCGGGGAGGGGCAGGCCGGACAGGGTCGCCAGTGGTAAAATCGCCCGCAATTCACGCGCCTTTGGCTCGTTGCGAGATTCTATCGCTGCCAGGTATAGCAGTTCGTCACGCATAGCTGATATAGCCGGGTGAAGGTCGTTTATCATAGACGCCGGCCCAACACGCAACCGGCCCGCCCGGTCAATCCGCATTGAGGCCCCGCGCCGATTCAATTCTGCTACTAGCTCCAAAATGGTCATTTTCTGTCCCGTTTTTCGTTTATCACTTTATTAGTTTATCAATTACAACTTGACCAACTGATAAACTAATAAACTTATAAAGTGATAATCTGATAAAAGTTAATTAATGTTTTTTGCTGGCAAACCCCAAAGCCACGTTTTGCCGTCTTTGTGGTGTACAATGCCAATTTTTTCTTTGGCTTTACGCACTGTCGGCATGGATAATCCAAGGCCGTCTGCATGTTCCTCTATTTCGTCTACCGCCATTGGCCCACCGCTCAAAATCGCCATGAGCATATCAATTGCTTTGTCCTGTAGGGTTTCTCGTTTTGGCGGCTCCGGGGCCGTGCCAAACATCACCCCATGCGCGTCAATTGTTACACCGATGGGATCGGGAAAGCGGGCAAGGTTGTTTTTGATCATGCTCAACCGTTTTTCTCTGTCTTTGTTTTGGTCGGGTACATCCAGCGCCCAAACTACCCGGCTAGTTTGAATGATTGCACTACTGCCCCGTATCCGCTCTAGCGTTACCCGGTCGGTAACATCCAAAATGCCGCGTTTCCTCAAATGATGGGTTAGCAAAACTGGTTTGCCTGTGTCCCGCGCCAGCTCTGCCAAAAATTTGACGGTGGGCAAGGCTTCGTTGCTCTTGTCCTCATTTCGGCTTGTTGCCCCGCTCAGACTATCCAAAACAACCAAGCGCACGTTGCCCCGCCTTGCCGCTGCCACAATTGCCGCCCGGTGGGTAGGGTCATCTAACCGTATGTCATCAAGACCGCCCAAAGGGTCAATCAGGTTTTGGGTAGGCAATCCCCACGCTTCGGCCCTCTCCAAGTTGACGGCTTGCGCCGCTTCGGCTTCACACCACACGACCGCGCCAAGGTTTTCAGCAAACCGCGCACCATCCGGCCAGGGCCAGCCGGCCAGGTAGCACCCGGCAACCCGCAAGGCCAGGGCCGACTTGCCCGCGCCGCTTTCGCCGGCAATGATGGTTAATAGTCCATTGGGCAACCAGGGCCGCCAGGCCCACGTAATAGGTGCAATGGTGGTTTTTATGTCTGCCCAGGTTGTGCCATTGTTATGGCCGTTGCCGTTGGCATGTACTGTTTGGAGTTTCGCAACTAGATCGGCCAGGGCATGGGGGGTGCCGTCATAGCCAGCTTTGGCAATCTGTGAGGCAAGGTCAATAATGCGCCGGTCGCGGGCCTTCGCTGCTACGATGCGGGCATATCCCTCCGCATGTATCGCCGTTGGGACAGTGTTTGTTAGATGGGAAAGGAAAGCCAGCCCGCCGATTTCGGCAAGTTGCCCGCGCCTTTCCAACTCGCCGCGCATGGTTAAAAAGTCAATTGGTTGCCCTTGTCCCTGTAGGACCAGCATAGCACTAAACACCCATGCGTTTTTTACCAGGTAAAAATCATCGGTGCCGGCTAGGTGGGCTTTCACTTGGTCTAGTGTGGTGGGGTCAATCAAGACACTGCCAAGGGCCGCTTCTTCGGCTTCAAGATCATGCGGCAATGGGGTAGTGATGGTGGTTTGTTTTTGTTGTCTAGCCATATTGCACCCCAGAGCAAAACATGATACAATGATGGTGTAACATCCCATCGCCAGCCGCCCCAATGGCCGCTACCCACGGCCCAGGGCGGTTTGTGTTTAAATTGGTCATGATGTAAACTCCCCGTTGCACTCTACCCGCAAGGGCAGGGCGTCACTAGCCGCTGTGGTGGGTTCGTCTGCCAGGATGTCACCCGCCACGGCGGTTTTTCGTTGCGCCTCGCGCCCACGCTCTGTTAGCAAATCATAAACTCGCCCCAACCGCCGCGCCCGTTCTGCTGGGTCGGTCACAGTACAGCGTGCGGTTATGACAAAATCACCCACCCGTTGCATCGCTCACCCCTCCACTTTTGCTGGCCGGCTTGGCTTCGGTTGCATCCAGAGCGAGGCCACGCGCCCGCGCCTCATGCAAAACAAGCAACCGCAGCATGTCGGAGTTTTTGCGCTCATCGCATTGTGCCAGCCGCTCTAAAATTTTGCGCTCATCTGGACTAAAACGCGCACTAACTACCTCGGTTCTATTTTTCATTTCACCCCCATTATTGTTAACAAAAAACGGGCAAAGCTAGAACACTAGAAAAATCTTTGTGTATCTAGCTTTTGCCCGTTCAATTGAGAAGGACAAAACGCTAAGATGTTACCGTCATTTTTTAGGTCTTGGCCCTATAAGACCAAGCACCTTTGGAGCGTTTACATTGTAGCACATCCTTTCTAATTTGTCAATAGGAATTGTAGAACTATACTTTCGAGTATAGTTATTTGCTTACTGTCCAAAAGCCGCCAAACAGGCCCGTGCCGCGCCTTTGCCGGCGTCTTGGATGTAACCACGCATGACAGATTCGCTTTTGTGGCCGGTCTGGCTCATGATGTCCCTTGATTCTACACCCGCGCCCGCTGCCTCAGTGATAAACCCGCTCCGCAATGAATGGCCCGAAAATGCACGCCAGTCTAGCTCCGCCGATTGCGCCGCGCCCTTTACGACAAGGGCCACACTCTGCGAGGTCAAACGACTTTCGCGCATGTTCCCCCATCGGTCAATCTGGCGAAACACAGCGCCAGATTTTATACCGCTCGCATCCAGCCAGACCCGCATGGCTGCCACAGGGTCAATGTCGGTGTCAGCAATCGAGGGGATAACCTTGACTTGGCCGGCCCCCTCTTGATCGGTTTTGCTTTGGCGAATGGTGATTTTTAGCACGCCATTTAAGCGCAAGTCGGCTACATCCAACCCAACAAGCTCACTCCGCCGAAACGCGCCAGCAAAACCAACTAGCAAGAGCGCCTTGTCACGCTTGCCGGCCAGGGTGGAGGTATCCAGCGTCTTGACCATCGCCCGCAACTCATCGAGCGTAACCGCTGCCTTTTTCTGTGGGGCAATCCGCTTGTCACGTCTAATGCCACTCATCACTGCCTTAACCGCTTCGTATACAGTCGGGTCGGGGGCCGCGTTCGTTCTATGTGCCCAGGCGATTGCTGCCAGCTTAACCGCAATGGTTGACACCTTAGCGCCGGCGTCGGCCAGGTCAACAAGATACTCGATAACCGTCTCAGGACTTGCGGGCAAAGACGGCTCGCCACGCTGCGCCGCGTAATTTTCAAACTCTGCCCAAAACGTTTTGTAGGTTCGGAGGGTGTTATCAGCCTTGCTCTTGCGGGCGTATTTTTTCGCGCTTTCGCTCAATTCGATTGTAGCCAGATCACCGCTGGCCTTGACAATGGCCTTGCTCATGTTGCCCCCTGTGCTATTGCTAACAATGATTAGCGTTAGTTATAACTCTTTTGATACTCCGTTAAAGATGTTTCTTTTACCACCCACCTGTACCCAATTTTGGCCGCTTCAACCTTCCCGTTTCTACACAGCCGGCAAATGTGCTCTTGTGTGTAACCTGTTATCATCGCTGCCTTTTGGGTATCAATAAACCCATCCCCTAACAAAAGACTTGTCCCTTTTCTTGCTCTTGGTGATGTAATCAATTTTCTTGGTGACATGATCATGCTCCCTCTATAGATTTGCTCTTTGGCCGGCCAGCTCGCGCCTTGCGCTTGTGTGCCAGCAAGCTTGCTCGGCTAATCAATAACGAGTGCCCCAACATGCACCCCTCTATCCTGCCGGCACGCCACAACCGCCGCAAATGATCGGGGTGGTATCCTGTTAGGTTTGCTGCTTCTTCGGTCGTTAGCCAGTCTGATTTAAGAATGTCGCTCATTTCGCTATACTCCAAGATGGGGGAAGCCGGGGCCGGCCCGCCTGCTATGCTTCCCACATCCCATGCGGCCCCCGCCGCTTGCCCTTGCTCTTGTGGTGATAGGTCGGGGCCTTGTGTCCAAGATTGTCTACCACAGACCCCGCCGCCATTTTGACCGCCAGCCGCGCTATTCGTTCCCTCAGCTCTGCCGGCATGGCCGGGTCTAGTTTTTCATATTCGGTGTTATAATCCGTCTTGCCCATCTCACAACCTCTGTTTGTGTCTTGGGTCGCCCCGGTGATGTTTCCCCATCGCCGGGGTTTTTTGTTTGTTCTGGCTCTATTGTATAATAAATATGTCGTTATGTCAAGACATATTTATTGACATTCGACTGACAGCGCAAATGTTCTGGTTGGTTGGGGGGTGCGCTCTGGCCGGGGTCAGGGCCAGGGCTTGCGAGCTGCGAATTTTGGAGGGGTGCCGGCGTGTGGCTTGGGCCAGCCGAGGCAACAAAAAGCGCAAGGTGTTAGCCTTGCGCCTGTCCTTTGCTTGTCTACAATTCAAGCTTGGGTTGCTCTGCCTCTGGGGGCTTTTCTGCTTTTGGCGCTTGTTTGAATGTAATGCTTGTCGGGGGCATTTTGACCGCCTCGCCGTCAAGCAATTGCTCAATAGTCAAAATCTGAATCTTGGGGTAATCCTGGTTCCAACCGGGCGAATGGTAAAAGCCGGCTGAAACCGCCTCTTTTTTCATTTCAGGCGATGGGTGCTCCAAAGTAACAAACACACCCATTGCTGCCTTTTCCCGCTCGATAGCGCCGCGCAAGTCTCGAATGTCCCCGCTTTTAACCTTGCCACTTTTCACTTGGGCAAGTATTTGCTTGGGCTTGCCGCCTGCTTCGTCTACAAAGGTTATCACCCCATCAACGCCCTGGTCTTTGCCCTTTTTGCCTTCGGTCGCTTGGCCGCCAAGTGGCCTAGCCTTGACCAATGAAAGCGCCCACCATTGGAATTGATAGCGGCTATCCAAAGCTAATTGCTGCGCCCCACCCAGGCTGCCAGGTTCACCAATGACTTGATATTGCACATCTGGGAACATGTCATGCAAACGATACTTGATTAGGGATATAGCCAGGTGTGTAATGTCTATCCCTGCCCACTTGCGCCCCAGTTTTTCAGCCGCCGCGATTGCAGTACCACAACCGCAAAATGGGTCAAGTACAATATCCCCCTGGTTGCTGCTTGCTTGTATGATCCGTTCAAGCAAAGCAAGGGGCTTTTGGGTGGGATAACCAAGGCGCTCAGCATGTGAGCTATGCAAAGATTGAATATCTGCCCAAACATTTGGGATTATTGATCCCTCCCGCTCATTCAAGTACCGTTTTAGAGCGGGTCGTTTAGTTGTATCAAATGATCCATCTGGCCGGCGTGGGTAATGTATTCGCCCTTCGTCATGGAGTTTTTGCATTGTTTCACGTTGGTAACGCCAACCTTTAGCCGGCCAGGGAAAGCCCATCCACTCATACATCATATTAGGGCGAGGGTTTGGGCTTGCCATGTCACCCAAGCGATATGGCCCGCGTCCGTCTTGGTCATCAAAACGGTAAAACTTGGCAATGTATTTTTGGTCATGCTCACCATATTGAGGGCGAAACTCTGCTTGTTTCGACTTGGCATAAAATAAAATAGTGTCTGTCACGTCGGGGAATTTCGTCTTGGCGTCGCTGTGCGCTGATTGTCGCCTCCAAACAATTTCATTGCGGTAATTCTCTGGCCCCATGACTGCATCCAGCACAATCTTTAAATAATGGCTTGCCGTTGGGTCGCAATGCAAGTATAGGCTTCCCGTTGGCTTAAGTACTCTGTGCAACTCTACCAGCCGCGCCGCCATCATAACCAAGTAGGCCATCATTTGATTAGTGCCTACAAAGTCACGTAATGCCGCAATCATTTTACTTACTTGTGGTTGCCCTTGTGTAATCAGGTCATGGTATGTTTGCTCGGCTGATTCGCCCCAATGCCATGTATCATCAAAAGCCGTAATTTGTGCTTCTGATTCCTTGCCTGCTTCATTCCTAAACAGAACATTATAAGACCGGCTAGAATTGAACGGGGGGTCAAGGTAGATTAGGTCAATACTTTCATCGGAGACATACTCGCGTAAAATTTCCAGGTTGTCACCGTAGAAAAGCGTATTTTTAGTAATTGGGCTTGGTGTCATTTTAGACCCCCGTTGGCATGGTTTTTTGGTGTGAGGGTATTATATACCTGCCTGCCGTCAATGCAAGCTAGGCCAGGGGGCCGGGCCAGCCGACGGGGCCAGCCGCTAGGCTACAAACAAAAAGCGGGCAATCCTAGCCCGCTACAATTACTAAACTAAAGAATTAGGCGCTTGAAGTCGCCAATATGGCTCATGGTTTCTTGGGCGCTGGAGTAGCTGTTGGGGTAGCGCCAATTGATTCCAAGCTATCAATCATCTTCTTGTATTGTTCTTGTAGCAGATCGGGGGCAATGTGATAGTCGTATACAATTAACTGCTGCATGTCTTCCACAGTTGTTTCCATCGTCGCAAGCAACGGTTGTGACTCACTGACCACCTGAGATGATTCAATCTCTTTGTTTAGCCATTTCCTCATAAGAAACTTGTTCTGCTCATGTGTGTCAACAGACTTTTTCCAGTAATCGGCCAACAGTTCTGGGGGAACAATCTCTGGCACAAGGCCGTTTGTAGCACTGATAATTCCTGCCGATAAAAGGATGGCTCCAAATGCTTCAAAGCCACTGATTGACTTGGATTGAATATTGGATGCGGTTTGATTCATCAATGCTGTCTCAGCGTATATCCAAACAATGGCATTATGAGTTCGCAAAATCTGATCCACCATCTCTTTGGGCAATAGCGTTGGTGTAAGGGTAGGTGTTGGGGTAAAAGTAGCTGTTGGTGTATGCGTTGCGGTCGGCGTGTTTGTGGTAGTAGGAGTATAGATTGGTGTTGGGGTGAAAGCAACAGTCGTGGGCGCAACCGAATTGCACGAACTAGCGAGAAGCAAAACAAGAACACTTGAGATTTGGATTATTAGATTGCGCATGATTTGCCCTCCCTGGCTTTTGGTTTTACCTGTTATCAAAGTCCTACGAACCAGTGCCACTAGAGATGGGGTTTTGCCTCTCTCTTAGAGAGATTATACCTTGATTGTCAAAGAAACGAAAAGCGGGCGATTGCCGCCCGCCTAGTTTCGCTGCTATGCGTTCTGTGGTATCACCGTTCGCGCTTGCTCAAATAGCACATCGGCTAGGCTAAACCCGAATTGAAATGTCAATTTGAGTAAGTCAGTCTTTTGACACGCTGGCGGCCTTGTCTCAGGTGCATGCGCTTGGATTCGAGGCGGTGCAAATCAACCTCCAACAAGCCGAGGTGGGTTATGGCTTTGCGCAACAAGCCAGCCTGGGTATTTACGCCGAACTGGCCCGCGAGTTGGCCGTGCGCCAGTTGAAGGTGGTGGGCATCCACGCGCTTTTTCTGACCGGCCCCCAAGTGTTCAGCCAGGACGCTCGCAGTGAACTGATGGCCGCCCAGGTCAAAATAGCGCAAACCCTGCATGCCACAGTCCTCACTGTGCATCCAGCCGACATATTCACCAGCGAAGAAGCCCTGCAAGCCTATGCCAAACAAACTGGCGCCAAACGAGCCAAGCCTCCGCTCCTCCCCGGCATGCGCGACCTGCAGCGCAGCCTGGCTGAAGAGGGCATAACACTGGCGCTGGAAAATATCAAATACTGGCAAGCCAGCCGGGGGACAAACGACGTACAAGTTATGGCGCGCCTGGCAAAGGCGCTAGATTGTCGGGTGGCCTTGGACGTGCGGCGCAGCCTTTGCTCAGCCTCGCTGGAACGCTGGGTCGAGTTATTGGGAGATCGCATCATCGAGCTGCACCTGCACGACGAAAAGGCCGGCAGCGAACATCACCCGCCGCTGGCGCTCGACTGGCGCGCGATGATCCCCATCCTCAAGCGCACTGCCGCGCAAGTTTGCATCCTCGAAGCCGCCGCCGAGCCAGGCCACGGGGCCATCAAAATGAGCCGCGAATACATTGAGCGATTGTGGAGTCTATAACAGGCTCACCGCCCACGCCGGAGGGCATTGATGAGCAAAAATATGCCCAGCGCAATAATCACCACGGGCCACCAGTTCTGCCCCAAGATCACCACCCCCAGGCCAATAACGGCCAGGATTGACGCCGGATACACGGCCCATTTTCGCTCTTGGCCGCTAGGGTTGAGGAAATAGAGCAAGCCAAAGACTGCTGCCAGGCCCAAAAAGAACACTCCCCCGGCAAGCCGCGGTGAGTCGCTCACCAGCACCACAACCGGCATCAGGCCGGCAATGAACATCACGCCGCCGGGAATGAGCGCCCACCAATTCTGCTGGCGGTTGCTCAGATACACCCACACGAATGACAGCGCAATACACCACATGAAAAACGCGCCGATCACCTCGCCGGGCACGCTCGAAGCGGCCAAGACAACGATGGCCATAAAAGTAATGATTCCGCCAGGGATGAGAGCCCACCAAAACTCTTTGTGCCCTCGGCTAGACTGCACCAGGTAAATCAGCAAAAAGGGCAAACCAACGCTGAAAAGGAACAGGCTGCCTATCCACTCGCCCCTAACGTCACCTACCTCGGCCAAAAAGGTCACCAGCCCCAATCCCAACAAAATGCAGCCAGGGATGAGCGACCACCATTGATCGCGCGCAGTGATAAAGTTGAGCAAAAACAGCATTCCCAATCCGCCAAAAATCACCGACCAGAGTGGGGCACTCAACTCGCCAAACATATTAAAATTTTGCGCCAGCAAAAATGCTCCGCCCAAAATAAGCGCAACCGCCCAGATAATGGCCCAACGCGATTTCATGGGTGCCTCCTGATTGAATATGAGCTATTAGAGTTTATCGGAAATAACGCAGCCAACGTATCCCCATACGTTGGCGGACGGGCATGGGGATGCCCATCCTGCTATTTCCGATAAGGTCTATTGGATTCCGCCCAATGCTGGCTTCATTTTAGCACCGCCCCAGTTCCCCGTCAATTACACAAAGCTCCAAGTTGTTGTATAATGCCCTTGTGAAATTCTAGCCTCACAAGAAAGCAAAGCTTTCGCAGTGGTGTAGAAAAGTTTTATACTTTCCTATACCATAAAAAACCTATGGACACAGCATAATGGGAAAAAAGATTCGCATTCTGATCGCCAAACCTGGATTAGACGGCCATGACCGCGGCGCCAAGGTCATCGCCCGCGCGCTGCGCGACGCCGGAATGGAAGTGATTTACACCGGCCTGCGCCAGACGCCAGAAATGATTGTAGAAGCCGCCCTGCAAGAAGATGTGGACGCGGTAGGGCTGTCAATTTTGTCGGGCGCGCACAATACACTTTTGCCCCGCGTGGTCGAGCTGTTGCAGCAAAACGGGCTGGATGACGTGTTGGTGTTTGCAGGCGGCATCATCCCCGATGAAGACGTGCCGGCGCTCAAGCAGGCCGGCGTCAAGGCCGTCTTTGGGCCAGGCGCCAACACCGACGAGGTTGTAGCGCTCGTTCAGGCTCAAGTCTTGGCCGCCCGCGCAAACACCTGAAAGCGCTAGCAGGCTGTCGGAGAGCGGGCTGGTAGGCTCGTAGTGCGCGCTTCAGCGCGCTAAAGCGCACACTACGAACGGCCCTCTCCGACAAGCTCCTAGACATCTATATAGCCCGAAATCTGTGCAAATGAGTCAAATTTCAACCCCGCTATCTTGGTCGCAGTTTTGGGCCTTGCCCGAAACTGCTTCGGGTTGGCGTAGCCAACCCGCCTAGTTTTAGCGCCGACCATACTATGGACCTGATTCAAGAGACCCTGGGCGGCAACCGCCGCGCACTGGCCCGCCTGCTAAGCCAAATAGAAAACAACAGCGCCGCAGCCGCAGGCGTGCTGGCTACCTTGTACCCACACACCGGCCGCGCCTATCTGCTAGGCATCACCGGTTCGCCGGGCACTGGCAAAAGCACCCTGGTGACCGAAATTGCCAAAGCTTACCGGCGCAGGGAGCTTTTGGTTGGCATTGTGGCAGTAGACCCCACCAGCCCATTCACCGGCGGGGCCATCTTGGGTGACCGTATCCGTATGCGCGACCTGGCCGGCGACCCTGGCGTGTTCATCCGCAGCATGGCCACACGCGGCAGCCTGGGCGGCCTGGCGCGCGCCACTGCCGATGTGACCAAGGCTCTAGATGCCGCTGGCTATCAGATGATCTTGATCGAAACCGTTGGCGCGGGGCAATCCGAAGTAGATATTGCCCGCACCGCCGACACCACCCTGGTCGTCGAAGCGCCCGGCCTGGGTGACGACATTCAAGCTATCAAAGCAGGCATACTAGAAATTGCCGACGTGCTGGTGGTTAACAAGGCCGACCGCGAAGGCGCCGAAAGCACCCTGCGCGCGCTCCAGGCCATGCTAGACCTGGGCGTGGCCGAGCATAAAGTGAGCCACCATGGGGTGAGCATGACGGTAGGCGTGCCGCACAAAGCGCCCGACAAGGCCCAAGAGAAACCTGTCTGGCGGCCACCTATTTTAAAGACCGTGGCATTAGAAAGCAAGGGCATTGACGAGCTCATCGAAGCAATCGAGCAGCATCGGCAATTTTTGAACACAAGTGGAGAAAAGCAGTCCCGAGTGCGCGGGCGACTGGCGGCAGAGCTAGACGCCATTCTGCGAGAGACTGTGATGCGCCAGTTGATGAGCCAGACGGTTGCTTCTGAACTGGACAAGCTGCTAGAGCGCGTCCTGGCGCGCGAGCTAGACCCTTATGCAGCAGCAGCCCAGATCTTGGCCCATGCCAACATGTTTAAAAGTTGATTATTAGTAACTCAGCCGGCACCCTTCGACCTGTCTGCCGACAGAGCAGGCTACGCGCCGCGCATCCCGAGCGAAGTGAAACGCAGTCGAAGGAGCGCGGCGCTTATCCTGAGCAAGGCCGAAGGACGCTCAGGATGCTGAGTAGTTACGATTATTAACACATAGGAGGACTTGTGTGGCTTACGATTCATTGACCTATGATGCGCTGTTGCAACGCGCCGAGACCTTTAGCGCCAATCACTTTGAGCGCGCCAAAGAGTTTTTCCTTCAACTTGCCACCGAAGGTCAAAAGCCTCAGGTGATGCTGGTGAGTTGCGCCGATTCGCGCGTGGTGCCAGAAATGATTACCGGCGCCAGGCCCGGCGACCTGTTCGTTGTGCGCACTGTTGCCAATGCCATTCCGGCTTATAGCGTCAGTGAATCAGCCGTGGGGTCTGCCATCGAATACGCCGTCCAACATTTAGGCATCTCGCATCTGGTTGTGCTAGGCCACACCGATTGCGGAGGCATCAAAGCGATGGACAAGCGGCTCGACCCTCTCAAAGAACCATCGCTGGCGCGTTGGCTTGAGCACGCCCGCCCGGCACGCCAGCGAATTGAAGGCCGCGCCATCAACGCAGAATTGCGGCACCGCGCCTTGGTTGAAGAAAACATCCGGCTTCAGCTTGAGCATGCCCAAACATACACCTGCGTCCGAGAAGCAATCCAACGGGGCAAGCTACAGTTGCACGGATGGGTGTACGACGTGCTTAATGGGCAGGCAGCGGCGCTTTAACCGTTCGCCGTTTCTTGTGCAATAGCCCCTGCCCCCAATCCATACCAGACAGGAAGTGCAATGCCTCAACCTCATTTATATGGTCATATCAAGGTTTTTGCAGGCTCTAGTTGCCGCGACCTGACCCATTGCGTCTGCGAACAACTCGGACTAGAGATTTCTCCCAGCGAAACCTTGATCTTTGACAACGAGAATATTTTTGTCCGGCTAGGCATTAGCGTGCGCGGACAAGACGTGTTCATCGTCCAAACAATGTCATCGCCAGTCAACCAAAACCTGATGGAGTTGTTGATCTTTATTGACGCCGTCAAGCGCGCCAGCGCCGGGCGCATTACGGTAGTGATACCTTATTTTGCCTATGCCCGCAGTGATAAAAAGGACCAGCCCCGCGTGCCCATCACGGCCCGCCTGATCGCCGATCTGATTGCCACCGCCGGCGCCGACCGCTGGATGACGATAGACCTGCACGCCGGACAAATCCAGGGCTTTTTTGGCATTCCCGGCGACGAGCTGACGGCATTTCACATCCTCAGCGATTATCTGGCCCAAAAGCAGCTCCACGACACCGTGGTCATGGCCGTAGACCTTGGCTTTGCCAAAAAAGGTCGCAACTATGCCGCCCGCCTAGATTTGCCCATGGCCTTTATTGAAAAACGCCGCAATCCAGAAAACGCCAAGATTGACCTGATGACGGTGCTGGGTGACGTGCAAGACAAAAATGTGATCTTGGTGGATGATGAAGTGGATACCGGCCAATCGGTAGAACTGGCCGTGAATACCCTCAAAGAACATCGTGCCGCCAATATCTACCTGGCCTTTACCCACCCGGTCTTGTCTGGCAATGCCGCCGCTCGCTTGGGGCAATTGCCCATTCGAGAAATCATCACCACCGATACCATCCCCATCCTCCCCGGCAAAAAACAATACCTGCCCAACCTGACCGTTTTGTCGGTCGGCTCTTTCTTGGGCGAGGTCATTCAACGAGTGCACGAGGGAGTATCCGTCGGCGCAATGTTTGACAAGCAGCCCGAATAAAATGCCAGTCATCTCTGCCGTCAATCTATCCAAATCTTTTGGCGCCCAAGACATCTTTGCCGGAATCACCTGCTCGCTGGCGCACGGGCAACGCGCGGCGTTGGTAGGCCCCAACGGCGGCGGCAAAACCACTTTGCTGCGCGCCCTGGCCGGGCTGGAAGAACCCAGCAGCGGCCAGGTGCATCGCGCGCGCGGGTTGACCCTTGGCTACCTGCCGCAACGCGCCGATGAAGAACTGTCTGGCACACAGACTGTCTACCAAGAGTTGCTGAATGTGTTCACTCACCTGCAAGCCCAAGCCCAAGAGTTGCGCCAGCTCGAGCATATCATGGCCGACCCCGAACAATACGAGACTGTCATTGAACGCTATGGCAAGTTGGCAGAGCAATTTGAAAATGCCGGCGGTTATACTTTCGAGCTGCGCATTGCGCAGACCCTGTCTGCCCTGGGCTTTGACAAGCAAGATTTCGGACGCCCCGTTTACCAGCTATCGGGCGGGCAAAAAACCCGCCTCTTGCTGGCCCGGCTGATTTTACAAGAACCCGACGTGCTCTTGTTGGACGAGCCAACCAACCACCTGGATATAGAAGCAGTTGAATGGCTTGAAACAGCCCTGCGCGACTTTGGCGGCGCGCTGATCGCCGTGGCGCACGACCGCTATTTCTTGGATGCCGTGGCCCAAACCATTTGGGAGCTTGAGGGGGGCCGGCTAGAAAGCTACCCTGGCAACTATACACAATATACCCAGTTGCGCACCGAACGCTATACCAGGCAACAAGCCGAATATGAACGCCAGCAGGAACATATTGCCAAAGAAGAATTTTTTATCAAGCGTTACATGGCCGGCCAAAAGACTCGCCAGGCGCAGGGACGGCTCAAACGCCTGGAACGCATGGAACGTATGGCGCGTCCGGTTGAATCGAAAACATTGCGCCTCAAACTACGCACCGACCTCCGCAGCGGCGACCTGGTGCTATGGGCGCGCGACCTGGTGGTGGGCTATCCCGGCGACGAGCCGCTGCTCGATTGCCCCTGGCTAGAATTGCGGCGCAAGCAGCGGGTGGCCTTTTGGGGGCCAAACGGCGCCGGCAAAACCACCTTTCTAAAAACCGCGCTGGGCCAGGTGCAGCCGTTGAGCGGAGAGATAGAGTTTGGCGCTTCGGTCCAGGTGGGCTATTTTGCCCAGGTCCACGAAGGCCTCAACCCCCAACACTCTATTCTCGACGCCATCCTGAATATAAAAAATATGCCCACCGAGCAAGCGCGCGGCATGTTGGGGCGCTACTTGTTCTCGGGCGACGATGTCTTCAAGCCAATTGGCGCTCTGTCGGGCGGTGAAAGCGCCCGTGTGGCCCTGTGTGTGCTCACGTTGCAAGGCGCTAATGTGTTGCTGCTAGACGAGCCTACCAATCACCTGGATATTTCATCTCAAGAAGTGCTGGAAGAGGTGCTGACAGACTTTAGCGGCACAATTCTAATGGTGAGCCACGACCGCTACATGGTAGACCGGCTGGCTACTCATATGTGGGTGATTGAAGACAAACACGTACTAGTGTACCAAGGCGGCTATAGTCAATATGTGGCCCAACGCCAGGCCGCCAAGGAAGCCAGGAAACAAACCGAAAAGGCTCAAGAACCCCGCGCCAAACGGCAGCGCCCGCAGCTTTCAGAACAGGCCAAGCAGCAACGTCGCAATGCCCAACGGGCTGCCGAGCTGGAACAAACAATTACCCAAATGGAGGCCCGCCTGCAAGAGCTATCCACTCAACTGGAAATAGCCGGCACTTCTGGCGCGGTAGATAGCGTCCACCGCCTGGGAACCGATTATGCCCGCCTGGAAAGCGAACTGCACCAAACCATTGAAGAATGGGAGCAAATAGCCCAGAAAGCAGAAAAGCTAGCTCCATGATAGGCAGGGAACTGGTTAAGGCCAAGCAGCGTCATTTTGCAATAGAACTATAGACCTTATTGGAAATAGCAGGACGGGCATCCCCATGCCCGTCCGCCAACGTATGGGGATACGTTGGCTGCGTTATTTCCTATAAATATATTGTTCAAGGGAGCAAACCATGACTAGTACTATGGCTATAACGATTGCAAAACTGATTCAGCGCAAGCAAGTCGCCACGTTGGCTTCTCTAATCCTCACTTCTGCCCTGTGCGCGGCAATAATTCTGGCCCGTTTTATCTACTCTGGCACGCAAACATATCGCTTCCTGGTCTGGAATTTGTTTTTGGCCTGGATTCCACTGGGATGCGCATGGGCGGCCCAAAGTTTTTACCAAAAAAAGACAACCATCTGTTACTTGCTGGTGCTAATCTGCGCCGTCACGTGGTTAATTTTTTTCCCCAACTCGCTGTATGTGATGACCGATCTGCTGCATCTACAGCCCAGAGACAACATTCCACACTGGTTCGACCTGGTCATGATTTTATCTTTCGCCTGGGCCGGCTACCTGTTGGGAATAGTTTCGCTGCGCCTGATGCAAGCCATTGTAGCCAAATCACTGGGCAAGTGGGCAAGCTGGCTATTTGTCATCGCCACATTGAGCCTGGGCAGCCTTGGCATCTACTTTGGAAGATATCTCCGCTGGAATAGTTGGGATCTGATTATGCAGCCTGCGCCGCTTTTGGCCAGCATTTGGGCCAGGCTAAGTCACCCCTTGGCGCATCCCCGGACGATTGTTTTTTCTCTGCTGTTTTCACTGTTTTTCATATCAACCTATTTCACTATATCGGCCTTGGCTGCGCTGCAACAAGAACAAGGCAATCCAGAGGCCTAAATGCCCATTTACTTGATTGGCCTAACCGGCAACATTGCCACCGGCAAAAGCGCTGTGGCCCGCATGCTGGCTGAGCTGGGAGCGCATGTCATTGACGCCGATGCGGAGGTTCACCGGCTGCAAAAACCCGGCACGCCTGTTTATGCCGCCATCGTGGCCCAGTTTGGGCCGGGCATTTTGCGGGCCGATGGCGAAATTGACCGCGCTCGCCTGGGCGCGCTCGTATTTTCAAACCCCGCCGCGTTGGCCCGGTTAGAGGCCATTGTCCACCCAGCCGTCAACCAAGAGATAGAATTTCAAATTTCAAATTTCAAATCTAAAATCTCAAATCTGAAATTTGAAATTTTGAATCCTATTATCGTCATCGAAGCCATCAAACTCATTGAAACCAATCAGCACAAAACGTGCAACGCGCTATGGGTGGTAACTGCTCCTTACCAGATGCAGCTAGAACGCTTGATGCGCACCCGCAAGTTGAGCGAGGCCGAGGCGCGCACCCGCATCGAAGCCCAATCGCCGCAAGCAGACAAGATCGCGCTGGCCGATGTGGTGATTGACAACAGCGGCAGCCTGGAACAAACCCGCCGCCAGGTCAGCCAACATTTGAAGGCAATCTTGTCACAGCGATAGGCAGAGTCCGTCCACAAATATAATCCCTTGATTCGCTCAAATCAAGAGTTCCAGCTACTGCATGGCTCTTTTTCTGGCTGTTGCGATTCCGTATAGTACATTTGCCAACTGGCCGGGCAGATTGGGGCAGCGGCGATCTGTGACCTTTTTTTGGCCTTCACGACGACTATGCAGGTGTGAGCAAAAAATGATCATAAGGAGGTTAGCTTGAACACATCCAAATTCTTCCATTGTGCACTTGTTCTCATTCTAATATTTCCAGTCTTGGCGGCCGGCGGCTCCACACCGACGCAAGCCGCGCCTGGCCCAGTCTCAATCGCCCAGGCGACTTTGCCTCCAGGCAGTGGCCTTGACATGGGCGCTGCTTCCGCGTTAACCATCCGCTATGTGGCCCCCGGCGGCGCAGACGGCAGCAACAACTGCGCCAACAGCGCCACTCCGTGCGCTACAGTGCAGCGCGCTGTAGATGCCAGCGACGAGGGTGACGAGATCCGGGTGGCGGCAGGCGTCTATACTGACGTGAACATCCGCCCCCGCAATGATGTCACCACTACCGGCGTTGTGACGCAGGTAGTCTATATCAGCAAAACGGTGACAATCCGGGGAGGTTACACCGCGGCCTTTGCCGGCCCGCCTGACCCGGAGGTCAATCCAACCACGCTGGACGCGCAAGGGCAGGGGCGCGTGTTGTACATCATCGGCTGGGGCAAGTCGCCAACCGTCGAAGGGCTGCGCTTGACTGACGGCTATCACCCCGTCAGTGGCGGGGGGATATATGTCTATGGGGCCGGCCCTACGATCAGCCACTGCCGAGTGTACAGCAACACGGCCGTTTTTTCCAGTGGCGGCGGGATATACTTGAATAGGAGCATCGCTGCCCTGAGCCATAATGTCATCAGCCATAACAGCGCCCAACTAGGCGGTGGGATAATGCTGAGCCAGAGCAACGCTGCTGTGAGCAATAACGTCATCAGCCATAACAACGCCGGCGACAGCGGCGGTGGGCTGTACCTGACTAACAGCAGCGGCGCTACGTTGAGCAAAAATACTATTGTCCACAACACCGCCCAGGAGGGCGGCGGGCTGTCCTTGATTTGGCATGATGGCGGGACGCTGGACAGTAACATCATCGCCGATAACCAGGCTTCCAACGGCAGTGGGTTGTACAACTATTCTTCCGACGCATTGATACTGCACAATACTTTTGCCCGCAACACCGGCGGCCCTGGAATCTATGTGGACACTTGACCGATGAGACCCCATGGCAGCACCGTGGTGCTGCATAACGCAATTCTGGTGGGACATGCGGCGGCCATCTATATTGACGATGCGCCTAGCTCGGTCAGGCTGGAAGCGGCGCTGTGGGGCGAGGGGGCCTGGGCCAACACGCAAGACTGGAGCGGGAGCGGGGTTGTCACCAACACGCTCGAGGTGCGCGGCAATCCCGCTTTCGTGGCCCCCGACAACGGGGATTATCACATCGGCGATGCTTCGGCTGCCATCAACCGCGGCGTGAACGCCGGCGTCACGGACGATATTGATGGACAGGCGCGGCCGGCCGGGGCAGGCTATGACATTGGGGCCGACGAGTATTACGAGTCTTTCTACATCTATCTGCCGCTGGTCTTGAGGAACTGACGACAGGGCGGCGCGACGCTGTGTGAGGTGGGTTGTACCTCACAAGGTAAATGGATTATCCCTTGTGGCATTTTTAGACGGGCTGTGGTATGATTATGCCAGATTGCGCCAGTAAACAAGCACAAGCCAGAATGAGGTATGCTGTGACCGAATTAAGCGAATCTGATGTCAAAGTAAGGCGGGCCAAACCCTCGGATGCAGCCGTCATCAAGGCCTTTGTGTGGGATGCCACACGCGGGCGGGTTGACACAAACCGGATTGAAATCCTGGAAAAGCTGGGCGCCAAGGGGGTCTTGCTGGCCCACACCGAACGGTTGATTGGTCTGGGGGGTTTTCGGGTAGAAAACCTGGTCGCGCGCATTGAAGACTTTATAATCTACCCGGCGTCGCTGCGCCCGGTGGCGGGCAAAGTGCTCTTGGATGCCATAGAGGCCGAGGCCAACCGGCTGCAATGCGAGATTGCATTATTCTTTATGCACATGGAAGCTCCGCAGAGCCTGGTAGACCTGTGTGAAGCGCACGGCTATACAGTGCCAGAGATGGATAGTTGGCCGCCCGCCTGGGTCGAGGGAATCAAAGATTTTGGAGGCTCGGACCGCTTTGTGTTGTACAAGCAATTGCGAAGCGACCGTGTCTTGAAGCCAATCTAGGCCTATTTTTCGCACCCGTAGGCTTGCATCCCCATGCAAGCCGATTGCAGGGAATGTTCGCGCACACCCTGGACTGCCCGTCCAGGGCAGGCTTGCACCCTGGCGGCAGACAGGGTGTAGGGATGCGCGAACTGCGAAAAACGGGCTAAGAGAGACAAAATACTGTTCTAGGGAAACAAAATGCAAGGAATTGTCAACTTTTACAACCAGCACCCCAAACTGACCATGTGGGCTGTGTTGGCAATAGGCATGGTCATCATCTTGCTTTGGTCAGCCAAAGACGTGGGGCTGTTGCCATCGCAAACACTGGCGCTGGTGGTGGCCACCATTGGCCTGGCTGGCTTGTGTGTATGGATCATTGGCTGGGAAGACGAAGAGGAGAACCCAGAAGAGGCCCCATCACCTTAGCAGCAAACAAGTTTCCAATGCTAGAAAACGACCGCGCCCACACTTGCTGTAGGCGCGGTCGTTTTGATTATGTTACCACCACACCAAGAACGATGTCCGCGTAGAAACCACCAGCGTAGCAAAAGTCACCCGCACATCAACCGTAATGCGCCGTCCTGGCGGCTGCTGCCCCAGGTCAAAAGTGATGGTAGTATAGCCGCGCTGGTCGGTCTGAGGCAGGCTCAGGACCTGATCGCCCGTAGGGAAATGGACAATCGCCGAAACTGTGGCATCTTGCACCGCTTGCCCAAATTGATTCAGCACATACACATGCAGCGTCTGATCACCCGTGCGCCCGGTCACAGCCTTGCGTAAGGAAGCAGCCGGTTTCAGGCGAATAGCGTCTGCCGTCTGCACCTGCAAGCTATCTGGGCGCGGCATCGGGTTTTGCAAATCTTGGGGCAGGTTGAGCACGGCATAGGTCTCGCCCAAATTCCCCAACCTGACCCGCTGCTCTGCTGGCGCGTTGGGATGCCATTCCATGCGCGCCCGCTGGAAATACTGAATGCCGTTCTTGGAGTCATACTCGGTGATGGGCAGGCCAAACATGTCGCTGCCCCCATGCGCGTTGTAAAAGTTTAGGAACGAAAAGACAACAATGTGCCCGGTTTCAGGGAAATAGCGCCGGTTGGGGTCGCCTGAAGCGGGAATATCGGCAGCAGAAATGGGCGGGGCGCCCAGGCCCAACAAATTACCCAATGGCCCGGTCTGCACACGCCAAGACGCTTCATTTTCAGGATAAAGGTCTAGGCGCATCCGTTGAAAGTATTGCACCTGGCGGCCGTCTTGAATAAACGCTTCGGTGATGGGGTAACCCAAGATTTCTGCCCCGCCGCGCGCGTTGAAAAAGGCCAAAAAATCGCCTCGCACTGTGTGGCCGGTGAGAGGGAAATATTGCAAAGGCTCTGCCTGAGCCTGAACGTTAACAATCACCGCCAACAGGCTCCCCAGCACACCTAACACAACCAGCCAACCAAGTTTTTTCATCACCCTCATCCTCAACAATCCCCCCGTCACGGGTTGTTCCAAGTCATACAAAAATTGTACAACAGACAATGCGTTTTGGCAATTTTGGCTACCTCCAATTTCCAAGCTGCTCACTGGCGCATGGAGATGCGCCAGATACGGCTATTTGGAAACTGGAGTGGTTACATGGCGTTCTGGGTTATCCTGTGGTATCATACCTAGTGGAGCCGTGATGATTGCATCAGCGATTGTGGTTACATGGCGTTCTGGGTTATCCTGTGGTATCATACGCCATGATGAACAGCATATCAGATTCCACTCCTCCTGCAAGCGGACAATTTGTCCGGGTAGATGTCACACTTCGCTCCAGTGGTTTGTGGTTAGGGCCTGTTTGGGCAGTATTGTGTGGCATCATTGCCTCTGGCCGCTTTAGCTGGGATGCGCGCGGGGCACTTTTGGCCGGATTGACGCTTTTTCTGGTAGATGGCCTGTGGGCCACTTGTTGGACCAACGTCGTAGAAACCAATTGGGGGGCTATTGCGGCTCGCTGGAACACCAGCCCCCCACCCCTCCGCCCGCGCACGCTACCTTACATGCGGCTGGGCGCTCCTGGCGACCGCGCCACACGTTGGCTGTCTCAACTGGCCTACTGGTGGCAAACCGATTCGCAACCGCTCGTCAGCACCACCTTTTCAAGCATCGTCATTTGCGTGGCGCTAGGCGCAGGGCTGGCAGCTGTTTTGGGATGGCCAGTGCTCGCACTTTCAGCCGCAGCACTGGCCATTGTGCAAATTGGCATTGTGATCAACCGCGCCACCGGCCAGCCGGTCCCCGCCGTCGAATCTGTCCTCGAAATCGGGCTGGCCTGGCTGGTTGGGCATGCCGCCTTTGGGGCGATCAGCCTCAGCTCGGCCCTGCTGGCGGCGCTCTTTACTCTTACATTCGTGGGTGGGCGACAGCTCGCCGAGCAAGACACTGGCCTGCCAAATTGGCGCTGGCCTCAGCTGATTGCCGCACTGGTTCTGCTGCTAACGCATAATCCCCTGCCCGCCCTGGTCCTTTTTTTCGTCTTGTTTGCGCAAATGCTGCTAGAGCCTGGACTGAAGCAAGGACGTGGGGGGGCTTGGTTTGTCCGCAGCAGCCAGGCCTGGCTAATAGCTGCCATGTTAATCTCGGCGTTCACCATCAGCTAAGGAATGAGAAAGAAATAACTTGTCCATCAGTCAAGCTGTCTGCGCCCTCAACATGGGCAAGTTATTTAATCCTTAGCCCTAAGAAGCAATATATCCGAGGTGCCCGCCTTTGGCTGTTCATCCCCTCACCCTCTTGTCTTTGCCTCTCTCACTTCCCTTGCCCTCTGTTCGTCTGGCGCTTGCCGCCTTGTTCTTGGCGGCATTAATTCTGCTGGTCTATTGGGAATTGGTCATCGCTGAAGGCGTCCATCTCGGTTCGTGCGTTGTCAGGCTGTTGTACGACTGGACCGCTCCCCGCTACAACTCGATCAAATGCTTTGGCGCAGAGGATGAGGCATTGTTTTTGGGCGCGCCGCTGGCGCAAACGCTGGCCCACCTGCCTGCCCCGTTTGTGCTAGATGTGGCCTGTGGCACAGGCCGCCTGCCATCAACTTTGCTGAGCCAGCCCCAGTTTTCTGGGCACATTATCGGGTTGGATGCCTCGCGCAAAATGCTGAATGTAGCCGCCCGCGCCCCGGACAGCCGGGTTACACTTGTGTGGCAATCTGCCGAGCGGTTGCCATTCCAGCCTGGCACATTTGATGCCGTCACCTGCTTGGAGGCTCTTGAATTTGTGCCCAATGCGTCACGCGCACTAGCCGAGATAGCGCGCGTGCTGCGGCCAGGCGGCATCTTGCTGACCAGCAATCGTATTGGCCCCTGGGCCAAGCTCATGCCAAGGCATACCATGAGCACCATGGCATTGGGGCAAAGGTTGGGCCAGCTTGGTTTTGAGCGCATCCACAAGCAGACCTGGCAAGTTGAATACGACCTGGTGTGGGCAATCCGCGGTGGCAGTGACAGCCATAGCAAGGCTTGCACCCTGGCAGATAGCCTGGCCTGCCCACACTGCCACGCCAGGTTAAGCCGCATCACCGCGGCCTGGCAGTGCGCAGCATGCCAACGCGCCTACCCCATTGCGTCCGATGGGGTGATTGAGATGCTGGGGCGATGACCTGATTCAACTATACAGGAGCATGCCAATGAAAACTAGGATTATGCGCTACCAATCGGCCATTGGCCCTGCCTACGGGCTGCTAGAGGGGAATATCGTATATGACCTCATCGGCCAAGACATTTTTAGCCCGCTCCAAAAAGGCGCAGCGATTGGCCCCATTGACGAGCTGGCGCTTTTGCCTCCCGTGCAAGCGGGCAAGATCATTGCGCTGGGCCGCAATTATGCTGAGCATGCCAAAGAACATAATGCAGATGTCCCTACCCAACCGCTCATCTTTCTCAAAGCGCCCTCTAGCGTCATTGGGCCGGGGCAGCCGATCCAGTTGACGCCGCTCTCTCAGCGTATAGAGCACGAGGCCGAGCTGGTGGTGGTCATTGGCAAACAATGCAAGGCCGTGGCCGAGGCCAAAGCCTGGAGTGTGGTGCTGGGCGTGACTTGCGGCAACGATGTAACCGCGCGCGACCTGCAGCGCAGTGATGGCCAATGGGCGCGTGGCAAGAGCTTTGACACCTTTTGCCCACTGGGCCCATATATTGTCACGGGGCTGCCGCCAGAGCAGATTGATAATCTGAGCATCGTCTGCCGCGTCAATGGCGAGATACGCCAAAATGGCAACACGCAGCAAATGATTTTCAAACTGCCTCACCTCATCGCTTACATCACAGCGGTGATGACGCTCTATCCCGGCGATGTCCTCATGACCGGCACGCCGGCCGGGGTTGGCCCGCTGCAACACGGCGATGTGGTCGAGGTGGATATTGAGCACGTAGGAGTATTGCGCAATCCGGTTGAGTAAAAATTTCCCGCATCGTCTTAATCTACGTGCTTGAATGTCTAATTTCACCACTGAGACACTGAGGGCACAGAGATTTTACAAATTTTCTCCGTGTTCTCCGTGTCTCAGTGGTTAGAAAAACTGAAAACGAGGTAATATGTGCGGCATTTTCGGGATTGTGACAGAGCAAGAACAACAACTTGGCCCGCTCCTCATCGAAGCGGGTAAACGATTGTCTTATCGCGGCTACGATTCGGTTGGCTGCGCTACGCTGCGCCAAGATAAAACGATTGACCTGCGCAAAGACGTGGGCAAAGTAGACCAGGTGGCCGATCGTCACGGAATTGCCCAGATGATGGGCAGGCGGGGCATTATTCAACTGCGGTGGGCCACCTTTGGCGCGCCCTCGCAGGCCAACGCCCAGCCCCACCTGGATTCCGATGGCGACATGGTTGGCGCGCACAATGGCAACGTGGTCAACAACGTCGAACTGCGGCAACAATTCATCGCAGAAGGGATGGCGGTCCGCTCTACTAATGACGGCGAAAGCTGCGTTCACGCAGTGGAACGCTATGTGAACAAGGGCCAGCCCATGGTTCAGGCCATCCGCGGCGCCTATAATGATTTGCAAGGCGATTATGCCTTTGTCATCGGTCGGATAGGCGAAGACAAACTCTATGCCATCAAGAAGGGTTCGGGCTTGGTGGTGGGGCTGGCAGAGGGCTTTACGTGTGTGTCATCTGACTTGCCCTCCATCTTGCCGCTTACCCGGCGCATTGTGCGGGTGCAAGACGGCGAAATTGCCACCTTGTGGGCAGACCATGTGGAGCTACGCCGAGTAGATGACGGCGAACTGATTGAACGCGAGGCAGAAAATGTCACAGCCAGCATGGAAGCGGCCGCCAAAGGGGGTTATGCGCACTTTATGCTCAAAGAAATCCACGAGCAGCCCGGCGTGGCAGGCGAGTTGATCCACTTGCTAGAAGCTTCGCGCCATGTTGCGCCCATGGTCGAACGGATGGCCCAGGCTCGCCACCTTTACCTGGTAGGCTGTGGCACCAGCTATCATGCCTGCATGCTGGGCGCGGTTTACTTGAGCCGGCTGGCCGGCCGCGCGGCTATGCCTATCTTGGCGCCCCAATTCATTGCCCAGTACGGTCCAGCCATCGGCCCGCAAGATGTGGGCGTATTTGTCAGCCAGAGCGGAGAAACCAAGGATGTGCTTAATGCCATCGAAATTGCGCAACAAAAGAGCATGGGTGTGCTAGGACTGGTCAACGTTCTAGGTTCTACCCTGATGAATGTCAGCGAGCGTTATCTTCCATTGGCATGCGGTTACGAAATCAGCGTGCCTGCCACAAAAACTTTTATCAATCAGGCGCTTGCCTTTTTGTTCCTGGCGCTGCGCATGGGCCAACACCCCACCACTCACCTGGCCCATTTGCCAGCCTTGCTAGAGCAAACCCTCGCCCTGGTCGAGCCGCAAGTCCAAACGCTAGAAACCATCCTGGCCGCTCACAATGACCTGTACTGCCTGGGTTATGGCCTGACCTACCCCATCGCGCTGGAAGGCGCGCTCAAGCTCAAAGAAGTGACCTATGCCCATTGTGAAGGAATGCTCTCAACCGAGTTCAAGCACGGGCCGCTCTCGGCGGTGTACGATGGCTATCCCGTGATTTTTGTCAGCGGGCCAGAAGATGTCCCGCTCCTCATCAGCGGCATCAACGAGACCACATGCCGGGGCGGCAGGGCAATTGCCATTGCCGAAGAGGACCCCCACCTGCGGCAAAACGCCAACGACCTGATTACTCTGCCGCCAGCCGGGCCGCTTTTTAACCCGCTGTTGGCTATCTTGCCCTTGCAGTTGCTATCATATCGCGCCAGTATCGCGCGGGGTTATGACCCTGATTTTCCACGTAACTTGAGCAAGACACTCACCGTGGATTGAGGGGGGATACAAGCCCGCTTCACCGGTTAGGAACGCGCCAAAGCGATAACCTCTTCAGCGAAGAAGAACTAGGCGCGCTTTGCTTCGACTTGCGCACAGTGGACCGTTGCCCACATCGCTATTTGCCATTCTTGGTCAACAATGTAATACTTGAGGCGCCGGGGCGTATTGTTAAGTAGAGACACCCGGGAGTCAAGTGTAATGAGTAACACTGTGGCAGCATTATCCAACGAAGCGGCGCTGGTGGCCCGCGCGGCGGCCGAGCCGACTGCCTTTGCCGCTATCTATGATCACTACTTTCCGCGCATTTACAATTATGTCCGTTATCGCGTTCGGGAGGCTGAAACGGCTGACGATATCACGGCCCAGACTTTGGAGGCCGCATGGATCAAGCTCGCAAGTTATCGCCCGGAACGGGCGCCGTTTGCCGTCTGGTTGTTTGCCATCGCGCGCAACGCCGTCAACGATCACCTTCGGGCGTCAAGACGCCGCTGTTGGATCCCGCTCCATATCCTGGACGATCTGCCGGGTGGCGAGCCTCAGCCGGAACAAGTCGCCATTCACAACGAGATTCACGCCAGGCTGCTGGCAGCTGTGTCGCACCTGAGCGATCGGGAACGAGACCTTGTCGCTCTCAAATTCGCCGCCGGGCTGACCAATCGGCAGATTGCCAAGCTGATGGGTCTGGGCGAAAGCAACGTGGGTGTGATTCTGTACCGTAGCATGCAGCAGTTGCGGGCCGAATTGGGAAAAGACCTATGAACAAACAAGACTGGGCCGACCGCTTTAGCCATGACGTGGATAGACTGCTGGTCGAGGCCAGGCGAACTGACTTGAAGCCGGCCCCGACCGAGTATCGCCAGGCGCTCGATATAGCCCGTACCCTGGCCACGACCGATTGGAGCGCCGAAAGCCGGGTGCGTGGAGCGCTGCGGCGCCGATTGCTGGACAAGATTGAAGCGCGGGAAGTGGGATCGTTACAAAAGGAGAATCCCATGCGCACGATTTTTGGACGTCAACACCCTGTCTTGAGCCTGGTAGCCCTGGGCCTGGTCGCCTTGTTTGTGATGGCGTTAGCCTGGCCAGGAGCACTGATAGCTGCTGCTCACGGCATTGAGGATGTGATAAAAACCCTGGTGATTGGCCAACGTACCTCTATTCAGCAAGTCACTCCTAACCAGGATACTTTTTCTGAAGAACTGCCGGCGACGCCTGTGGTAGAGCAACGGGGCAACCTCTGGATTATTCGAACGGCCGCCGGCAACTTTGGCGGGAATGTGCCGCCAGGGCACGAGGTAGCTATACGCCGTGTCCAGACCTTTGATGAAGCGCAAGCCGGCGTTCCCTTCAAGCTGCGCCAGCCAGAGTATCTCCCCGCCGGTTATACCTTCCGCGAAGCAATGCTTGCGCCGCACGACTTGGTCTTGCTGTTTTACGATGGCCCTGGCGGCGACATTGTCTTGGTACAAATGCCGGTAAGCGACCGGCCCGGTGGCGATAGCGATGTCGTCTCTCCGGCCGTGAACACGTTGACCTATTCGCCCGTCGTATCGGTGACATTGAACGGGCGACCGGCCGGCTGGGTCGAGGGAAACTTGATGTGGGAGGCTGACGAAATCAGTTATACCCTGGGTGGGAACGAATTGAGTCTGGACGAAGCGATGCGTATCGCCGAGTCAATCAAATAAACCCGCCGGGAACCATCAAATCAAACGCGCCGCCAGGCAGGGCTGTTTAGCTCCTGCCTGGTTCCACTGCCACCCTTCGATCTGCCTCTGTGCTGCGTGGTCGCAAGGCGACCATGCAGCGCCGTCGTTTGGCGGTCACAAAAAGTTGCTTCAGGGAACGACTTTATCCCTGCGCCCAGACACAAAACTGGCGATTTTCAAGTATGCAATGGGCCTAATCAGGGAGCGGCTTTTTTATGCCCGCGCACATGTCTGCCAGCTCTCTGACAACGCTGGCCGCCGGGGTATCTGGCTGAGACACGATGAGCATCTCTGTTGAATAGGGAATCACATGGGGGGTTCGGCAGCCCAGGCTATTGCCTAACTCGGCCGCCTCAGACAAAGAATTGGATTCCCAGCGAGCAACCCAAATGGGGTGGATTGCAGCCGAGATATTCCAATCGCCCAATTGCTTCAATATTCTCTGGGCGCGCTCAACTTCTGTGCGTCCTGGCGCAACAATCAGCGCAATGGCCTTGCACCGCTCTAGGATCCACTGCTTGCTGGCGGGGGTGGTTGGCGCCCACGGGCCCAGGTCGAGCACGCTGAAATCAACCATGTCCGGCAGGCGGTCAAGGACGGCCTCTGTGCGCGCCTGGTTCGTCAATAATTCAGCGTCATAGAGCAGAGCCAAGGTATCTGAATACATCTTCCAAGAACGCTCAATCGCCCGCCGGTCAATTTGCTCCATTTCAAGCCGGCTCAAAACGGGCGGCCAATCAAAAGGCGACTGGCCCAGGCACAACACTGCATCGCCAGAAAAATCAACCAGGGCCACCCGCCCGCGGGCAGCCAGCGCCAACGCAATATTGACCGCCGTAGTCGTGACCCCCAAGCCGCCTTTGACGCCAAGACAACCGATGACAACGCCTTTCGGGTCCTGATAAGCGCGTGTCTTGGCAACCCGGTCGAGCACGGTGCGGATATGAGAGACAAGCTCGTCAGGATGAACCGGCTTGGTCACATAGCCATCTACACCCAGGCTAAGCCCTTGGGCGTGGGCCGACATTTGCGCCTTGGCCGTTAGCATAATGATAGGCAAGGAAACTGTGCGCGCATCCGATTTTAAGCGGCTGCACACCTCAAAGCCGTCCATAAAGGGCATCATCAAATCCAGCAAGACCAACTCGGGCAAGTCGCCGGCTAGAATCTCTAACGCCTCAGCGCCGCCGGGCGCGGTGATTACATCGTAGCCGCGCCGTTGCAGCATTAACCTGATCACTGCCAAAGCATCTGGATCGTCATCTACAACCAGGATACGCTCTGCCACTCGCCTCCCTCCAAAAGTTTGCCCTGTTGCTATCCTTATTCTACCACACTATAAACAGCTGACATCTGAGGCAAGGTGAAATAAAAGGTCGTGCCCACCTCCAACTGGCTAGTTACGCCTATTTTACCACCATGCGATTCGATGATTTGCTTGACGATAGCCAGGCCCAAACCTGTGCCGCCGAATCGCCGCCTCACGCTGCCATTCACCTGGTAAAAGCGCTCAAAGATTTTGTCCAATTTATCCGACGGGATGCCTGCGCCGGTATCTGATATTTCCACCCGGACAAACTCTGCTTCCTCGCGAGCCCGAATAGTAATAACACCCCCGGGCGGGGTGAACTTGAGCGCATTTGACAGCAAGTTATCAAACACCTCGCTAATTCTATCCCGATCGCCCAAGACCAGCGGCAGGGTTGGCGATAGCTCACATTCCAATGTCACCTGCATAGAGGCGGCTGTCGCCGCGCAAGTGTCCAAGGCCAGGTTGGCTAACTCGGCCAATGACATGGATTGGGCGCGCACACCCACCCGCTTGGTTCGCTCTAGCGTGACAATATCCCCCACCAGGCGAGTGAGCATATCGGTCTTGCGCGCCACAATGTCTAGGCTTTCATGCTGCTTGGGCGTCAACTCGCCCAAATCTCCCGCCAGAAGCAATTGCACATATCCTCGGATAAACGTCAACGGGGTGCGCAATTCGTGAGATACGTTTTGCACCAGCTCATCCTTGAGCCGATCGGCCTCTTGCAAATCGGCATAAGCGCGCTCCAAGACTTGGGCGCGCTCACGCAAGGTCTGATACAACCAGGCGTTCTCTACCGCAATGGCAACCTGGTTCGATAGTGTCAGCAAAGTGCGCTGGTGGGTCTCTTGGTAAATTTCTCCGCGCTGGCTGCCCAGCATAATCACGCCTAGCATGCGAGCGCCAATTGACAACGGCGCTACCAGGAAAGACTTGATCACCTCACCCGAGGTTTCTGCGGATGGCGGAACGCTCCACGTAATCTGCACCGGCACGTTGCTATCCAGATCGCACAAATCAAGCGAACAACATTCCTCCATCAATCGTTGTTCAAATTGCTTGGCGATAGTTTGGCTAATAGGACTAGCGACATGCAACTGGATGCCGACCGCCTCACGCGAGATGAGCATACCGGCAATATCATAATCTACCAGGTCGTGCAACTGAGGCAAAATGCTCTCTGCCAGCCGCGAGACATCTAATGTCGTAAGTTGACGCGCTACTTTGTACAGGGCGCGCGCTTCTCGCTCACGCGCTTCACTGGCGGCATACAAACGCGCGTTAACCATCGCCACATCAATTTGCCGCCCAATGGCCAGCCACAGCGCCACATCGCGGTCGGATGGCAAAGTGACGCGCTGCCACCCCAGCCGCAACAGACCCGCTGTATCGCCATGCGCGCGCAGTGGGATAAATGTTTGAGCCAACATCCCCCACGCTTCAAGGGCCGCCTTGGCTTCGGCCATCTGGGGCACATCAGGAATGATTATCGGCTCGCCGTGGCTCAATGTTTCACTCATTGTTGCTGGCAGCCAGTTACCGTCAGCCGCTTCAGACGGGAGAGTGCCCCCCTGGTGAGCGATCAGATGCCAGCGGCCTTGATCGAGGACAAAGGCCTGAACGCCATCTGCGCCAGAAATGTCTGTAATGATCGGCAGGGCGTGATCCAGGACTGTGGTCAGATCAAGCGACTGGCTGACAGCGGTAGACACAGCGTACAAAGCCGAAAGTTCGCGCGTGCGCTGCCAAACAGCCTGCTCGGCATCTTTTTGGGCGGTTAGATCCTGGTTGGTGAATATGATCCCCATGATGTTGCCGACTTGATCTTGTAACGGCCCCGCGCTGAGATAAAAGAACTGGCGGCCATCGGCCCAATTGAGTTCAACCTGCTCGTGATATATCGCGTTGTCATCTTCAAATCGCCCACCGGCCAGAATGGTTGCGCAAATCGCGCCCCACGCCAGGCGCGCCGGATGATCCACATAATTTAGCAAGGGCTGTCCCAGCAAGCGCGCTGCTATCAATTCCGGCAACCCCCGCCGCGCAACCTGCCGATCCCACTCGGCGCTAAAGCTGGTCAAGCGCAACTCGCGATCTACGGTATAAATCACTGCGCCGGTCGAATCAATGATGTTTTGATAATGCGTTTTGAGATGAATGGTATCTTTGTACAGGCGAGCATTATCTAGCGCAATAGCGGCTTGGGTTGCCACAGCCGCCAGCCAGATCGCGTCGTCCTGCGTGAAACCGCATGGGTCGCAAGTGGCATCTGTCCGGTTGGCCACCAGCAACACTCCCAGCTCAAGACCGTGAACCCGCATCATCGCGCCGGCCATATTGCGCATGCCAACCGAGTGAAACATTGCGCGCGCCGCCGGCGACAATTCAGCCAGGTCGCCGATCAAACAATAATTGTCCTGGCGCAGGCCCACATACAAGCTGCTATCCGTTCCAAGGCGCAGGCGCGTCAGCTCTTCTTCATTCAAGCCAAAAGCCGGGCTCAAGCCAATCGCTTCACGCTGATCTGGCGAGAGCAACAACACCCAACACTTTTCTGCCCGAAGCACCTGCGCCACTTGCTCGGTCACTATACGGGCGGTCTCGGACAGATCGCGCATCATCGAAAAAGCATGCGCTACCTGGTTCAACCCGCGCAATTCCTGAATTCTGCGCTGCGCCTCGGCGTACAAACGCGCATTCTCGATGGCCGTCACAATCTGCCCGGCGAAAATCGCCACCGTCTCGGCATCTTCGGGCCGATAGAAACCCGGCCGGGCATGGTCAACATTGAGAATGCCTATCACCTGCTCGCCTAAAATGAGCGGCGCGCCAATCCATGCTCGAACATTCACCCCCGGCACGTCAAACCACCGCGCATCCTGGCGTGTATCATCAATGATCATCGGCTGCCGTGTCTCTAGTATCACTTGGGCTTTGCGATCATCAGCCAACGGCCAGGCGGTCAGCTCGACCACCCTGGACACATCTTCAAATCCGCGCCCCGCAGATAGGCGCAGCCAGCCCTGCTCATCTACCAAGGCAATGGAAGCGCTGGTGTAGGAAATCAATCTGCCCAATTGCTCCAACACCAAGTCCAACACATCGCTCAATACCAGGTGCGACCCCAACACCATCGCGGCCTCGCGCAATATCTCGGCCAAGCGGCGGCGGTTCTGTTCAGCTTGGTATGCGCGGGCATTGAGAATGCCCACGGCGGCCTGCTGCGCAAACAAGGTCAGCATGCGAATATCATCCGAGGTAAACGCGCGCCGCTGCCGGGTATCAGAAGCTACCAACGCCCCTATGACCTGCCCGCCCCAGACAAGCGGCACACCCAGCACGCCCAGGAACTTGGACACCGGATATTGCGGCGAACGCCCTTCCCACCGGCTATAGTCTTCTACCACTACCGCCCGGCCTGTGTCTACCACGCGGCCTGCTATCCCCTCGCCCGGCTTGAGGCGAGCGCCTATAAACAGAGCCGCCGGGTTATAACCAGCAATCAATTCGAGCACACCTTCGCGCGGAGACAACATCCACAAGCCTGCGCCATTCACATCCAACATGCGCACCGCATGTTCACAAATAGCCTGGAGCAGGGCTTCCTGGTCAAGCTGAGAGGCCACCTCCAGAGATACCTGGTGCAGGGCAGCCAATCGCTCCACCTGCCGCTCCAGCGAAGAGTGCAGCGCCGCATTTTCCAAAGCCACCGCAATATGGTTGGCAAAACCGCTGACTGCCGGCAAGTCATTCTCGGTCACGTCAGACAAGCCGCCCACAATCAACACGCCTATCGCGCGATCTAGCTGGACGATGGGCGCGCAAATGAGGCCCAGTTCTCCCAGCCGTTCATCAATCGCCAGATTTCTCAACTCGCTTGACCTGGCATCTTTAGCAGGCGGGACAAGCGCCGGCAGGTGAGTTTGCAGGATGCGTTTAAACAGCGGCACTGACTCTAGCCGGCAGGTGGCTGGCATCAGCACGGGCGTCGTGAGCGACTTGTAGTCCAGCGAGTTATGGTTCAATTGAAGCGTCTGCCCATCCGAGTCGAGCAGATAAGCCGCCATGCCCAGCTCTAGCTTGCCCAGTTCTCGCGCCACAATCAAAAAGACTTGATCCGGCGAATGGGCCGTCTGCACGGCCACTGCCGCCGCATTCAACGCCCTCAGGCGTTCCTCGGCCCGCTTGAGCGGATAGATATCGCTAAATACGCTCAGGGTCCCAATATAGCGGCCCTCTTCAAACAGAGGCGTGGCAGAAATCAATACCGGCAACCGTCGCCCGTCTTTGGTCAACACCAATGTCTCGTAGCGGCTCCCTACCCCGGCCGAGCGCTGCCCCGATTCCGCGCGCGCGCGCTCCACCTCTTCTGGCACAATCAACTGGCTCCAGTGCATGCCAATGGCCTCTTGCAGAGTGTAACCCGTCACTTGAACAAAACGCTGGTTCACAAAGGTAAAGCAACCTTGCACATCCTCCAGGGCAATGCCTTCGTCCATTGATTGGACAATGCGCTCGTTGAATTTGCGCAAGCGAGACATTTCTGCAAACAAAGAAGCGTTGCGCATGACAATGCCGAACAACTGGCCGACGCGAAGCAGAAATTCACGCTCGTCTGGGCCAAGCGCGCGTTCCGTCTTGCTCAGCAATACCAGCATACCCAGGCGTTCTTCCGGCGCGCTCAGGGGGAGAAAAATACCCATAGGGTAGCCAGCCTGGAGCAACATTGTGGCAGGCTCGTTCGGCAAAGGGGTGCTGGCCTGCCAAAACAGAGGTTGGCCCGAGTCGGCCGCAAGCCAGCGCAAGCCGCCGGCCGAGCGAGGCTGTTCAAAGTGCTGCACCAGGTCTTGGCTCCACCCGCGTTGAACGAGCATCCGAAACGCTTGAGCCGTCTCATTCCACGTGCCAATGCCGCCAATCGAAAAACCCGTCACGCGCAGGATTTCGTCCAAGGCGGTGTCGAGCAGCATCGCCGGCTCCAAGCGCAGGGTCAACGCTGCATACACCGCATTGAGCGCGGTGGCATAGGCCCCGGCGCTATCGCCCAAAGAGGGTAGGTTCTGGGTCGGCTCAATCTCTGAATCAAAAGCAGCCATGCTGTGTCAGCCGTTAAAAGTTCCCACGCGTTTGTCGTATCTCATTGATGGCTCTCCAAAATCACCGCGCCAGGACGGTGCTCATGGCATTTACCGCAGCCGACATGCGGCTCGGCTACCTCGACCATCTCTAGCTTGCATACCGCGTACACTGTAATCTGGCGCTGCAAACCAAACCAGCGATTGCTTACTTGCCCCTCTAGAACCATGTTGGAGCAGGCATTGGCGCGCAAAATGCCCGGCACGGGGCAGGTTTTGCACAATTCTGGCCGCCACGGCGCAGATTTGGCATTGGCAAGAATCAGGCGACACTCTTGCTGAGACTTGCCGCGATGAAAATCTTGATAATAGTAATGGCACTCTTGGCCATAAGGTGTCTTCATCTTGCCTCAAAATAAGCAGCCCGCCACGGCCAACCGCCATAACGGGCTAAAGTCGTTCGTCGGGATTGGCTGGCGATACAAGCCGGCCTAAGGCAGGCTAGACCCGCGTCACATAGGCGCCAGTGCGCGTATCAATGCGGATGGTATCGCTTTCTTCAACAAACAGCGGCACCTGGACGCGATAACCGGTTTCCACCGTCACATATTTGTTTGCGCCTGTGGCAGTATCTCCCCTTACCGCCACATCAGATTGAACCACCTTCAAATCCACCGCTGTCGGGAGTTCGATGCCCAGCGCTTCACCCTCATGATCTTGCACAATGATTGACATTCCATCAACCAGGTAATTAACCGCATCTTCCAACAACTTTTCATCAATCGGGCGCTGCTCATACGTGCGCGTATCCATAAAGTAATACAGGTTGCCGTCGTGATACAAATACTGCATCTCGACATTTTCAATGCGAATATCTTGCACCCGATCTCCCGACTGGAAGGTCTTGTCCAAAGTAGAGCCGGTGCGCAAGTTGCGAAGCTTGGTTCGAATAACGGCATTGCCTCGCCCAGGCTTGTGATGGTGATATTCTATCACGCGATAGAGATGACCATCCAGCTCGAATGTAACACCTTTACGCAAATCATTGACGTCTATCATACGATACTATCCTCTTTATAAATTTGAAACTCTTAATCGAGATTATACCCGGCCTGTGTCCACTGTCAACCCGTCCGCTCCATCCAGGCCGCCACGGCGCGCGCCATCTCTGGCACTGTGCCGCGTTGCAAGGCGCACCCCGGCAACGATTTGAGAAAGGTTTGGCCATAAGTCTTGGTCAACAGTCGCCGGTCAAAAACGACCACAATGCCCCGGTCGCTCTGCGCGCGGATCAAGCGGCCAAAGCCTTGCCGAAAGCGCAAAATAGCGTCGGGCACGCTGTATTCGGCGAACGCCTGCTCAAACGTCTCGCTGCGCGCCGCAAAGATGGGGTCGGAAGGCACCATAAAGGGCAGGCGCACTATCGCCAAGCAACTGAGCGCCTCGCCCGGCACATCTACTCCCTCCCAGAACGAGCGGGTGCCCAAAAGCACGCCGCGCTCGGCCCCTTTAAAGCTCTCTAGCAACTGCCGCCTCGAAGAACCATCGCCTTGCTCATAAACCGTAATGTTATGCTGCGCCATAACGGGTATCAGCGCCCTGGCCGTTGCGCGCAACTGGCTATGCGAGGTAAACAACGCCATGGTGCGCCCCTTCATCGCCAGGCACAACTGCGCCAGGCCATGCTCCAATGCCTTTTGGTAGCCGCTCTGGCCAGGCTCTGGAATATCAGACACAATATACAGCAAGGTAGATTGTTTGTAATCAAAAGGCGAGTCCAGCGCCAGCTCTGCAGCCGCGTGCGCGTGCAGCCGCTCGCGCACAAAATCGAACGTGCCGCCGGTGCGCATAGTAGCCGATGTCATGACTACCACGCGTTTGGCTTGGAGCAAATGCTTGTCAACCAACGGCCCCACGTGCAAGGGGGCAGCATGCAACTCGAGCGCGCTGGTCATATTTCGGCGGCTATTCCCCTCGGCCAGCAATTCGGCCCAATAAATCATATTGGCGTCGGGCTTGCTTATCATTGCGTCAAGCTGGCCGCGAGCGTTCGTCAACTCGCGCCGCGCGCCCACCAGCCGGGTCAACATCTCTTCTACGTCTGGAACATCGTACGCATCCAAATCGGCCAAGGCGCCGCTCAGCCGCGCCAGGCTGTCTATGACGGCGGCCAATTGTGAAGATACATTGCTCCACGCAATCTCTAGCTCTGACCAAGCCGGCTGTACCCGCACGGCCTGGGTCAGCCGGGTGCGCTGGCTGTATTCACTGGCATTGTCAGGGGCAAGCTCGCGCACAAAGCTTTCGGCGGTCTCGAAAAAGCCATCGCCATGCCGAATGGCCCCTTCAACAGCCTGGGCTGTCTTGTCAACAAATCCCTCCACCACTCTGGCCAGCTCTTGGGGGCAGGCATGACGCACGCGCCCGATTAGATCGGCCAGCAGACCACCGATGCGGTTGCCCGAGCCGGTGCGCCCAATGTCGCTCAACATGCGCGCCAGCGAAGCGCGCGTCACCGCAAAGCTCAGTTGGCGCGTCGTGGCATCTTCCAGGTGGTGCGCCTCGTCCACAATGAGATATTGATATTCGGGCAAAACGCGATTATCTACAGCCACATCGGCCAGCAGCAAAGCATGGTTGACAATGACCAGGTGCGCCGCTTCAGCCGCCTGTCGGGCGCGATAAAACCAGCACTGGCCGGCAGCATGGGCCGCGCAGCGCTCTGGCGAACAAGCCTCGTTCTCGGCGCTCAGCCGGCTCCAGATGTAACGCTCGGCGGCAGTGGGCAAGAACAATTCATCCCCATCGCCGCTTACCGTGCCCGGCAGCCACAACAACACCTTGCACAACACGCGCACTTGATCTGCCGATTGCGGCCCGCTGCGGCGGATGGAAGTCAATCGCTGCGGGCACAAGTAGTGCGAACGTCCCTTGAGCACACAAGCCTTGAACTCAAAGGGAAGAACCTTTTGCAAATCGGGCAGGTCCTTGGCGTACAATTGCTCCTGCAAATTGATGGTGTTGGTTGAAATCACCACTCGCTCACCGTTGGCATAGGCCCAATGAGCCGCCGGCAACAAGTAGGCCAGGCTCTTGCCGGTGCCTGTGCCAGCCTCTACCATCAACGCGCCGCCTTGATTAAAGGCATCGGCCACCGCGCGCAACATCTGCACTTGTTGCAGGCGATATTCATAAGCGGGAAAAGCCTGGGCCAGCTTTCCCCCCTTTTCAAACAAGGCCGCCAGCCCGTCTACATCTAGCGGCTCGGGCTCTGCCATCGGGCGCAGGGGGCGGGCGTCAACAGAAGGCACAAATATAGAGCCGCTGCGAGAAACCCGCCCTTTAGCGCGCAACTGAGCGCCAATCGAGCTGCCCTCAAACGCGCTGCGAGCGGTCGCCTTTTGCGCCTCTTCGAAAAAGCCCGTCAACACCCAAGAACTAGTGCGCCCCAACTGGACAATCTCTGCCAGCGTCTTGCGCGGAATTTGCATTGCTCGATCAAACAGGCGCGCAAAGAGCGCCTGCGTCACCCGGGCATCATCCAGAGCGCGATGAGTGGCCGGCAGGTCTATGCCCATTTCAGCCGCCAATGCCCCCAGCCCATAACGGTCCGCGTGAGGCACCAGAATTCCCGCCAGCTCAAAGGTATCCATAGCCTCGTTTTCAACCAACGCGTTGTAACGATTCAAAAAGCCCAGGTCAAAAGAGACATTGTGTCCCACCACAGGCAGGTTGCGAACAAATAAAGCCAGGCGTGGCAAGATATTCCACAGGGGGGAAGCATCTTTGACCATTGCATCAGAGATGCCGGTCAGTTCAGCAATCTTTTGGGGGATAGAACGGCCCGGGTTAACCAGCGACGACCACTCCTCCAGCACCTCGTCACCCCTAAACTTGATCGCGCCGATTTCGGTAATGGCATCGTGGGCTGGGTCTAGGCCGGTGGTTTCAATATCTATGGCTACATATATACGCACAACAACGGCTTTCTAGTTTTCCAAATCATCGGCATCAACCCCGAGAACGATGGCTTGGGTTGACGCCAATGCTTGTAGATTATACCACACCAAGTTGGCAGGTCAATGACGTGACGCTCTGGAAACTGGAGCGTGACACGCCTGATAATATGCGAACCAAAACATCTGGACTTGAGTATTCAGGCTGATATAATGGCGGTTCGCCATAATGCCTGCTCAATTTTCGGGTATAATAGACCTTACTGGAGGTAAGAGTCATGACAGAAATCCGCATCAACTATGATGAAATGCGAGCCGCAGCCGCCGACTTTGACCAGCAGGCAGAGACAGCCGAACAACTTGTGCTGACGTTGAGCCAGCGCACCGACCAATTGGTTTCCAGTTGGGATGGCTCGGCGCAGCGCGCTTTTATAGAAGATATGGCCGCCTGCCGCAATTTTTTGGGCCGCGTGCCAGAGCTGCTCAAACAAATTGCCCACACCTTGCGAACCACGGCCGATAATATCGAAACTGCCGAACAAGCCTCCATCAATGAGCTCTCTAAAAACACCCCGCTTGAGGGGCTTTGACAAGGTGGTATAATCAAGAATTCGTAACTGCTCAGCATCCTGAGCGGAGCGCCGCGCTCCTTCGACTGCGTTTCACTTCGCTCAGGATGCTGAGCAGTTACAAGAATTCTAGTTTTTCGGCTCTGCCGAGTTTGACGGGATGAAAAAGCCCAAGCTTGTTTGGGACGGCCCAACATAAATGCAGGAAACGCCCCAAGTCAGGGATCCCTGCTAGAGCCAGGAGAGCCGCTTTTTCAGTAGACCAGGCGTAAGGATCAAAGGAGCGATATCTCATGGAAGACCTTGTCAACAAGACATTGGGACAATTTCAAATCCGCCGAGAGCTTGGGCGGGGGGGGATGGCAGTGGTCTACGAAGCCTACCAGCCCGCCTTGCAGCGCACGGTGGCTCTCAAAGTCTTGCCGCCCAGCCTGAGCCACGATGCGGCCTTTGTGCGCCGCTTTCAACAAGAAGCCATTGCGGCGGCAGGCCTGCGCCACACTAACATCGTCACCATTTATGATGTCGGCTCACAAGGCCCTTTTAGTTTCATTGTGATGGAATATCTGGAAGGCAAGTCGCTGGCCGATGTTATTCGCGCCGGCGGACCCTTGCCCCTGGCCCGCGCCAGCAAAATCTTGGAGCAGGTAGCGCACGCCCTAGATTACGCCCACCAGCGCGGCTTTATCCACCGCGATATCAAGCCTGGCAATGTCATGGTCGCCGCAGATGACCACGCTACGCTGACCGATTTTGGCATTGCGCGGGCAATGTCTGGCACTCACCTCACACAGACCGGCACCATCATCGGCACTCCAGAGTACATGGCCCCCGAACAAATCCGCGGCAGTGAGGTAGACCACCGAGTTGATATTTACGCCCTGGGCATTGTGGCTTACGAGATGCTCACCGGGCATGTGCCATTTTCTGGCACGACCGCCTCTGTGCTATACAAGCAAGTCAACGAGCCGCCCCCGCCGCTCACCGGGTTGGTTTCACAGGTTCCCCCGCATGTGATCGCGGCCTTGGCGCGCGCGCTGACCAAAGAACCCTCGCAGCGTTTTCAGACCTCCAGCGAGTTTGCGGCAGCCTTTTCGGGCGCGCGGCCCGTTGCTGCGCCTCCACCCATCCCGCCCACCAGACCGATGGACCAAGCGCAGGCCCAACCATATACCACACCCCCCCAAGCGGTATATGCGCCTACTGCACCCACTGTGCAACAACGTCCCAGGGGAACGCCTGGGTGGGTAGTGTGGTTGGTAGGCGGCATAGCAGCGGTTCTGCTGGTATGCGCCGTCGCGCTGGGTGTGGCGTTTGTTGCCCAAAACATTGCCAAACCATCGCCTACCGCAGGCGCAAGTATGACCACTCCCGGTGTCACCGTCATTCACTCTACCCAGGTTGTCGTTATTTCCGCAACGCCAGATAAAAGGCCTATTGCCACCACCCCACCGCCACCACCTCCTACACGCACCCAGCCGCCGCCCCCACCGCCCACACCCACCACCTATCAACCCCGTCTCACTTGGACAAATATTGGGCAATCAGTTCAAGAGCGAGATTTATCAGTCGCTTCCATCGGCAATCCAAGCAAAATCGCCGTGGTGGTGGTGGGCAGCATCCAAGGCGACCAGGCCGGCACCCGCGATTTGGTCAATGCGTTGATCGCGCACCTGGAGCGCAACCCCACCCTGGTGCCATCTGGCGTGGCCTATTATTTTATGCCCTCGCTGAATCCAGACGGCAACGCCCTCAACTCGCGCTACAACGCCAATGGAGTAGACCTCAACCGCAATTGGGATAGCCAAGATTGGCGCTCGGACCCGGCCGTGCCAGAACAACCTTCTGGCAAAGCGGGCGCGGGGGGCAGCCGGCCTCTCTCCGAGCCAGAAAGCCGCGCCCTGCGAGATTTTATATTCACGCTGCAACCTCAGGGAACAAGTCTGCGGCTCGTTGTGGTGCACTCGTCAATGCGGCGCACGAGCGGTCAGGTTTATCCGGGGGGAAACGACTCGATTGATCTGGCGCAAGTATATGCCTCTACCGCCAGCTATGATGTTGAAACATCTTGGGCCGAGTACACCACCTCGGGCGAATTGGTCACATGGGGCACCGAACAGGGTTATCTTTCAATTGATATCGTTGTGCCCGCTTCGCAAGGGCCATCATCGCAGGTATCTGGAACAGGTTATACTCTGCTCGAATTGACTCTGCGCGCGCTAGAGGCGGTTGCCAGCTATCGCTAACTTTTAAGATGGGGCAACTATCAGCCATTCCACAGAGATTCACTGAGAACCCACAGAGAAGCACAGAGAATTAGAAGCAAAAACCTCTGTGAACCTCTGTGACCTGGGCAATTACAAGATGTTAAACCGATGAACAGCCGAAAAGAAAACAAGACAGTATGGGCAAGCCTGAAAAAGCACGCTCTGCCAATCATCCTGGGGGTGATTGTCTTGGACGTGGTCTTGATTGCGTTTTTTGTTCGGGCGCTCATGTCGGGGTCTCTAGCCGGCACGCTGGCAAAACCTACCGCCATGTCTGCCGATATACCTTACACGCCAGAGCAAACAGCCACACTCGATATCCCCTCTACGCCACTGCCCGCCACCGACACGCCAGCGCAGCCCAGCCCGCCCTCAACTCTGTCCCCTACCCTGCCCCCAACCTTCACCCCCATACCGCAACCATTCTTTGAAGGACCTTTCACCTACGGCACATCTTACAGCGGGCGGCCACTGCTGGCTTTTCGGCTAGGCTCTGGCCCTTCGGTGCGCTTTATCATTGGCGCTATTCACGGCGGCTATGAATGGAATACAGTTGACCTGGTGAGCAAAACACTGACCCACCTTCAAGATAATCCATCTCTCATTCCACCCAACGTTACCCTCTATATCATTCCGTGCGCCAATCCAGATGGCTATGCCGCCGGCACCGACCCGGTGGTGGCCCGCATGAATGGCAACGGCGTAGACCTGAACCGCAACTGGGATTATCACTGGCAAATGACGGCCACTCACGGCACCCGCCCCATCAAGGCCGGCAGCGGGCCTTTCTCTGAGCCAGAGACGGCCTTTTTACGGGACTTGATAGAGGGCAAAGGCGCTGAACTGGCCATCTTTTACCACAGCGCCATGGCCAAAATCTATTCCGGCGCAGAAAGAGATAAAGCCCCCACTTACGAACTGGCGGAAATGATGTCGGCGGCCACCGGCTACCCCCACGCTCCAGAAGGAGTGCCGGGGCAAATCACGACCGGCGATGCCATTGATTATCTTTCGCTGAAAGGCATAGCCGCTGTCGAGGTCGAGTTGACCAACCACCAGGATATAGAGTGGGATAAAAACCTGCCTGGCGTCCTGGCTTTTCTAAACTGGACTATACCCGGCCAAGCGGCAGCCGCAACACCAATGCCGCTTGACGGGCCTTGCATCACATATACAATAAAGCCCGGCGACACATTATTGGGCATTGCATTAAAATACGGCGTGAGCCTAGATGAGTTGATGCGTTTTAATGGCTTGACCAATGATATTATCATGATAGGCTATACTCTCTGCATACCCACCTCAAACAAAGACCAATGAACACCAAGCATTTCATCGCCCTAACGCTATGCCTGCTTTGCGCAGTTGCGATTGGAAAAGTAATCACCCCCCTCCCACAAAACAAGCCTGCTTTGGCAATTGCGCCAACGCAAACTCCTTGGGCCGAACCCTTGCCGACCAAGCAGCGCATCGAGCTGCCGCCCACCCCGGCTCTCTTGCCAACCCATGCCCCGGCACTGTCTTTGTCCGCAGCCAGCCAGCAACGCCTTGCCCTCAAACCAGATGAAACGCTGGCAAAGGATAATAGCCTTATCGGCACTCCTCGCCCCCTTCCACCCACCTCAACCCCTGTGCCTACCTCGCCGCCGCCTGCCACCGTGGGCAAAGCCATCGTCGTTGACCAGCACTACCAGGCGCTGCGCGTCTATGAAAACGGCGCACAAGTGCGTTCGTTGCCGGTCAGCACCGGGCTTGCCACATCTTTTACGCCGGCATTCAAGGGCTATGTAGGCTACTATGCCGAAAACTTGTGGGGGTATGGCTACTGGGTAGACCACGGCTGGTATATCACAACATCCATTGATGCCATTTTCATCCACGGGGCTCCCTATGTCTATTCTGGCACAGTCAAGATTTACGCGGGTCTAGAGCACCTGGGCATCCAATCCTCCTCGCATGGCTGCATCCGGCTCAGCCCTCAAGACGCCGAATGGCTGGCGCAATGGAACCCCATCGGCGTGCCCATATTGATCACTCCATCCCAACCACGCAACAGTGGAAAGTAAACGTGAGCAACAAAACAACCCGCAACCTGGTATGGGTCTTTTTGGGTTTGGTGGGCACCGTAACCCTGGTGATTGTGTTGGCAAGTATTGCTGCCAACAGTGGGCTTGAATTGGAACCGACCCCGGGCCGCGCTGCCGCTGCCAGGACCAGGCTGGCCTTTACGCCCGCAATCGAACAATCTGCCACCCCCCGCCCCAGCGATACTCCCGCCCCGCCCACCGCCACACCCACTCCTAGCGGGCCGGTGATTCACGTGATTCAATCCGGCGAGACCATGCTGGGCATCGCGCTGCAATACGGCGTCACGGTTGATGACATTCTGCGCGCCAACAATATGGACGACGCCAACTTTCTCAGCATCGGCCAGCAACTTGTCATCCCCATCGAGCCGCCAACGCCGGAGCCAAGCGCCACGCCGACGCAAAGCTCCAATCCCAATGAGCCATTGACCACGCAGGGCACAGTATATGCCTGCCCCGCCAATGCAAGCTCGCGCCAACTGGCCTTGCCCGGCGATCCAATCAGCCTGGTGCTATCGGCCGGCCAGGCCTTTTTTGTGGCCGATGGCGGCCTGTATGCCGTGCCCCTGAACGAACTGGCCGGCACGGGGCCACTAGCGCCTTCAGATGTCATGCCGCCAGACCGCCAGGTCGGCCCGTACACCATTTACGAGCTGGTATACGCCACCGCAGACCCTGCCAGCGGCGACCTGCTTTTGCTGGATAAAAGCGGCGATATTTATCGCCGCACCACTACCGGCGAGTGGCGCATGGAAATCATCGCTGCGCCCGTTTCAGATCAGCTTCCCAATCCACAATACGTGGCCGTGCAGGCCCAGGGCAGCAGCCTTTACATGCTCGATCCCGACTTGGCCCGCGTTTGGAAGCTTGGCGCCGATACTGCCGTGCCTGCCACTCTCTACCAAAGCAACTTGCTCGCAGGCGGTATTGATATGGCTCTCTTGCCCGGCGCGGATACTCTTGTCGTCCTGACGCGGAACGGGCTAGTCAAGTTCGTCGGCGGTCAGCGCGACGAGACCTTTGGGCTGCCCGCCGAGCTAGACCCAATTGCCTGGCCGGCCCAAGTCTCGGCATCGAGCGAACACATCCTTATCGTAGATGGCGAGGCGCGGCGCGTGATGGCCCTCAACCTCGCCGGCGGCCAGACCGCCTGGCAAGTTGTATGGCGATTTGCCAACATGCAGCGTCTGCGCAGCGCCGCCGCCGCCGGAGATACCCTCTACGCCTTGGCCGGGCGCGCTTTGTACATTGTCAAAATGTCATCGCTGGGCCAAGACTGTCCAGAAGTGAGCTATGACAACACGCTCTATTTTGACGGCGTGGACATACGCGCGTTGACCACTGGCTTTACCTTGCCCCTGTCCGGTGCCAGCCTACCCACCTTTTTTGGCGCTTTTCCGGGCGCGCGCTGGCCTTACCATTACGGCGTGCGCCACGGCCTAGAGCTAAACAACACAACTACAAGCCTGCCGGTGACGGCCATTGCCGATGGCGCCATCCTCCGCGCTGACACCGCCTACACAGAAATGACGCCCCGCGAATACGAAACTCTCATCGCGCGCATCGAGGCCGCCCATTACCTGCCGCCCGACCTGCAAGACAAACTGCTAGGCCGCCAGGTGCGCCTCTTGCACAGCTTTGGGGTAGAAAGCTGCTACGCGCACCTGGATGCAATCGCCCCAGACATTGTTACAGGCCACACCATTCAGCAAGATACTCTCATCGGCGCTAGTGGCGCATCCGGCTCCAGCGACGGCGTGTATGGCACAGCCGCAGGCGGCTATTTGCACCTGGAACTGTGGATCAATGGCCGCTACCTGGGCCAGGGATTGGGGCTGTACGAAACGATGCGCTTGTGGCAAGCTGTCTTTCAGTAGGCGGTGCTTTCGCCAGAGTCAAAGTTCGCAGAGGCTTTTCCGTTTAACTCAGGTGGGTGTAACAGCTCACCCTCCCGCAGGTTTGAACACAGTTCAATCCGCTTGGCAAACCCGTCAAGGCAGCTAAATTGCAACCTGCGGGAGGGTAGACTGAGTAATTACAGGTGGGTTGTATGTTCAAAACAACACGTTGGTTTGTGATCTTGTTAGGCTTGTTCATCATGGGCCTGGCTGGCTGCAAAAGCCAAGCCACCTCAACTACGGCTATCCCCCAGCCCACAAGCACGGCAACCCCGGCCTTGTTGCCCACGCCTTTTTCCACTCAAACCCCCATTCCAACGCCTACGCCTACTACAGCCAAGCCTACTGCCACAACGACACCCTTTCCAACGGTTACTCCATCTGCTCGCATTGAACTAACCAAATCGGTGCTCATTCAGTTTGGCAGTTTTGGCGGAGATGGCGGAGACGACTTTGATGCCTATTTGGGGCGAGACGCTCCTCGTCTTGTGCTGTACACAGATGGGCAACTCGTCATGAAAAAAGGTAGTATTAGAGATGGTAGCACCAAGTTCGTCGAAACAAAACTTGCTCCTGCCCAAGTATGCTCACTGCTCGAAAGGATTAAACAGGCTGGCTTTTTCAACAACTTGGATAGCCTCTACACTAGTGGACAGAATCAATCAGGCGATGGTGGATCCGTTATTATCCAAATTAATGGAGAGCCAAACAAACAGGTCGACATAGATTCTTATGCTCTGCCTTATACAGTAAAGGAAATATCAGCCACCTACAAGATACTTGCAAATTTCGATCCGGCTAAAGAGTTGCAGCCCTATAAACCATCTCAAATCATGCTTTGGCTTTACAAGCCCCCTGCGTCAACGATAGAGCAATCCCTAATACGAGAATGGCCGCCAGAGCTTGTCAGCCTGGCAGAAATCTGGCAAGACCAGGTTAACCCAACCGTCCTGGTAGAGGGACAGCTCGCAAACGACATTCTGCAATTGTATGATTACCAAGTCAAGTTCATGTATTTCCAAGTTGAAGAAAGCATTTATGCCGTCATTGCCAGGCCAATACTTCCTCATGAAACGTCGCGGAAGATATCGCCCTGGCCATCTAAATCAACCTCTATGGAAATTCCCCTCACTTGCTCGGAGCATCCGGCTTTCTTGCCAACCTCAACCCCTATGCCAACGCCCACTCCGTTGCCGCCGACTGGCATGCCAACCTTGCCGCCTCAGCTTGCAGCGCTCACCGGGCTAGGCCGAATCGTCTTTTCGTCGGCGCGCGATGGCGACGACGAAATTTATGTAATGAATAACGACGGCACAAATCCGGTCCGCCTGACCAACAATCTCGATAGCGATACAAGCCCGGCATGGTCCCCCAATCAGCAGCAAATCGCGTTCAGCTCAAACCGAGACGGGAACTATGAAATCTATGTAATGAACGCCGACGGCACCAATCAAACAAGGTTGACCCATAGCGAAACGAATGATTCGGCTTCGGATTGGTCGCCAGATGGAAAACGCATTGTCTTTACGTCTGCGGGTTACACCGCGAACAGCGTTATCTATGTCATGAATGTGGACGGGACTGCACTCCGACGCCTGGCAGACGGCTGGGGGCCCAGGTGGTCGCCAGACGGCAATCATATCGCCTTTGCGTCCGGCGGTCACAACACTATGGATATTTTCGTGATGGACATAAAGAGCAAAAAGACCACCCGCCTGACCAACCAGGCCGGGTTCAATACTTCACCCGCATGGTCGCCCGATGGTCAAGAGATTGCATTTTCGTCAGATCGTGACGGCATAGCCGAAATTTATGTAATGACGGTAGACGGCAAGAATATCAGGCGGCTGACCCGCAACTCTGCAAGAGACTATGCGCCCGATTGGTCGCCAGATGGAGCATACATCGTTTTCTATGCATACCCCTACAAAGATGCAGCCTCATCTGGGGACCACAAGCCGAAAATTTTTGTGATGAGAGCGGATGGAACCGGGCTATTCCGCCTGACAAATTCTGCTGAAGGGGATATGTCGCCAGATTGGTCTCCATGAAAAAGTATAACCAATGGAGTTCTAACTATCGTTTGTTAACGTGGGGAGATGCCAATTGTCCAGAAAAATTCGGCCATTTGTTCGAGATGGCTAGTGCCTGTCTCAAAACCTGCATAGCTACCGTATCCCCATACGGTAGCGGCAGGTATAGGGATACCTGCCTACGGGTTTTGGGACGTGAACTAAAAGCTCTCGAGCGAGAACCAGGCAATCAGGATTTTGCAATTCCGTGCCTGGGAAATCTACAAGATAAATGAAAGGAAAAAAGGTAACTACTCAGCAGCCTGAGCGGATCGCCGCACTCCTTCGACTGCGTTTCACTCCGCTCAGGCTGCGCGGAGCGTAGCCTGCTCTGTCGACAGACAGGTCGAAGGGTGCAGGCTAAAGTTACATATCTTTTCAATAATCCAAGGTGAGGGCAGGGCATGCCCTGCCCAGACAGGGTAATCACAAGGATTACCCCCACATTTCAGGATGTTACAAACACACTTTACCTTAGAAATACAAAATGGCGATTTGAGCGTCTATCGCAATGGGGCCGTTATTTTGCGCGGGCGGGTAGATTTACGCGGCGGCGGGCCTAGCGTCTCGCAAGAGGCTCACGGCTGGCGCATCGAGCACCCCGGCCAAGCCCAAGATATTTTTCACCTGCGCACATCGGGACACTGGTTTGGCGGGCTGGAATTGATCAATCAACTTTGGCCGCTGGAAAAGGCCATGCTCGACGCCTCGCCGCTGATCACCAGCGACAATGGCCCGCAGGGGCTATCGGGCATCCTGACGCCGCTGTGGTTGGCCTCGTCGGGCGCGGCTATTTTGGCCGAAGGCGACCAGGAATTGCACATCAGTGTTAATCGCTCTAACACCAACCAGCCCACTTTTGCCTGGAGCTTGGACCAGCCCGCCCCGCCCCACCAGCGCCCGCCCGCCGACGATGGCACAGGCGACAGGCTGTTGCAATTGAGCGGGCCTGGCTTGCGCTACCGGCTGCTGGTGGGCGATGATGCAGTTGAGGCCTGGCGCGCGTGCCTGCGCCACTTGGGTCACCCGCCAAGCGTTCCACCCGAGGCGTTGTGGCGCGCTCCCATCTGGACAACCTGGGCGCGCTTTAAAATGTTTATCACCCAGGAACGCATCATCGAGTTCGCCGATGAAATCATTGCGCACGGCTATCCACACGGCGTGATGGAAGTTGACGACAAGTGGCAAACGTGCTATGGCGACCTGGTCTTTGACCCGGCCCGCTTTCCCGCCCCGCGCGCGATGATTGATGCGCTGCACCAGCGCGGCTTTGCCGTGACATGCTGGGTGATGCCCTTTATCAATCCAGACGCCCAAAATTTCACCATTGCCCGCCGGCGCGGCTATTTGCAGCGCCAGGCCGATGGCTCACCGCGCTCTTTGCGCTGGTGGCAGGGCGAGGGCTATCTGCTGGATGTTGCCAATGCCGAAGCGATGGAATGGTTTGCGCATAACTTGCGCGCCATGCAAGCCGCCACTGGGTTAGACGGTTTCAAGTTCGATGCCGGCGAGGCCATTTTCGCCCAAGAGCTGGAGGGGGCCGAAAAGCCCGGCTCCTCAAGTCAACTGCTACCGCCTAAAGGCGGTAGCTTGGAAATGCGACTGAAAGTCGCCTAAAGTTCTCCGATGCCCACAGGCTCGTTGGTGTCGGAAGAAAGCATTTCACCTTGCGACTCAATATACTGTCGGATAACTTCATC
>JBGSMF010000422.1:0-50305 GCA_041740315.1 Thermoflexales bacterium
CGGCCGGCCGCGCCCGCTTGCCTGGAACGGCGGCAATCTGCCTTTGCAAGACATAGGCATCTGTTCCAATGGTGTGCGCAAGGCGTTGAGCATAGTGCGCACGCTCGGCTGGGTTGGCAACGTCTTGGATCAATGGAATGATCTGCTGCGATAGCGCTGTCTTTTCTTTGGGGTCATCCAGGTTGCGCTCTGCTGTTAATGTTCGTATAACATATTCTATCACAGGTAGCGCATTTGTTATTAATTGGTTCCATTGCTCTGGGTCGGCGCGAATGACCTCGTCGGGGTCCAGTTCTCCGGGCATCACCGCCACCCGGATATCGGCTTGCAAGCGGCCCTCATAGCCAATCAGCCCGCGTGGGTCAAAGACGGGTTGCAGGTCGCGCTCTAGCGTGGCGCGTGCCACATCTAACCCGCGCAGCATAGAGTGCAAGCCGGCTGTGTCAGGATCGAGCGCCAGCACCAGTTTTTTGGTCAGCCGGGTGAGCTGCTTGAATTGCGTTTCGGTCAGCGCCGTGCCCATCGAGGCGACCACGTTGGCAAAGCCGGCCTGGTGCGCGGCGATGGCATCCATGTAGCCTTCCACGATCACAGCCACATTGGCCTGGCGGATTGCGGCGCGGGCCAGATGCAGCGCGTACAGCGTAGCGCCCTTGTCGAACAGCGATGTTTGCGGCGAGTTGAGATACTTGGGCTCGTCGCTGCCCAGCGTGCGCGCGCCGAATCCGACCATTTTCCCTCGCCCATCGTGGATGGGGAACATTAGCCGGCCGCGAAAGCGGTCGTAGATAGAGCCGTCTTCACGCTCGGTGAGCAAGCCGGCGTGCAACAGTTCCTCGCGCGTATAGTCGCGCAGGCGCATATAGTTTTCTAAGGCGTGCCAGTCATCCAGGCTGTACCCAAGCTGAAAGCGCCCAAGGGTCTCTAGGGTCAGGCCACGCTTTACCAGGTACTCGCGCGCCGTGTTGGCTTGCGGCGTGCTTTGCAGCAGGTGGTGAAAGTAGGCGCTAGCCGCATCCAGCACGGCGTGCAGCCGCTCGCCTTCTGCTTCGGCCACCTTTTGCGCCGGCGTGGGCGGCGCCAGTTCCACGCCTGCCCGCCGGGCCAGCTCGCGCAACGCTTCGGCAAAGTCCCACCCATTGCGTTTCATCACAAACGCGAAAATATCGCCGCCTACGTCACATGAAAAGCACTTCCAAGTACCAGTCTCTGGCCAGACCACAAAGGCCGGGGTGTGAACATTTTGATGGAAGGGGCAAAAGCCGATGAACGTGCGGCCGCTTTTGCGCAGCTTGACCGTTTCGGACACAATGTCCACAATATCAAGTTTGGCTTTGACTTCGTCTACGACGCTCATGACTTTATGGCTTACAGGTTTCCCATAGGCGCGGATAATACATGGCCGCTTTGGACAAGATGCCATAGTGCAGGTCTTGGTCGCTAGGCAGGGGTTCTAGTTGAAAGCGTTCTGATTTCCAGACCGCTTTTTCGACCAGCGGATAATATTTGAGTTGCCCGCCCGATTCACCGTACCACTCGAAAAGTGTGCCTAGCTTGTCTTCACCCTTGAGCCGTCTGCCCACCATCATTTTGCCTTTTTGTTTTCTCGTTGGAAATGACCAGCGTAATTTGTTTGGATTGGGCAACGCAATAGGGAATTGGAATAATTGATACCAGCCTGCCTTGTTCCAGGAGAGTGCCAGATACAAGCTCTTGGTGAGATCTATAGCTCCATCGCGCTCAAGGCTTACATCGTGGTGCCACTTTTCGACCAAGGCAATCAGTGCGTTCGCAACTTGTTGGGGATTTTTCTTGTAATTCTTTTGATTCAGCCCATATTCTCCAAGCGCATCCCAGAATTTACCTGATGAGTTTGACAATTCCAAGGTAACTCGCCCTGTTCTATCTGTGTCAGTCAATGTTCTGCGCATCTTGCACGATATGCCATAGTTGATCCCTTTCCTAGTTTGGTCTGGGAGCAAGACATCAAAAATGGCTTTGCTTTCCTGTGCGACGCCACCAAAGGCCAAGGCAACAGAGCGTTCAAAGTCTCTCCAGCCTGGCAAGGTCAAATTGTTGCTGGCGGCCAGTTGCCCAGTTCCGTCTTGATAAGTGCTCAAAATCAAACGGAATCTTTGCACTTCAGCAAGTGTTGGGGGAGTATCTACAAATGGTATGGGCATAAGTTTGCTAGTCCTCAATTTATAAATCTATCTCGTCTTTGAGTAACTGATCTGTAGTAACACTAAACAATCGCGCTACCTTGAGCACGAATTCTGCAGTGGGTTTTTTCTTTCCAGCCTCAATTTCACTAAAATGGCTATGAGTGGCGTAACCAAGTTTGTGAGCTAATTCCTTGAGTGTCATGCCACGTTGTGTTCGTAGTGTGTGTAGTTTTTCCCCAAACTTTTGCATAGCATACTCTCAGTAAATAGCAAAAATGCTCACGTTTTTTAGGCTTGACATCTGTCAAGAATTATGATATAATGTCCCTAGTAGGGACATTATGCTTTTGCGGAATTAACCATGCCCAAGAATAACAGTTACAAAATTGTTGATAGCCCTTTTCGCTGGGTAGGCGGCAAGTCACGCTTGCGCAAGCAGATTGTGAGCCTGTTGCCGCAACATACTTGCTATGTTGAGCCATTTGCCGGCGCAGCCTGGGTGCTGTTTGCCAAGCCCCCTAGCGATGTTGAAGTCCTGAACGACATTGATCAAGAACTGGTCAACTTTTTTCAGGTGGTCAAGGAAAAGCCAGAAGATTTGATAGCCTCTTTCGAATGGGAACTGGTGGCTCGCGCCGAGTTTGAACGTCTGGCAAATCTTGAACCAGCCTCTTTGAGCGACATCCAACGCGCTCATCGTTTTTACTACCTGATTATGGCCGGTTGGGGCGGCGAACTCGATTATCCCCGCTTTCAGACCAGCATCACAGATGGCGGGCATGGCAACCGGCTGATTGGCGCGCTAAAAACTTTGCGTGAACGCCTTGCGCCGGTTCACGAACGCCTCTGCACCGTAATTATTGAAAACCTGCCCTGGCAGGCTTGTATTGATCGCTATGATCGCGCCGGCACTGTGATGTATATTGACCCACCTTATCCAGACAACAAGTGTAATTATGCGCACAATATGCGCAGTTGGCAAGATCATCAAGAATTAGCCGACCGTCTTGCCCATACACAGTGTAAATGGGTTGTTTCTTCTTATGATACACCCAAAGTGCGCCAACTGTATTCTCAATATCAAATTGTCCCCCTGCAATCTTTTTCGGGAATGAAGGTGCAAAAGGCGGGTTCCAAGCGCGCTTTGAACAAAGAAGTCCTGATAGTGAATTTTTTGTCGGACGAGATATTTTACGTGCCTGCAAACTCACCTCAGATCAAGCTGCTGTTGGAACACGCTGCAGAAACAAAACCCGATTAGCAACTATGGTAGCATGTATTAGAGAGTTAAGCAACTGGCTTTTAGCTTTTGGGTGAGTGTGTCAGTCCTGGGATAAATTTCCCCCCATCGTAGTCATTGCGAGCGCCCGCCAGGGCGCGAAGCAATCTCTGGGCAAATAAGAGATTGCCACGCCGCCCGCCAAAGGCGGAGCGGCTCGCAATCCACAGGACGGCGGTGGCCGTGACTCTTGGCAAGAGTTATGATCGGATTTCAGGTAGTGTAACCAGAACCTTACCAGATTGATAAGCGCAAAGCGCAGGTGATGAAGCACCCGCGCTTTGCTGACCCGGCACGGCGCGCTAAACGCCGCAGCAGGCTGAGAGCATGGTAAAACCGAAACCGGTTTTCTGCAAGATCAGAGGCGACGCGCTAGGGGCGTCGCTTTTTGTTTACTTTCTCTATAAGGCTGGCCGATGAGTTGCATTCTGGCCTGCAATGCTAATCATATGGGTGTGAAAGTTGTCGAGTTTGTCCGTTCCTGGATTGCCGAACTTGTTCGGCGTGAGTATGCCTCAACAAGTTGAGGATTCCGACCAACTGATTTTGGCCACATCCTAGTACCGTGTTTCATAAATAATCCGACGGTGGTTTACGTTCCGCCGGTTTCACGCCAACGTTTTAGACGCCATGTGTCTCAGGCACGTAAAAATTGAGCAAAAATCAGTTTGAAATGACACGCTCCCGTATGAATTGTTGACTGTGAGGCTATCAGCCCGTGTGCCATCGTGACTGGTAGCGCGGTCATGGTCGGAAAACTTATGAAACTTGGTACTAGTCATATCACGATAGAAAGGATCTGCAAGATGAGAACCTTGATGCTATCTAAATCTGGGCATCTGGCCCAGTCGCGCGCGACCATCGCGGAAGACCCCGATGTGGTTGCAATGTCGCTCACCACATTGCTGGCTGAGTTTCGCCAATACATGGAGTGCGAGCTAGAAGTTAGCACGCTGGCCGATTGTCAAATAGATGCTGGCTTGTTCCTGAATGATCTGTGCGAATTTTTGCACTTGGGAGACCACCAACGCTTGCAGGTGGTGGGCCAGGCCGTCTTTGAATTCATCGGCGACCCGCTACCCGATAGAATGCTGATGTAGCATTGGGCTAAGAACAAGCAACATTAAGAAGGTTGAGCTATGAAACCCAAAGTCACACACGAGGAATTGGACGATCTGTACAACAAGCAACGGTTGAGCACATACGAGGTTGCCCGACGACTAAAAGTCTCGCAGTCAACCGTCTGCTACTGGATGGACCAGTTGAATTTGCCGCGTCGTAGCTTGCCTGAAGCTAATCAGGGGGTGCACCTGCAACTGGATGACGACGAAATCGTGTTACTGTATACTGTCAGGCGACTTGACCTGAGAGAGATTGCGCGACGACTCAACACGAGCAGAGGGACTGTCCGCAATCGGCTGAAGGCGCGCAACGTAGTGCTACGCACATCGCCTGAGGCTAAACGTTTGCAACTAGATAGTGATGAAATTGTGCGGCTATATACCACCTTGCAATTCAGCCTGAGAAAGATTGCACAGCAGTTCAATGTGGATGAGGAAACTATCCGCAGCCGATTGAAGGCGCGTGGAATAGTGCTGCGGGATAAATCTGCTGCCAATGTGATCTACCCTCGTTGTGATTTTTCCAGTGATCCGCTGGAAAAGGCTTACCTGCAAGGTTTTCGCTTGGGCGATTTGAACGTCAGAATGAACAGCGACGGACCGGGTTGCGCTACAATTGTAATCAGCACCAGTACAACGCGCGCTGAACAGATTAACCTGTTTTGCGAGTTGTTTAGTCATTATGGGCATGTGAATATATCGCCGCCTAACCAAAGAGACTGTCGTAGCGTCGAGTGTCGATTGAACCCAAGTTTTGACTTTTTGTTGCCCAAACAGGATGGCATTCCAGAGTGGATTCTGCGTTTCCTTCAGAATGGCGATACCCAACCGTTTATCGCATTCCTGGCTGGTTACATTGATGCTGAAGGTTGTTTTAGTGTGAAGACCAGTGGTTGTGCAGAGTTCAGGCTACGCTCATATAATGAGATAACTCTGCGGCAAGCACATGCTACACTCAATGATTGGTTGGGCATTTCCTGTCCGCCGGTCTATCTGGAAAAGCCCAAAGGCGCCCCCACTTCGTATGGCGGTGTGTACCATGATGATTGTTGGCATCTTGGGATCCACCGCAAGGTATCGTTATACCGGCTATGTGAATTGTTGGATCCATATCTCAGACACGCCAAGCGGCGAGCCGATATGTATGCGGTGTGGACGAATGTGACTGCGCGAGGCGTGTGAACAAAAAGACCTTCCAGGTTTTAAAAACCTGGAAGGTCTACAAACCACACAATCGTAATTCTTTACGCGGATAGGAATTTACTTGTCGCGCGTAACCTTGCCCAGGGCGGCCTGCGCCGCAGCCAGGCGCGCAACGGGCACGCGGTACGGGCTGCACGAGACATAATTCAACCCAATCGAATTGCAAAACTCTATCGAACTTGGGTCCCCGCCGTGCTCGCCGCACAGGCCACATTCCATGTCTGGACGCACCTTGCGAGCCTCTGTAATACATATCTTCATCAGTTGGCCCACGCCTTCGCGGTCTAGCACCTGGAATGGATTTTCGGGCAAAATCTTGTTTTCGACATAGTTCAACAAAAACTTGCCTTCAGCGTCGTCCCTGGAGTAACCAAAAGTTGTCTGCGTTAAATCGTTCGTGCCAAATGACATAAATTGAGCATACTCGGCCAGTTGCCCGGCGGTGAGCGCGCCGCGTGGCACTTCAATCATGGTGCCGAATTTAAATTCGATCTCGATGCCTTGTTCTTGCATTACCTGCTTGGCCACATTTTCCAGCGCGGTTTGGCTAACTTTGAGTTCGTTGACGTGGCCGGTAAGTGGGATCATGACCTCTGGCTTGACCACAATGCCCTTTTTAGCCTGGAGGCAGGCGGCCTCAAAGATGGCGCGCACTTGCATCTCGGTGATGCCGGGGTAAGTGATTCCAAGGCGGATTCCTCTTAACCCAAGCATGGGATTCTGTTCCCGCATCGCGCTGACGGTGGTCAGCAGCTTTTCTTTTTCTACCAGCTCGGCCTGCATCTGCTTGACGGATTTTTCGCCTCGCTTGGCGTTGGGGCGATAGCCCTTGAGCTTGCCGGCCATGTCAATGCGGGTCCTGAGTTCGGTAACCTCTTCTATCAGGCTTTCGTGGCTGGGCAAGAATTCGTGCAGCGGCGGGTCAATCAGGCGGATAATGACCGGCAGCCCGTCCATCACCTCAAAGATGCCCTCAAAGTCTTTGCGCTGGAAGGGCAGCAGCTTTTTGAGCGCGCCCTGGTAGGCCTTGACTGCCTCTGAAGCCTTGACAAGCTTTTTGAGCGCGGCCACTTGTTTTGGTTGTTCTTTGCTGTCGGGATGCTTGGACAGTTCTTCTTCGGCGCGGGCCAGCCGGTTGAGCTGAGCCTGCGCTTCCGAAGCGTTCAAAATCATTTGTTGCACTACAGGCAGGCGTTCTTGCTCAAAAAATTGGTGCTCGGTTCGGCAGAGGCCAATGCCCTGCGCGCCGAACTCGCGGGCCACGCGCGCATCGCGGGGGTAATCGGCGTTGGCCCACACCTGCAAGCCCTTGGTGGGGCTAGAGCCAAAAGCCGGGCGGACGTCGCCGGCGCGGATTTCATCGGCCCAAGACAGCAACTCGGCCAGTTCTTTTTCTTCGGCCAGGTTGGGGATGATGGTGGCAATCTTGCCTTCAAACACCTCGCCGGTGGTGCCGTCAATCGAGATATAGTCGCCTTCTTTGATGGCTTTACCGTCTACGACAAACTGTTTCTTTTCGCCGTCCACGCGAATGGCCTCGCAGCCTGAAACGCAGGGCTTGCCCAGCCCGCGCGCCACCACCGCCGCGTGCGAGGTAGCGCCGCCGCGCTGGGTGAGGATGCCCTTGGCCACGAGCATACCGTGCACATCGTCTGGATTGGTCTCGGCGCGGACGAGGATGACGGCCTTGCCCTCCTTGCCCAGTTCCTCGGCGGTGTCGGCGTCGAAAATGGCAATGCCGGTGGCCGCGCCCGGAGACGCATTCAGGCCCTTGGCCAGCAGCACGCCGGTCTTTTTGGCCTTGTCGTCAAAGCGCGGCAGCAGCAGTTGATTGATTTGGGCGGCCTCGATGCGCTGCAAGGCTTCTTCGCGGGTGATGATGCCTTCTTTGACCATATCTACTGCCACCTTGACGGCGGCCTTGACGGTGCGCTTGCCGGTGCGGGTTTGGAGCATGTACAGCGTGCCGCGCTCGATGGTAAATTCCATATCTTGCATTTCGCGATAGTGGCGTTCTAGCCGGTCTACAATATCCACAAATTGCTGGTAAACCTGGGGATTGTCGGCGGCCAGTTCGCTGATCTTTTTGGGCGTGCGGGTGCCGGCCACCACGTCTTCGCCCTGGGCGTTAAAGAGATATTCGCCATACAGCACCCTTTCGCCGGTGGCGGGATCGCGGCTAAAGGCCACGCCGGTGCCGCTGTCGTCGCCCATGTTGCCAAAGACCATCGTCACCACGTTGACGGCGGTGCCCAGGTTGTGCGGAATTTTGTTATAGTTGCGATAGTCCATGGCGCGCTTGCCGAACCAAGATTTGAACACGGCTTCTACGGCCTGGCGCAGTTGTTCGTAAGGATTTTGGGGAAATTCTTCCCCCAGTTCTTTTTGATACAGCGCCTTGTAGTCAGCCACCACTTTTTTCAAGAGCGCCACGGTCAGGTCGGTGTCTCGGCCGCCTTTGGTCTTGGCTTTGTATTTTTCTAGGATGTGCTCAAATTTTTCGCCCGAAATGCCCTTGACGATGCGGCCAAACATTTGGATGAGGCGGCGATAGGCATCATAAGCAAATCGCTCGTTGCCAGACAGCGCCGCCAGCCCCGCCAGCGTTTGTTCGTTGAGGCCCACATTCAGCACCGTGTCCATCATGCCGGGCATAGAAAACTTGGCACCCGAGCGAACGCTGACCAGCAGCGGATTGGCCGAGTCGCCAAAGGTTTTGCCAGCGGCTTGCTCGGTGGCTTTTATAGCGTCAACGGCCTCATCCCACAACCCTTCCGGGAGATGCTGGCCCGCGTCAAAGTACGCGTTGCAGGCTTGGGTGGTAATGGTAAAACCCGGCGGCACGGGCAGGCCGGCGCGCGCCATGTCAAACAAGCCAGCGCCCTTGCCGCCCAACAGGCTGCGGACGCCATCCCAACTGCCGGTAAGCTGCTCAACCTCAGCTACCTCGTTGAATAGATAAACCCACTTTGTCATTTGAATTGCTCCTTGCTTGGAAATTTCAGATTTCATATTCAAAATTTCAAATTGCTCGACCCACGGAGGATCGTTTATTGCAGTGTCTAACCAACCGCTTATTATAGCTTTTGAGACCGTTAAGGTCAAACCTAAAATCCCTCCACCTTGCTTAAATCAACAATGCCTTGCGTCAGCGCGGCGATCCGCTGCAACAAGGCCAGGCGCGTGGTGCGCAGCGTTTCGTCTTGGTGCATCACCATTACGTCAACAAAGAATTGGCTGATGACCGGCACAATAGGCGCAAGGGCGGCAAAGAATTCATCCACGCTGCTTTGCGGGGTAAGCTGGCCGGCAGCGGCCTGATAAGCCTGATGCAGGGCCTGCGTGCCGGGGTCGGGGTCGTGCTTGATATTGAGGGGCAGTTGCTCGGGCAGTTCGCGCGTAATGCGCACACAGCGCGCATAGTTGGAGAGCAGCTCGTTCCAATCGGCGCGAGAGGTCCACGCCGCCAATTGCTCTACGGCCTGGCGCGCCAGGTAGGGAGTGTCGCCGCGCGCAGACAGCACGGCGTCTACCAGATCGTAACGCCAACCCTGATCGCCCAGCAGTCCGCGCAATCGCTCCAGGATAAAGGTGTGCGCCTGCGTCAACGTTTCGTCGCTCACCGTCACCGGCTGGAATTGGGCCGCCGCTTGCAGCAGGCCGCGCAGCGAGGCGGGAAGGTTGCGCTCGACCAGCACTTGGACGATGCCCAAGGCCGCCCGCCGCAGCGCAAATGGATCGGCCGAGCCGCTGGGAATCAACCCGACAGCAAACAATCCCACCAAACTATCGAGCTTGTCGGCCAGCCCCACGGCGATGCCGGGCGCGCTTTCGGGTAACTGGTCACCCGCGTAGCGCGGCAGATAGTGCTCAAAAATGGCCTGGGCTACTTGCGGCGATTCGCCCTGGCGCAATGCGTATTCGCGGCCCATCACGCCTTGCAGGCTGGTGATGTCTACCACCATCTGCGTGGCCAGGTCGGCCTTGCACAGGTGCGCGGCGCGGCTGGCAACAGTTACCTGTGCCTGGTCCATATTGAGCATCGTTGCAATTTGTGGCGTGAGCTTTTCAATGCGATGAACCTTGTCTAGCATTGAGCCGAGCTTGACCTGGAACATCAATGTGCCCAGGCGCGGCAAAAATTCCTCTAGCTTTTTGAGCGAATCGCGCTTGACAAAGTAGGCCGCATCGGCAAAGCGCGCGCGCAGCACGCCCTCGTTGCCGTGTTGCACAATTTCCAGATTGTCTGGCGGTCCGTTCCGAACGGCGATAAAGTGGGGTAGGAGGTTGGATGTCGCAGGTCGGACGATTGGAAAGTAGCGTTGATGTTTGCGCATGACGGTGATTAGCACATCGCGCGGCACAGACAAAAATTCCGGCTCAAAATTGCCCAGCAGGGCGGTGGGCTGCTCGACCAGATTGCTCACTTCATCCAGCAGGCCGGGGTCATCGGGCACCACTCCACCTACCGAGGTCGCCAGCGCATCTATTTGCTTTTTGATCTCGGCGCGGCGCTCGTCTGCGTCCAGAATGACGCCGTGCGATTTGAGCAGGTCGGCATAGGCGTCTGCGTTGGGCACGCGCAGGTCAAGCGAACCTTGGGCACGCGGCCCACGCGTGGTTTGCTCGCTGCTCACGCCAGCGTATTGGAATGGAATAACGACATCGCCTAACAGCGCCACCAGCCAGCGAATGGGGCGGCTAAAGTATAGATTGGTAGAGTTCCAGCGCATGCTCTTTTCAAACTTGATTGCAGCAATGAGTTGGGGTAAGAGTGCAGCCAGGATTTCTGACGCGGGCTTGCCCTCTTCTCGCCGGGTTGCCACCACGTACTCGCCGCCATCCATCTTGCGAACTTGTAGACTTTCCACCGGCACCTTTTGTCCGCGCGCAAAGCCTTGGGCGGCCTTGGTAGGTTTGCCGGCGGCATCAAAGGCGGCCTTGGCGGGCGGGCCTTTGACCTCTTGTTCCAGCGCGCGCTGGCGCGGAGCCAAATCGCGCACAAATATCGCCAGGCGGCGCGGTGTGCCATAGAGCGTAATTTCGCCGTGATCTAGCCGGGCTTCGTCAAGCATGTTGGGGATCAGTTGGCGCAGTTGGTCGAGGGCGTCGGCCAGGTCGTGGGCGGGCAGCTCCTCAACGCCGATTTCTAACAGCAGGGATGAAGGCTGAGGAAGTGAAGAGGAAGGAGGAAGGATGAGGGCTGAGGGGTGAATTTCTTTCTTTGTTCCTTCGCCTTCGTCCTTCAAAAATGGATATTCTTCTCGTTGCCGTTGTTCCACGTAGGCGGCTGCCACCTGGCGCGAAAGATCGCGCATCTTGGCAAAATAGCCGGCTCGCTCGGTCACACCGATTGCGCCGCGCGAGTCGAGCACGTTAAAGGTGTGGCTGCACCGCAGCACATAATCGTGAGCGGGAATGACCAGCGGCGGCTCGTGTGCCAGGCAGGCGCGCGCTTCGGCCTCAAACAGCTTGTAGGCCTCCACCATCCGCTCGACGCTGGCCGCTTCAAAATCGTAGACGCAGTGCTCGACTTCGGGCGTCTTGAGAACGTCGCCATAGGTGCGCCCGCCGCCCCAATCAATCTCCCACACGCTGCGCTTGTCTTGCAAGAACATTACAATGCGTTCCAGGCCATAGGTCAGTTCTACCGCCACGGGGTCAAGCGTTTGCCCGCCGGATTGTTGAAAGTAGGTGAATTGGGTGATTTCCAGCCCGTCACACCAAACCTCCCAGCCCAGGCCCCACGCGCCCAGCGCGGGCGATTCCCAGTTGTCTTCCACAAAGCGAATGTCGTGTTGGCGGCGGTCTATGCCCACCGCTTCCAGGCTTTGCAGGTATAGCTCTTGCGGGTTGCCGGGGTCGGGCTTGAGGATGACCTGAAGCTGGGTGTGCATTTGCATGCGGTTGGGGTTTTCGGCATAGCGGCCATCGTCGGGCCGGTAGCTCGGCTCGATGTAGCACACATTCCACGGCTCTGGCCCCAGCACGCGCAGGGTGGTAGCCGGATTACCCGTGCCTGCACCCACCTTTTCGCTGTAGGGCTGCCACAGCACGCAGCCATGCTCGGCCCAGAAGGATTGAAAACGCAGCAATACTTGTTGAAACGATAGCGCCATACCTGCACCTCGAATTATGCTTTTGATGCTTTTGACTAAACGCGAGCAATTTTACCACAGGACGCATAGAATGCCACACGAGCGCTTGCTGTTTGCCAACAGCTGTAATAAACTAAAAGGATGACAGACCACAAACAAATTTACAATCAGCACGCCGACCAATACGAGCGCCTGGTAGCGCGCGAGGATTACGAGGGCAATATCTTGCGGGCGCTCGAACAGCTTGCTCCGCTGGCCGGGCGAAAAGTGGTGGAGCTAGGGGCGGGCACGGGCCGCCTGACGTGTATGCTGGCCCCACTGGTGAAGACTATATGTGCTTTTGACCTCTCGGCGCACATGCTGGGCGTGGCAGCAGCCAAGCTGACCAAAACCCGTGCAAGTTGGCAGGTGGTTGTGGCCGACCACCGCAGCTTGCCGCTGGGTGATGCGATGGCTGATGTGGTTATATCTGGCTGGAGCATTTGCTACCTGGTGGTGTGGGGTGACGACCATTGGCGAGATGAGGTAGGCAAGGCTTTGGCAGAGATGAAACGGGTGTTGCGGCCAGGGGGCAAGCTCATTATTTTAGAGACCTTGGGCACAGGCAACACCGAGCCGCATCGCCTGGACAACCTGGAAGGTTATTTCAAGATGTTGGAGAGTGGGGGCTTCCAATCGCGCTGGATACGGACCGATTACAAGTTCGAGAGCAAGGCAGAGGCGGAAGAGTTGGTGGGATTCTTTTTTGGCGCTGATATGTGCCAGCGAGTGGTTGGTAATGATGATGATGTGCTTTTGCCGGAATGTACCGGTCTGTGGTGGCAGGGTTGGTTGGCTGACAAAATTCACCACGGAGGCACAGAGGGCACGGAGAAAGCTTGATGCTCCGTGTTCTTTGTGTCTCTGTGGTAAAGATTAAATCTATTAGTCAATCAGAGTGGCTGGGTTAGGTTTGGCTTGCGCTCTCTAGCCGCAGCGTCCGCAAAAACTCTGTTGATTTTAGATTGCGCTCCAAGATGTAAGTGATGTAACGCTGCATCACCTGCTCGACCTCGCGCTGGAGCAAGGGGCGCAGGTTCAGCGCGGCAAAGGTGGCATACTCGGTGCGCGCGGCATGCCGCAGCACTTTTAAGGCGGCCAGGCTGAGGGAAATGGCCTGGGGGCGCTCGGCCACGCACTTGGGGCAAAGCGCGCCGCCCAGCTCGACATCAAACGCATAGGGCGGCGCTTCACTGACCACCTGTTCCAACTTTTTGTTGCAGCGCGCGCAGCCAAACAGGCGCGGCTGGTAGCCCACCAGCGTCAATAGATGGAATTCATAATGACGCACCGCCAGCGTCGGTTCGGGCGCGCTGCACAGCCGGGCCAGGGTGATTGCCAGCAAGTCGTACAACTCGCCCTGCTCTTGCTCGTCGGCCGTAAAACGGTCGAACAATTCCGCGCAATAGTGGGCCAGCGCCGAGCGCATCAGGTCCTCGCGCAGCGCCCGGTAAGCTTCCACCGTCTCGGCCTGGCTGACGATATCCAGATTGCGCCCTTTGGCAATCAGCAGTTGGACGCGCGCAAAAAGCTCCAGGTGGCCGCTTTTGCGGCTGGTGGGTTTGCGCGCGCCCTTGGCCACCACGCGCAGCTTGCCCCGCCCAGGCGTAAAGATAGTAAGCAAGCGGTCGGCCTCGCCCATATCAGCCCGGCGCAAGATGATGGCTTCAGTTCTATATAAGCGGTCGCTGGTCATAGCAAGAAAAGAAACCAGGTTTTTCCCTAAAAACCTGGTTTCTCGATCACTTAGCCGCCAAAAGTGCTGCGGGCTTGCTCGCCTTTGTCTTTGAGGAACTTTTGGGTGCTTTCTAGCGTGTCTTTGGCCTGTTGCAGCAATCCAACCAGCGAATGCACCGGGTACGACCCGCTGCCAATAACCAGGCCGGTGACCAGCACGTCAACTCTCGCCGGCGCAACATCAATGCCCAACATGGCGAACATTTGCAATTGGCTGGCTGTGGCAACGATCAGGCCCAGCCACAGCCCCAACACAATGCTGGCAGCGCGCTTGACGTTCTTGTAGCTGGGCGAAGAAACCGCCGAGGCCAGTTCGCATTCGGCATCGCTCAGGCGCTTTTCGGCCAAGGCAATCAGATTGTTGGCCATGTCCATTTGTCTTTGGGCGTTGGCCACCACCTCTGCTCGCCACTCTTCCAGCGTCTTGCCCTGGTCAAGTTGATCGGGAATCATGGTCTGGAGTTGCTCTGGCGTGTATGGAATTTGCTTGAGGATGTCGCTGGCTTCGCTCGATACATCGGCCAGCCACTTGCGCGCTTGTTGCACCTCGGTCTCGGCGCTGCGCAGCCAGCGCAGGCCGTGCCCCAGATAAGCCACCAGTGTCCGCCAATTGTGCTCGGTGATGCCAAAGATGGTTTCCAAAAATCGCTCGATGCCGGCCGCCGCCGCCAACACCGGGGCCAAAGCCACGGCCAGGTCTATGCCGGCGGGCAGAGGTTGGGTAGGGGCGTTGACGATGGGTTGCCGGAACAACCAGACCAGTGTGACAATCCAGGCCACTACCACTGCCATCACTGACAGCCGGAAGGCCCACTGGGTCACCTGGCGCTTTTGATTGGGGTCCCATTGGGGCACGACGGCAATATTCCATTTGGGTGAAGCCTTGGAAGGGGGCGGGGGCACGTCCGCCGCCTTGATGGGCAGCGGGCTTGGTTTTACTTGGGGCAAAACATAATCGGTTGGTAGTAGTTGCTGCAATTCTGCCACATCCAGATTGATGGGGTTGCCACACTGCTGGCAACTGATGGTGTGGCTCGTTTCTTGCCTGGCCTGGGCTTCTGCCACCGCCAGGGCGATGGCCTCTAGGCCGAGCGTAGACAACCAGGCGCAATATTGACAACGTATTTGCATCATGGTCTAGTCCTCCTTCACCTTTATTTTATTCAAGGTTTATTCAATTGGCAAGTCCTGCGGCCCAAAAGCATCGGGCAGCAATTCGGTGATGAGCATCTGACGGACGTTGCCCTCCAGATCGCCCATCAACACGCGCGCGGTGGGGCTGAATTCATAAATGACCTGGCGGCACGAGCCGCACGGGCTGCCGCCATTTCCCGTCACAACCGCCACGGCTTCAATCTCGCTTTGCCCTTCAGAGACGGCCTTGACCACGGCCGTGCGTTCGGCGCAGGTGCACAAAGGGTAGAGGGCATTTTCTACATTGCAGCCTGTAAATACTTGCCCGCCCCGGGTGCGCAGCGCCGCGCCTACTTTGTACTTGGAATAAGGCGCATAGGCCCGTTCGCGGGCTGCCCGGGCCAGGGTGATTAGCTCTTGATCGTGCTTGCTCAGTTGGTCAACCCTCATAATGTTGGCTCTCCCTAGACATCTATATGACCCGAAATTTGTACAAATGAGGGTCGGCTACGCCGACCTGCCTAGACATCTATATAGCGCGAAATCTGGTAACTACTCAGCCAGCACTCTTCGACTACGCGCCGCGCATCCTGAGCGAAGTGAAACGCAGTCGAAGGAGCGCGGCGCTCCGCTCAGGATGCTGAGTAGTTACGAAATCTGTACAAATGAGTCAAGTTTTAACCTTGCCATCTTGGTCGCGCAGCGACCCGCCTAGATTGAGGGGTCTGAAGATAAAGGCTGCGCTTCACGCCGTACCCGCACTTTGTCAATCCTTCGACCCGACACGCTTTCAACTTCCATGTACAGGTCGCCAAAGCGCAACTTTTCACCCGCCGCCGGCACTTTGCCCAACTGGCTGTAAATGAACCCGCCCAGTGTATCACCCGATTCGATAGGAAGGGTGATATTGAAAAGATGGCTGACATCATCCAGGCTGACACGGGCGTTCATCATATAGTCATCGGGGCCGATTTGTTCAAGCAGCGGTTCTTCTATGGCGTCGTATTCATCTTGAATTTCACCCACAATTTCTTCCAGTATGTCTTCCACCGTCACCAGTCCGGCTACACCGCCATACTCGTCAACCACCACCGCCATATGCGTGCGCTGTTTTTGAAGCTCTTCGAGCAGCTCGTCCACCTTTTTGGCCTCTGGAACAAAGTAGGCCGGCCGGACAATGTTCTGCAGGGCAACGTCGGTGCGCCCGTCGCGCAAGTAAGCCAGCAGGTCTTTGGCGTACAACAGGCCAATGATGTTGTCAGTGGTGTCCTGGTAAACCGGCACGCGCGAGTGGCCGGCCTGGATGACGACATTGAGCGCTTCGGGGATGGGGGTAGCGGCCTCAACCGCCACAATGTCAATGCGCGGCACCATGACCTCGCGCGCCAGCGTGTCGCCAAACTCGAAGATGGAATAGATCATTTCCTTTTCGTCTTCTTCCAGCACCCCGCCTTCTTCGCCGGCATCTACAATGGTCTTGATTTCTTCTTCGGTGATCAGCGTGAGGGTATTCCGTTCGTCTCCGCCCAGCGGCCGCGCGATGAGGTTAAAGACATTGACCAGCAGCCACACAAATGGGCTGAACAAGATAGCTATTCCATCGAGCGGCCGGGCCAGCGCCAGCGCAACCGGCTCGGAGTGGTGCAGCCCTAGTGTTTGGGGCAGCATGCGGCCAAAGATGAGGATAATGGACACCAATCCCAGCGTAATCAGGGCTAAAGCAATCCAGCCGCTATACGCAGCACTCAGCCCCATGCGCTGCAAGGCCGCCGTCAATCCGGGCAAGAAAACGGCTACCGCCGTCGTTGCGGCCAGCAATTGGGCCAGACTTGTGCCCAGTTGCAGCGTGGTCAGCGTGCGGGTCGAGTTTTCGACCAGCCGCTCCAGCACGCGCGCCGTGCCGTGTCCGGCTTCTATCAGTTGCTTGAGCCGCGCTTTGCGCATCTGGGCAATGGCAACTTCGGCCGAAGCAAAGAACGCATTGAACAAAAGCAATGCAGCCAAGATGACTAGCTCGCCGACAAAACTCACATTCATGCTATTTCCCATTATAACGTCAAAATCCCGGTATGGCTCACAGAGTTTATGTATGGTTGTCAAACTTGACTGTCGGGCTTGACGCGCGCGGGCACGCCGAACACTGTTGCGCCATCTGGAACGTCGCGCGTCACCACGCTGCCCGCGCCCGTGACAGCGCCTTTGCCAATGGTAACGGGGGCGCGCAGCATAGTATCTGACCCGATGAACGCGCCATCGCCAATGATGGTTTTGTGCTTGGTTTTGCCGTCAAAATTGCAGGTGATGGCCCCGCAGCCAATGTTTACATCGGCCCCCACTAGGGCATCGCCGATGTAGCTAAAGTGTCCCATTTTTGTGCCTGGCCCCAGGCGGCTGTTTTTCACCTCGCCAAAGTTGCCCATGTGAACACCCTGGCACAGGTAGGCCCCCTGGCGTATGTGGGCGAACGGCCCCGCGTCCACCTCATCTTCCAGCGTGGCCTCTTCTACAACCGAGGACTCTATTTTGCAGCGAGCGCCAATGGTGCTGTGGCGGATAATGGTGTTGGGGCCAATCCTGCACTGGCGGCCTATGGTGGTCTTGTCTTGCAGATGCGTATTGGGGTAGATGATGGTGTCTGCTTCAACTTTAACATCAGCTTCAATAAAAGTGGTGGCGGGGTCGAGCAAGGTGACGCCGGCCAGCATTAGCTCTGTGTTGATGCGCTGGCGCAAGATGGCCTCGGCCTCGGCCAGGTGGACGCGCGTGTTGATGCCCAGCGCTTCGTTGGCATCGGCGCACAAGACCGATTCAATAATGCAGCCCTCGCGGGCGGCCATCATAACCAGATCGGTTAGATAGTATTCGCCCTTGCGGCTGAGCGGCAGGCTAGGCAGGCGCGCCCACAGCCAGCCGGCGTCAAAGACATACATGGCAGTGTTTAGCTCGCGGATGGCGCGCTGGGCCGGTGTGGCATCCTGCTCTTCCACAATGCCTATGATGCGCCCACTTTCGTCGCGCACGATGCGCCCAAAGCCGCGCGGGTCGTTGGCCTCTACCGTCAGCACGGTGAGCGTGGCCTGGCGCTGGCGGTGATGTTCGATCAGCCCGCGCAATGTCTCTAGGCGGAACAGCGGCATATCGGCGTGAAAGACAATCACTTGTTGGCAGTGGCCTTGTAGCAGCGGCGCAGCTTGCAAAACGGCGTGCCCTGTGCCCAACTGCGGTGATTGCTCCACGCAGCGCGCCCGGTCTTGGGCGGTCTGTCTCACTGCCTCGGCTTCGTGGCCCACCACCAGCACAGGCAAAGCTGCGCCAAGCTGGGCTGCCAAGTCGAGGCTGTACATCAACATCGGCTTGCCGCCTAATGGATGCAACACCTTGGGCAGGGCCGATTTCATTCTGGTGCCTTGGCCGGCTGCCAAGATCACCACGGCTAGTTCGTCTGTCACTTTTAGCTCCATAACGCGGCATCTCTTTTGCCGCGACCAGGGTTATTTACCAGAGACACGGAGGGCACAGAGGTTTTTGGCATTTTCTCCGTGTTCTCCGCGCCTTGTATATTTAGAGTAGCCCTCGGTGGTTAAATCAACACAGGCAAAAAACGGTTCCTCTCGCGCGTGGCGAAAAGAACCGTTAATTCACTTGAACAGTGGGCAGGTCGCTAGCAGACATCCAGCTTGCTACTTTTTACTTTCAACCGGCGTTGCGGCTGTGGGCCTGGGTTTTCTAACGCGCCTGAGGCCCCAGCGGGCAGCAAAGTAGAACGGCACGCCCAAAATCAACCCGACGGGCAAAACGCAAATGACGAGCCAGATGAGGAGATTGCCTACGGTCCTCAGCGCCCACACCAGGGCCGTAAAGGCCTCTCTGGCAGTGCCCTGCGGCCGCCAGCCGCCGATAGAGATGGGCTGGGCCAGCGCATCGGGCGTGAGCGAGATTTGAACAGAGGCCATGGCGGCGCTTTTAGAAAGATACTCCATGCGTCCCTTGCTCTGCTCAATCTGCCCCCGAATGTCATCCAGTTGCCGCTGCACAGCCAGCACGTCTTCAATCTTGTCGGCGCGCTTGAGAATTTCCAGATATTGCGTTTCGGCGGCCTCCAGGTTGCGCAGACGAGATTCCAGGTCTGTGTATTGGTCGGTCACGTCTTCGCCTTTCAAGTTTTCGCTGTCTACGCTGAGGGCCAGCTTTTTGAGCTGCTCCATCGTTTCGGTCAGCTTGTCCGAAGGCACGCGCGCCGTGATGGAAGCGCGCAGTTGATCATCCTGGCGGTACGAATTAGAGGCGGCAATGTACCCGCCGGCGTCTTGAATGACCTTGCGCGTGTCCTCGATGGCCGTGCTTGTATCTTTGACAATCAAATTGAGGCTGGCGTTGTAAATGACCATGCGGTTCAGGCTGGTCTGCGGGTCCACATCGGCCTGGCCGGCGGTGGCCTGTTGGCGGGCATATTGTTCGCCGCTCAATTGAATGCCTCGGCTGGGTTGGGCCGAGCTGGCATCAGATGACTTGGGTTGGATGCTTTCATCAGAGCGGACACCGCTAATGGGGTTCGAGGTGACGCCTGACGTCTCGCTCCCTGGAGATTGACACCCCACCAGCAACATTGCCAGGCTGACCAACAAAATCAGGCTTGCGATAGTGATAAATTGTTTTTTCATCGTGATCTCCTACCTCACCTGCCCTCACCCTGCCCTCCCCCGCCAGCGGGGGAGGGTTGGGGTGGGGGCAGGGTAAGGTCAATGTCCCACGGCCAATCGCTCTATGAGCCGGGCGGGCAATTGCTCCTTGCGCATGCGCTCTTGGGTGGCGGCAACGTCGTATTTGACTCGGCGGTGTTCAAAGGTGTTGGCCTCCAAGTCCAAAATGCCATAGGCGGAATTGGGGTTGCCATCGCGCGGCTGGCCCACGCTGCCCGGGTTAATGATCCAGCGTCCCTCTGCCAGATTGACCGGTTCGCCATAGTGCGGCAGGTAGGTTTCGCACAGGTGATTGTTATCTAGTTGAGTGGGCGCGTGAAACAATAGGGGGATATGGGTATGGCCCACAAAGCAGACGGTTGTGCTAAAGGCCAAAAAATTTAGCTCTGCCGCCAGCGAATCCAAGATGTATTCCCAAATGGGCTGGCGCGGGCTGCCGTGCGCCAGCGTATAATTTTCTTGTTCTACCCGCTGGGGGGGCAAGCCTTGTAAATAACTGCGCGCCGCCGCGTTAATGACCCGCTGCGTCCATTCGTTGGCCTTGCGCGCATCGGCGTTAAAGCCGCGCAAGTCCAGCTTGCCCAGCACAGCCCAATCGTGATTGCCCGCCAGGCAAATGTGCCTGGTTTTGCGCAGGCGGGCCACACATTCGTTGGGATCAGGCCCATAGCCCACCATATCACCCAGACACCAGATCATGTCAAAATCGCCGGCGTCTTGCAGCACAGCCTCGAAAGCGGCCAAATTCGCGTGAATATCAGAAATGACCAAACACCGCATCAAACCCATCCCTACAGTTTGCTATACCACTCTAGCTAGTTTGCGTCTCAAAACCCGTAGGCAGGTATCCCTACACCTGCACTTGCGCCAAGCGCCAGCGCAGGTGCAAGTGTACCTGCCGCTACCGTATGGGGATACGGTAGCTACGCAGGTTTTGAGACAGGCACTAGCTAATGTTAGTATACAAGTTTATCACGAATCAGGTCATTTCGCCAGTGCTTTTGCGCTTGACCGATTGGATGTTTGTGGTACAATAACGCCCGCGCCCCCATCGTCTAGGGGACCAGGACGCAGCCCTTTCAAGGCTAAAACGCCAGTTCGAATCTGGCTGGGGGCACCACGGCGCTCTTAAAAGAGGGCGCTTTTTGTTTAATAGACATTGTCGGAAATAGCAGGACTGGCATCCCTATGTCAGTCCGCCAACGTATGGGGATACGTTGGCTATGTTGTTTCAGATAGAATCGAATCAATTTTCAGAACTTTGGCCCCCCGAATCTTGCGCTCTTTTAATTCCATCAAGGCTGTGTTGGCCTCTTCCAGGGTATATTCCTGAAATTCAGGCCGGATGGGAATTTGGGCCGCCAAGGCCAGAAATTCGCTCACGTCTTTCCGGCTAACGTTGGCCACGCTCTTGATTTCTTTTTCCAGCCAGAGGTGCATCGGGTAATCTAGCTGCAAAAGACACTCTTTATCCAGGTCCTCTTTGCGGATGGCGTTGACGACCAACCTTCCTCCTGGCGCCAGGTTTTTCATCGCCTCAACAACCGGCTTCCATACCGGCGTGGTGTCAATGATGCTGTGCAGCTTTTCCGGCGGCGCGTCTGTTGTATCGCCGGCCCAGGCCGCTCCCAGTTCTGTGGCAAAGGCTTGTTCCTTTTCGCTCCTGGCAAATACGAAAATGGGCGAGTGGGGATATTTGTGGCGGGCCATTTTCAGCACCAGGTGAGCCGATGCGCCAAAGCCCGTCAGCCCCAGGCTTTGCCCATCTTGCAGGCCGGTCAGCCGGAGCGAGCGGTAGCCGATTGCGCCGGCGCACAACAGCGGGGCGGCTTCGGAATCGGTCAAGGCGCTGGGAATGGCATAAGCATAGTCCTGGTGGATGGTCATATATTGAGCATATCCACCGTGGGCGTCTCGACCGGTGGCCTTGAAGTCTGGGCACAAGTTTTCGTTGCCCGCCAGGCAAAATGCGCATTGGCCACAGGCCGAGTAAATCCAGGCAATGCCCACTCTATCGCCAGGCTTGAAAGCATTTGCCTGGCTGCCGGCAGCTTCTACTCGCCCAACCGCCTGGTGGCCCAACACGATTGGAAGTTGCGGCGGCGGCGTTCGCCCTTCGATTTCATCCAGCTCGGTGTGGCACACCCCGCAGGCCGAAATTCTCACCAAAATTTCACGCCCGCCCGGCGCAGGCTTGGGCAAATCAACCAACTCTAACGGTGTGGCGTTTTCTTGCAGCTTGCACAGCTTGTTTAATATCATTGCCTTCATTTGACCCAACACCTCCAATTACTGCCCTTCGGGCATGTAAAGGAACACTGGCAAAATTTTTGCCTATGATTTTGAGCTAGAGTGTCCCTTTTGCCATACAAGCATCAATAGTGTATATTATACGAGGAGGTGGGTATGGCGCAAATGATGGATTTATGCAAAACGCAATGACCCAAGCCAATGAGCAAAAAGATGAGGGGATGGTTCGGCGTATCGCATTGCCCAAACGCGGCTGGACGAGTGGCTGAACAAGAGACCCCAAGAGTGACCATCGCCAGTTTCGCTCTTGTGTTTTATGTCGCAATTAGCCCATTCGGACTAGGGGTGGTGTGTGGCATTGTCCAGACGGGTCATAGACGATGGCGCAAGTAGCAGGTTATAATGTCCATGACCATAAACCACTGATTGCCGTTTGAATTTGTTGTCCACTCGTTGTTGGTCGGTTGTCAGTGGCTGTTCGTTGCACAAAGCGGCCAATGTTTTGATGAGGGGTGAGTATGAGTGATAATGGCAAGGAAAAACTCGTCGGCGCGGTAATGGTTGTGGGCGGCGGTATTGCCGGCATCCAGGCCAGCCTGGATTTGGCCGAGTCGGACTTTAAGGTTTACCTGGTCGAAACCAAATCGGCCATTGGCGGGCACATGGCCCAGCTAGATAAAACCTTTCCCACCAACGACTGTGCCATGTGCACCATCAGCCCCAAGCTGGTAGACACGGGCCGCCATCGCAACATCGAGTTGATGACCGACACCGAGGTCGTCAAGATCGAGGGCCAGGCCGGCGATTTTAGTGTGACTGTGCGTCACAAGCCGCGCTACATTGACGTGACCAAGTGTACTGGCTGCGGCGAGTGCGCCGACGTGTGCCCTGTCATCATCCCCGGTCGTTTTGATGAAGGGTTGATCGTCCAGCGCGCCGCGCACAAGCTCTATCCGCAGGCCGTGCCCAATGCCTATGCCATTGAAAAGCGCGGCATTGCTCCTTGCCGTGATGCCTGCCCCACCGGCCAGCGCGCCCAGGGCTATATCGCCCTTATCCGCGAAGGCCGTTATGACGATGCGATGCGCGTCATCAAAGAAGACAATCCCTTCCCCGGCATCTGCGGGCGCATCTGCAACCATCGCTGCGAGGATGCCTGCAACCGCAACCTGGTAGACGAGCCGCTCAACATTCATGCCCTCAAACGTTTTGTCACCGACAAGGTCTATGCCAAGCCATACCAGCCGCCCGTCCCATCCGAGCGCAAATACGAGGAGCGTGTGGCTGTTATTGGCGCGGGGCCATGCGGCTTGACGACGGCCAAAGATTTGTGCAAGCTGGGCTATTCTGTGTCAGTGTTCGAGGCGCTGCCGGTGGCTGGCGGCATGTTGCGCGTGGGTGTGCCAGAATATCGCTTGCCCACGTGGATTGTTGACCGCGAGGTGCAAGAGATTGTTGACCTGGGCGTGGAGCTGCGGCTGAACAGCCCGGTGACTAATCTCGACGATTTGTTCAATCAAGGTTTCAATTCAGTCCTCATCGCTGTCGGCGCGCACGAGGGCCGCAAGCTGCCCATCCCCGGCACAGAGCTGCCCGAGGTCCTCATCAACACCAACTTTTTGCGCGATGTTCGATTGACAGATACTCACCCTGAGGTTGAAAATCCAAAATCGAAAATTCAAAATCGTCACGTCTTGGTATTGGGCGGCGGCAATGTGGCCATGGACTGCGCCCGCACGGCGGTGCGTTTGGGCGCAGCCAGGGTAGACATGGCCTGCCTGGAAAGCCGCGAAAAGATGCCCGCCCATGCGTACGAAATCCAAGAGGCTGAAGAAGAAGGCATCACTATTTACAATAGCCGCTCGTTCAAGCGCATTCTAGACGGCAACGGGCACGTGAGCGGCGTAGAAGCGGTCAATGTGACCTTTATGGAGTTTGACAGCGAAGGCCGCCTGAATTTGCAAACAGAAAACGGCAGTGAGCACATCTTGCCGTGCGAGGTGGTGATTTTTGCCATCGGCCAGCGCGCCGGTTTGGCGTTTTTGCCCGAAAGCACCGGCGTGGGCACGACGCGCGGCGCAACAGTGGCCGTCAATCCAAACACCTTTGCCGCCACCCGGCCCGGCGTGTTTGCAGCCGGCGATGCCACCAGCGGCACGGCGTTTGTGGTGGAAGCGGTGGCTGCGGGGCACAAGGTGGCAGACAGCATCCACAAATATCTGCGGGGTGAAGAACTGGAACCCAAGCCCAAGCCTGAATTGCCGGTAGTCAAGCTGACCAAAGACGAGGTTAACGAGCGCATGGTGCGGGGCGAAGTCCATATTACGCCGCGGGTCAAGATGCAGGCGCTAGAGGCCCAAGCGCGCGCGCGCTCGTTTGACGAGGTCAGCCTGGGTTACACGGATGAAGAAGCCCAAGCCGAAGCCGCCCGCTGCCTGGCCTGCGGTATTTGCTCCGAGTGCCTGAGCTGTTGGTACAAGTGCGGCGTTGGCGCGATTGATCACGACATGGTCGAACGCTTTGAACAGGTGCGGGTGGGCGCGGTGATTCTGGCCCCGGGCTATGAAATCTATGACGCCAAGCTCTCGCAAGAATACGGCCTGGGGCGCTATCCCAACGTGGTGACGGCGCTCCAGTTTGAGCGCTTGCTTTCGGCTTCTGGCCCCACCCTCGGCCACATCAAGCGCCCCTCTGATGAGCAGGCTCCCAAGAAAATCGCCTTTTTGCAGTGCGTGGGCAGCCGCGACCAGAACCACGATTACTGCTCGTCGGTGTGCTGCATGTACGCCGCCAAAGAAGCCATTATGGCCATCGAACACGCCCGCGCCGACGGGCTGGCTGTAGAGTGCCACGTGTTCTTTATGGACATGCGCTCGTTCAGCAAGGGCTATGAAGAATACTATCGCCGCGCCGAAAAGAAATATGGGGTCAAGTATCACCGCACCCGCATCTCGGCCCTGAAGCAAGATCCGGCCAGCGCCAACCTGATTTTGAAATATATTGACGATGAGCGACCAACCTCCAACCTCCAACCTCCAATCCTTGAACAAGAGTTTGATCTGGTGGTGCTTTCGGTCGGCATGGAGATTTCCGATAGCGTCAAGCAGCTTGGGCGCAACCTGGGGCTAGAGCTGGACGATTACGGCTTTTGCCACACCACGCTGTTTGATCCGCTGCAATCCAGCCGGGCAGGCATTTACGTGGCGGGGCCGTTCCGTGAACCCAAAGACATCCCCGAATCGGTAGTGGAAGCCAGCGGCGCGGCGGCGGCGGCAGAAGCACTGCTGGCGTCATCGCGCGGGCTACTGGCGCGCGAAATCACCTACCCGCCAGAGCGCGATGTGGCCCAGGAGGACTTGCGCATTGGCGTGTTTGTGTGCCACTGTGGCAGCAACATTGGCGGCTATCTGGATGTGCCAGAGGTGTCAGGGTATGCGGGCGCTTTGCAAGGCGTTATCCACGCTGAAAACAATCTGTATACCTGCTCGCAAGATACCATCAAGCACATCATCGAGACGGTCAAGGAGCAGAACCTCAACCGCGTGGTGGTGGCGTCGTGTACGCCCATCACGCACGAGCCGCTCTTCCAAGACGCCATCCGCCAGGCTGGGTTGAACCCCTACCTGTTCGAGATGGCCAACATTCGCAACCAATGCTCGTGGGTTCACGCCAACGACCGGCCGGGCGCAACCCTCAAGGCCAAAGACCTGGTGCGCATGGCCGTGGCGCGCGCTGCCCGCTTGCAGCCGCTGCGCACCAGCCAGGTGCCGGTGCAAAAATCGGCTCTGGTCATTGGCGGCGGCGCGTCTGGCATGGTGGCGGCATTGACCCTGGCCGATCAGGGCTTTCCGGTGCACCTGGTCGAGCGCACGGCGCAGTTGGGCGGCAATTTGCGGCACTTGCATTTCTTGAACGACACCGATGGAACGTTGAACGTTAAACGTGGAATGTCAACTGACCCACAAACATATCTGCGCGAGTTGATTGCCAAAATCGAATCGCATCCGCTCGTCAACCTTCACCTTGAAACACAAGTGATTGAAACCGGCGGCTTTCAGGGCAACTTTGAAAGCAGGCTCAAGGATAGCAAGGGCAGAACTGTTACCATCAGTCACGGCGCGACCATTGTGGCCATCGGCGGGCGCGAGTATCGGGGCAAAGAATATGGCCTGGGCCAAGACCAGCGGATCATAACCCAGTTGGACTTTGAAACATTGTTGGCGGGTGTTGGGGCAAAGAGGCAAGGCGAGATACAAGTTTCGACCGCCGACTTTTCTCCGCCTTCCGCCTTCCGCCTTCCGACCTCTGTTGTAATGATCCAATGCATCGGCCCGGCAGAGAAATATTGCGCTCGCACGTGCTGCACGACGGCGCTCAAGAATGCGCTCAAGCTCAAAGAACTCGAGCCAGAGGCGCAAGTGGTGGTGCTGTACAAAGATATGCGCACCTACGGTTTTAGGGAGCGGCTTTATACCGAGGCGCGGCGCAAGGGGGTATTGTTTGTCAGGTACGATGATGAGCACAAGCCCAAAATTGAAAATGCCGAATATCAAATTTCAGATTCATTGCCTCCAACCTCCAACCTCCAATCTCCAATTTCCAACCTACAACCTCTGACCATCAAGGTCTACGACCCATCCCTAGGACGTGAATTAACTCTGAGCGCCGATGCGCTGGTGCTATCGAACCCGATTATACCGTCAGAAGGCGCCAAGGAGCTGGGCACGGTCATGAAGGTATCGGTGGATATGGATGGCTGGTTCCTGGAAGCGCACGTCAAGTTGCGCCCGGTAGATTTTGCCAGCGATGGTATTTTCATGGCCGGGCTGGCGCACTATCCCAAGTTCTTGGATGAGAGTATAATTCAAGCACAGGCAGCGGCGGCGCGAGCGGCGATTATTCTTTCCAAAGACACCATCACCAGCAACGCCCGCATTGCGGTGGTTGATCCAGACAAGTGCGTGGGCTGCCTGACGTGCGTGCGCACCTGCCCATACGATATTCCCAAGGTCAGGCTAGATTTTGCGGGTGTGGGCGGCATTAATGGGGCGGCCTTTATCGAGCCGGCCGCTTGCCATGGCTGCGGATCGTGTGTGGCCGAATGTCCGGCCAAGGCAATTCAGTTGATGCACTATACCGATGTGCAAATGCTGGCCAAAGTGGATGCGTTGTTTGAACAACAAACTTACCTGGTGCCGGTGGAATCTATCGGGGTGAAATAATTTGGCTCTTTGGGGTTTAACGGGAACCTGACGTGATTCGGCTTTGTTTCACCACAAAGAGCACCAAGGACACGAAGGTTCAAATAATGCTTGGTGTCCTTTGTGTCCTTGGTGGTTTAAAAGTTTAGGCGACATGACATTTCCCCACTAGAGTCGGGAGAGTCAATATTTTTCATCCTCCAGCGGGAGGATAGGATGAGGTTATGACCCAAGACTACAAACCACAAATCATCGTCTTTGCTTGCCATTATTGCGCTTATGCAGCAGCCGATTTGGCTGGTGGGATGCGCCTGGAATACCCCACCGCCATCAAGGTGATTGAGCTGCCGTGCAGCGGCAAGCTGGATGTGGGTTATGTGCTGCGCGCTTTTGAAGACGGCGCCGACGGCGTGATGGTGGCCGGCTGACTGGAAGGCGAATGTCATTACCTGGAAGGTAATCTCAACGCCCGCCGACGAGTGGAATACGCGCGCAAGTTGCTCAAGGAAATTGGCCTGGAACCGCAGCGCGTCCAAATGATTAATGTGTCTGCGGCAATGGGAGGGCAATTTGCTTTTTTGGCTGCCCAGTTGGCGGCAGAAGTCGAGCAAATGGGGCCCAACCCCCTCCGTGCCGCGCAGGAGAAGGGATAGCCCAAGCCTATTTTTCGTGCCTTGTGGGCTTGCATCCTCATGCAAGCCAGTGATTGATGATTGTACAGAGACGCAAAAAGCGCAAAATATGTAACACAGCCGATGGGAGGGGTCATGGAAAAACAGCCTTATATTCTGGTCGTTGACGACGACCCCGATATCTTGGATGGCGTCCTGGCAGTGCTCGAAAGCCAGCCATATCGAGTCCAAACTGCCAGAGACGGCAAGCGTTGCCTGGAGATGATCCAGCTTGAGAGGCCCGATTTGCTCATTCTGGATTTGCTCATGCCGCGCATGGATGGCTTTGCCGTCATCCGCGAGCTGCGCGAAAGCCCTCAGTATGAGGATTTTCCAATCATGGTGTTGACGACGGTGGTGGAAGATGCCAGTCGCCGGCGCTACGAGCTTGAAACAGGCATGGGCATGGATGTGCAAGAGTACATCCAGAAACCGGTCTTGCCGGGCGAACTGCTGCGCCGCGTCAAGCGCCTCCTCGAACCTTCATCATAGCCCATATCATAATCTCATAATCATAATGTAACTCAGCGCCCTGAGCGGAGCGCGCGCTCCTTCGACTTTGTTTCACTCCGCTCAGGCTGCACAGCGCGCAGCCTGCACTGTCGGCAGACAGGTCGAAGGGGCGGACTGAGTTACATCATAATCGTAGCTCACATCTCAGTTCGCCGGGGCCTGGCTTGCCCAAGGGAGGAAGAATGGCGAGCGCAAGCGAGCAGAGCACTGGCGCGCCAGCGTTCAAGCTAGAAGCGTTGCCAGAGGCCATTCAGCTTTCCCGCCAATTGCGGCGGCATATTACCTTGCGCTGGGTAGCCGTTGGCGGCGTTTTGCTGGTAGCCCTGGTGGCCAGGGTGGTGTTTGCTATCGGCCTGGCCATGGTGCCAGTGTTGCTTATCGCTGGCATGATAGCGGCGTATAACTTGGCCTTTGCCTGGTGGCTGCAAGGGGAACGTCAGGCCCAACATGGTCGAGCCTTTGCTATTGTGCAAATCATCGCCGATCTGCTGGCGTTGACCGCGTTGTTGCATTTTACCGGCGGAGTTGAAAACCCGTTCTTTCTAGTTTATTTCATTCATGTGGGTTTGGGCAGCGTGTTGTTGCCGGCGCGCGATATCTATCGGATGACGGCCTTGGCGGTGGGGCTGTTTGCCGCGCTGGTAGGAGCAGAATATGTTGGCTGGCTGCCCCATGTCCACATGACAGGCTTTTTGCCCATTGAGCTGTGCCACGAGCCTGCTTTTGTGGCCGCTACCTTGGGGGCTTTTGCGGTGACCTTGAGCCTGGTGGCCGTGGCCGCCACGGGGGTTATTGCGGAACTAGAGCAGCATCGCGCCGAGCAAGCCTCTGCCCGGCAGCATGAACTGGAGCAAACCCAGGCGCGCTTGGTCGAATTAGACCGGATGCGGGCGTTTTTCCTGGCGCTGGCCTCGCACGATCTCAAGACGCCCCTGGCAGTGGTCGTTAACTATATCAACACTATTCTAGACGGTTATGTAGGCGAGGTTGACCCCAAACATCGCCGCTGGTTGGAACGTTCCGTGGTGCGCTTGCAGGAATTGATCCAGCTCATTGACGATTTTCTCGCAGTTTCGCAACTGGATGAGGCGCGCATTGCCCAAGAACTTGAGCCGACCGATCTGGCGGCTGTGGCTGAGGCGGCCGTGCAAGAAGTCACGGCCCGCGCCCGCGATAAAGAGGTGACCGTGCAGACTGCCATCCCATCTCAATTGCCACAAGTGCACGGTTCGCCCAAGCGCCTGCACCGTATGCTGGTGAACTTGCTGGACAACGGCATCAAGTTCACTCCGGCCGGCGGGCAGGTCACCGTGGCGCTGGTTAAAGAGCCAGACTGTGTGCGCATTGACGTGATGGATACCGGCGTGGGCATCCCAGCCGATTATCTGCCGCACGTCTTTGAAGATTACTTTCGGCTCAGACGCAAAGAGTTTGTGCCCGGGGCGGGTTTGGGCCTCAGCACGGCCCGGCGGATTGTAGAAGCGCACGGCGGCAAGATTTGGGTGGAAAGTCCCTACTGCGCCGACCATGCTGGCGCTAAATTCACGTGTCGTCTCAGGCGGGTGACAACTGACCAGCAACAACCAGCCGCTGGGTAGCGTGTGACGAGCAGCTTGGGAACAAAAAGATGATTGTTGAACAATTGCAGCAAAGCGACATCTTTGGCAGCCTGGATGCAGGTGAGCTGGCTCGCCTTGCGCCACTGTTTCGAGAGGCGCATTACGCGGAGGGCGAGATCTTGTTCACCGAAGGCGCGCCGGCCGATCGTCTGTTTGTCATCGTGCAGGGCAAAATTTCTCTCGAAAAGAAAATTCAATTGGGGCGGGGCGGCGCCCAGCGCGCCCGCACAGCTACCACAGGTTATGTGGAGGCTGGCAAAACAGCCGGCTGGTCAGGCTTGATACCGCTGCACACTTATACGACAGCCGCCATAGCCATCGAGCCCACCCAGGCCATTATTGCCGATGGCGCCCAGTTACAGAACTATCTGGAACAAAATCCCGCCGCGGGGTTCTTGGTGATGCGCAAGGTGGCCGAATTGATCGGTTCGCGTTACAAGCAAGCCACCGATACCTTGACCTATTTTGTGTCTATTGTCTCGCACGAGTTGCGCGCCCCGCTGGCCGCCATTGAAAATTATTTGAACGTGATGCTAGATGGCTTTGCCGGCGAGGTCAGCAGCAAGCAGCGGCGCATGCTCGAACGCAGCGCCTCGCGCGTCAATGATTTGCGCTCGCTCATTGGCGATGTGGTAGACCTGGCTCGCATGCGCCCGGAACAAATCCAGGCCGATTTTGAGCCGCTCGATCCCGCCCAAGTCGGCATCGAATCTATCGAGGATGTCCGGCTGGCGGCGGCAGAAAAGAACATCAAGATCAAGGTAGAGCGCCCCCCCGAGTTTTTCAACATCGTTGGGGCGCGGCGGCGCATGCGCCAGGTGTTTACCAATCTGTTGACCAACGCCATCAAGTTTTCGCCTGAGGGCAGCACGGTGACATTCCGTGCCTACTACACGCCCGACACATTGGTGTTTGAGGTGGAAGATGAAGGGATTGGCATTCCCGTCGAAGACCAACCGCACATCTTTAAAGATTTTTTCCGCGCCGATAATGTGGGCAGCGTGAGCGGCTTGGGCCTGGGGTTATCCATCGCCAAAAAGATTATAGATGCGCACCAGGGCCAGATTGCGATCCAAAGCCCTTACAGCCCAAACAAGGGCGGCACCCGCTTTGTCGTATCTATCCCGCATAGTTTGCCCCTTCCAAAAACAAAAAGCCCTCGCCAGGGCGAGGAGAATTCTCCATGACGCACCGACCGCGTATCTTGCTCATTGACGATGACCGCGATTTTGTAGAGGCAACCAGTATCGTGCTGGAAAGCGCCTATGAGGTGGACGTGGCTTTTAGCGGGCAGCTTGGCTTGAGCCAGGCGCGCCAAACGCGGCCTGATCTCATTATTCTGGATGTCATTATGCCAGGTGAAGATGGTTTCCAGGTGTGTGATCAAATTAAGGCCGACCCCGTTCTATCTGATGTGCCGGTGATTTTTTTGACCAGCCTGCCCAATGGAGTCAAACTGCTCGACCAGGCAGGCGAGCCTTGCCGCGAGGATTATCTGGAAAAACCGGTGCGCCCAGCCGAGTTGTTGAGGCAGGTGCAACAGTTGTTGGCGGGATGAGGGAGGGGCGTAAATGCTAGAAAATAATATTTTGCCTGGCGCACAGAGCGCAAATCCAGCATCCGACATCCGACCTCCAACAATTGGAGCCGTGATGGTGGTTGGCGGCGGTGTGGCCGGTATGCAAGCCTCGCTTGACCTGGCCGAGGCCGGTTTCAAGGTGTACCTGGTTGAGTGCAAGTCGGCCATCGGCGGGCATATGGCCCAGCTAGACAAAACTTTTCCCACCAATGATTGCGCCATGTGCATCATCAGCCCCAAGCTGGTAGACGCCGGGCGGCATTTGAATATTGATGTCAAAGTAGATACCGAGGTCGTCAAGATCGAAGGCGAGGCCGGCAATTTCACCGTGACGGTGCGCCACAAACCGCGCTATATTGATATTGCCAAGTGCACCGGCTGCGGTGAATGTGAAACGGTTTGCCCTGTAACATTGCCCAATTTGTACGAAGAAAACCTGGCGGCGCGGCGGGCGGCCTATCGGCTCTATCCGCAAGCTGTGCCCACAGCGTATGCCATTGAAAAGAGAGGAATTGCGCCGTGCCGGAGCGCCTGCCCGGCCGGCCAACGCGCGCAGGGTTATATCGCGCTGATTGCGCAAGGACGCTACCGCGAAGCGCTGCGCGTCATCAAAGAGGACAACCCGTTCCCCAGTGTGTGCGGACGCACTTGCCATCACCCCTGTGAAGGACATTGTGCGCGCGCCTATGCCGATGAAGCGGTGGGCATAATGTCGCTCAAGCGTTTTGTGGTAGATTATGCTGTGGCCTATGGGCGCGACCCCGTAGAGCGCGTTCCCCACACTCGCCCCGAATGGGTAGCCGTGGTGGGCGCAGGCCCGGCTGGCCTGACGGCGGCGCACGACCTGGCCCTTTTGGGATATGGCGTGACGGTGCATGAAGCTTTGCCCGTGCCGGGCGGCATGATGCGTGTGGGCATCCCCGCTCACCGCTTGCCCAAAGGAGTGCTTCAACAAGACATAGACGACATTCTGGCATTGGGCGTGGTGCTCAAGGCCAATTCTCCTGTTAAAGACCCGACCGAATTGTTGAAGCAAGGCTACAGCGCGGTGTGCCTGGCCACCGGCCTTTCGACCCGCGACCCCCGGCTGGGCATAGAAGGCGAAGAGGCTCAGGGCGTGATTTCAGCCGCCACATTTTTGCGCAAGGTCAACCTGGGCGAAGAACTGCCTGCTATTGGCAATCGGGTTGTCGTTGTCGGCGGCGGCATTACCACAGTTGACGCGGCGGCGGTGGCTCGTCGGTTGGGAGCAGAACACGTGACACTGGCGCTCAGCCGTCCGCGCCAGGAATTGCCTGCTTACCAATGGGAGATCGAGGTCGCCGAGAGCGAAGGCGTCAAGATGCTGGAAAAAACGACCGCCACGCGCATCCTGGCGGAAAACGGCCGCGTGGTTGGCGTCGAGTGCGCTCGCATCCTGGCCGGCGAGGTCGTGGATGAATTCGGCCGGCGGCGCCCCCGCACCGAGCCGGGCAGCGAGTTTGTGGTTGAAGCCGATACTGTCATACGCACCATCGGGCAATTTTCAGACCTGTCTTTTCTCGATTCGGATTTTGATGATTTGCAGGTTGACCTCGACACATTCACAACGCCTGTCCCCGGCTTGTTTATGGTGGCAGGCAAAAAGACTGGCGCGTCATTCATCATTGACGCGGTTGCTTTGGGGCATCGCGTGGCTACCTCGATTGATCGTTATCTGCGCGGCGAGCCGCTCAAACAGGCGCGTTCCGTGCCACCTGCTGTCAAATTCACCCGGCAAGAGATCGCCGAGCGAGTGCAATCCGGCGAGATCATCCAGCAAAAACGCGCCGTGCCAGCAATGCTGCCGGTAGAGGAGCGCGTCACCAGCTTCCGCGAAGTGGTGCTGGGGTTGACAGAACGGCAAGCGCGAGCCGAGGCGCAGCGTTGCTTGCAGTGTGGCTTGTGCTCGGAATGTTTGGCGTGTGTGCATGTGTGCGGGGTGAATGCAATTGATCATAACATGGTCGAGCGCACCGAGCAAGTGCAAGTGGGCGCCGTCATCCTGGCCCCCGGCTATGAAGCTTACGACGCGCGCCTGTCGCAAGAGTATGGCCTGGGGCGCTATGCCAATGTGGTGACCTCGCTCCAATACGAGCGATTGCTTTCGGCCTCTGGCCCAACCCGCGGCCACGTCAAGCGCCCATCTGATGGCGCAACGCCGCTCAAGATCGCTTTTTTGCAATGCGTGGGCAGCCGCGATCAAACCCACGATTATTGCTCGTCGGTGTGCTGCATGTATGCCACCAAAGAAGCCATCATGACCAAAGAGCACGACCGCGCCGCCGATGTGCACATCTTTTTCATGGACACCCGCGCCTTTAGCAAAGGCTATGAAGAATACTACCAGCGCGCCGAAAAGAAATACGGCGTCAAGTATCATCGCGCCCGCATTTCGGCCCTGAAGGAAAATCCAGCCAGCGGCAATCTGATTTTGAAATATATTGACGAACGACCAATGACCACCGACCAACCTGTTCGTCGTTGGTCGCCTGCCTGGTCGGCAGACAGGTTGGTCGGTGGTCAGGTTGTTGAGGAGGAATTTGACCTGGTGGTACTTTCTGTAGGCATGGAAATTTCCGATAGCGTTAGGCAGCTTGGACGCAGCGTGGGGATCGAGCTGGACGAGTATGGCTTTTGCCACACGACATTGTTCGACCCCCTGCAATCCAGCCGCCGGGGCATTTATGTAGCGGGGCCGTTTCGCGAGCCAAAGGACATTCCAGAAACGGTGATTGAAGCGAGCGGCGCGGCGGGCGTAGCTGGAACCTTGCTTGCCGCAGCGCGTGGCTCACTGGCGCGCCAGGCCGAATTTCCCCCAGAGCGCGATATAGCCGGCCAGGAGCCGCGGGTGGGGGTGTTTGTGTGCCACTGAGGCAGCAATATTGGCGGCTACCTGGATGTGCCGCAAGTGACCGACTATGCGCGCTCGCTCCCCGGCGTTGCCCACGCGGAAAACAACCTGTATACCTGCTCGCAAGACTCTATCAACCATATCGCTCAGGTGATACAAGAGCACGACTTGAATCGTGTGGTGGTGGCGGCCTGCACGCCTCGCACCCACGAGCCGCTTTTCCAAGACAGCCTCCGCGCGGCAGGCTTGAACCCTGGCTTGTTTGAGATGGCCAACATCCGCAACCAGTGCTCGTGGGTTCATTCCAACAACTGGGAAGGCGCTACCCGCAAGGCTCGCGACCTGGTGCGGGCTGCTGTTGCGAGCGCCGCCTGCCTAGAGCCGATTCGCACTACACAAGTGCCGGTGCATCACGCGGCATTGATTGTCGGCGGCGGCGTGGCCGGGATGACGGCATCGCTTACGTTGGCCGGGCAAGGCTTTCTGGCGCACTTGGTCGAGCGGACGGGGCAACTGGGCGGCAACTTGCGCACGGTGCACTTTTTGAATGACAGCGATGGAACATTAAACGCGAAACACGAAACGCCAAATCCACAAGCTTACTTGCGCGAGTTGATTGACAAGGTGACATCTCACCCGCTGATTAATGTTTATCTGGAAACAGAGTTGGTTGAGACAGGGGGGTTTCAGGGCAACTTTGAGAGCAGGCTGCGAGATGTAAATAATACACTGATCACTATCCAACATGGGGCGACGATTATAGCCACCGGCGGACGCGAGTATCGCGGCGATGAGTATGGGCTGGGCCAAGACCCACAGGTCATAACGCAACTCGATTTTGAAGCGATGTTAGCAGATAAGGAGACAAGGAAACAAGGAGACTTGCCTTCCGACATCCGACATCCGACATCCAACCTCCAACTTCCAACTTTTATTGTAATGATCCAATGCATCGGCCCGGCGGAAAAATATTGCGCCCGGATGTGCTGCACGACGGCGCTCAAAAATGCGCTCAAGCTCAAAGAACTCGATCCCGACGCGCAAGTGGTGATTTTGTACAAGGATATGCGCACCTACGGTTTCAAGGAGCGCTTGTACACCGAGGCGAGGCGCAAGGGAATTTTGTTCGTCCGCTATGATGATGCCCACAAGCCAGCCATTGACCAACGACCACCGACTACCGACCAATCTCCAATCTCCAACCTCCAACCCCTAACCGTCAAGGTCTACGACCCCTCCCTGAGGCGCGAACTGACGCTGGCAGCCGATCTACTCGTGCTATCAACCCCAGCCGTGCCAGCCGAGGGAGCGCACGAGCTGGCCCAGGTGCTCAAAGTGCCGCTTGATCTGGATGGCTGGTTTTTAGAGGCGCACGTTAAATTGCGCCCGGTAGATTTTGCCACCGACGGCATCTTTATGGCCGGCATGGCGCATTACCCCAAGTTTCTCGATGAAGCCATTGCCCAGGCGCAGGCGGCCGCCGCGCGCGCGGCTACTATTTTGAGCAAAGAGACCCTCACGGCCGGCGGTGTGGTTGCCGTGGTAGACGCCGAGAGGTGTGTGGGTTGCCTGACGTGTGTGCGCATTTGCCCCTATCACGTCCCTCAGATTCAGGCAAACTTTGCCGGTGTGGGCGGCGTGATTGGCGCGGCTTTTATCGAGATGGCGGCTTGTCATGGCTGCGGCAGTTGCGCCGCCGAATGCCCCGCCAAGGCGATCACGCTGGTGGGTTATTCTGATGTGCAACTAGGAGCGAAAGTGGAGACGCTGTTTGAAGCGTTGAACGTTAAACGTTGAACGTGAATGGGTGAATTATGACAAATGATTTTGAGACACATGATTCTGAACCACAAATCACAATTTTTGCCTGCCATTACTGCGCCTATGGCGCGGCAGATTTGGCCGGCTCGCTGCGGGTGTCTTATCCAGAAAGCACGCGCATTGTCAAGTTGCCCTGCACCGGCAAGATTGATGCGATGCTGGTGCTAGATGCTTTTGAGCATGGCGCTGACGGCGTGATGGTGGCGGGTTGACTGGAAGGCGAGTGCCATTACCTGGAAGGTAATCTCAACGCCAAACGCAGAGTGGAATACATCCGCAAGTTGTTGGATCAAATTGGGCTGGGCGGCGAACGCGCGCAGATGTTTAACCTGTCTTCAGCGCAGGGCGCGCAGTTTGCCCAGTCTTGTACCGATTTTACAGAAAAGATTCGCGCGCTGGGAATCAATCCCTTGCGAAAAATAAAACTTGGGTCTGAAGAATAGAATGGTGTTGTCTCGCTGGAGATTGATATATCGTTCTATGTCGTTGGTAGACTAGTTCACGTCTCAAAACCCGTAGGCAGGCATCCCTATGCTTGCCGCTGCCACACGGTGACCGAATATCTCGCCGGCTCAAAGTTGAACCGGCGATAAAGCTTTTGAGAAACCGTGTTGCCAATTTGCGTGTTTAGCGTGACAGCCTGTGCCCCGGCGGCAAAAAGGGCGCGAAGGCTATCGGCCAGCAGCAACGCTCCTATGGCCTTCCCTTGGTGGGCAGGGTGAACCGCCAGGCGCACCACATGCCCAATGGTTTTGTGTACCTCGCCGCAGGCATACCCCATAATTTCGCCATGTTGTTCGGCCACAGCCGCATGGCTCATCTTGGCCCACATACGTGACATGCTCAGCAACCCATATCGCCATGTGGGGTCGAACGCCGCGTGATCAACAGCCACTATCTTGAGGGTGTCGGCGGCCGTGATGGGGCGAATGACGAGGTTGTTTTTGGGGATCGAGGGAACGCGGCGATCATCTTTGCGCAGGGTGATCACCTTGGTCAGAGGGTTGAATCCAAGTGAGGGCAGATCGTTTTCAAGCCAATCGGAAAAGGCCATGCAGGTCAGGGCATTGGCGCTCAGCTGCCTCAATCCATCCAAGGTGGGGGCGAGGATGGCGCGCAGAAAAGCAGAGGGATCCCAATCTTGGTCGATTGCCAGCGCGCGCCACCATGCCACAGGCGATTCTTCGCATACAGCCAAAGATAACCCGCCAGTGCGCTCGCCAGACGCAGCAACAACAAAGGCCGGCGAGCCAATCCAATCGTCTACCGACCACCAGTCGAGTTGAGTATGTACATAACTGCCGTGGTCCAACAGCCGGCGCAGTTGAGGCAGGTCGGTGGGGGTGGCTACCCGCGAATTGTAAGGGCGGCGCACAAAGCTGGATTGAGCAACCATAAAGATTATCCTGTGCCACGTATCGCCGGTATCATAACATGCGCGGCGGCCGGCGTCAACTGCCAAGTTGACGATTCTGAGGCTTTGTGTTATGATTTCGCCCTGGCATGTCCTGGCAAAAGGGCAGGCTAAAATCTTTATGAGGGAAGGCGTATTAGCGCAAGAGAACATCGAGTCAACGAAGGCATTCGGGTCAGAGAAGTGCGGCTGATTGTGGATGAAGGTCAACATATGGGTGTTGTCTCAGTCCAAGAAGCTTTGCGCATTGCCCGTGAAAAAGGACTTGACCTAGTCGAAGTGTCGCCCACAGCCGAGCCCCCTGTGTGCCGCGTCATGGACTATGGCAAGTTTTTATACGAGCAGGCCAAAAAAGAGCGCGAAGCCAAAAAGGCGCAAAAACAGATCGAAGTCAAAGAAATTCGGCTGCGTCCCAAGACCGATGACCATCATATAGGCTTTAAGGTGCGCGATGCGCGCCGGTGGCTGATAGAAGGAATGAAGGTCAAGGTGCGGGTGCGCTTTCGCGGCCGAGAAATCACTTATCCCGAAATTGCGCGCGAGCAGTTGGTAGAAGTGGCGCAAGAATTGGCCGATGTGGCTGTTGTGGAGCAAGAAGCAAATATGGAAGGCCGCACGATGTTGATGGTGCTGGCGCCCATTCCCAAGAAAAAATCAGGTACGAAAGAGGTGTTATCCAGTGCCCAAAATCAAAACTCATAAAGCAACTTCCAAACGTTTCCGCCTGACGGGAAGCGGCAAGTTGATGCGCACAAAATTGGGAAAGAGCCACTTGCGCCGCAAAAAGTCTCGGCGCATCAAAGCAATGTTCCCAGAAATGCACGAGGTCACAGCGCAGGGAACCATCAAGCGTGTGCGCAAGTTGGCCCCGTATCTTCACGAAAAGTAGATTGTTGGAAAGGGTGTAAAAAATGCCACGGACGAAGGGCGGCACAGTTCTCCGCCGACGACATAACAAAATTCTTAATCTGATGAAGGGGCAGCGCGCTTCGCGCCATCGCCTCTGGACCAAAGCCAGCGAAGGCCTGTTGCACTCGTTGTACTATGCCTATCGAGACCGCCGCGCGCGCAAGGGCGATTTTCGCCGGTTGTGGATCGCGCGCATCAATGCTGCCGCTCGCCTGAATGGCTTGTCGTACAGCCGCTTTATCGCTGGCCTAAAGAGCGCCGGGGTCGAGCTAGATCGCAAGGTGCTGGCCGATATTGCCGTGCACGACAGCGCGGCGTTTGCCAAGCTGGCTGAGGTGGCCAAGCAAGCGTGATTACCAGCACGACCAACGAACGGGTCAAGCTAGTCAAAGCCCTTTTTCAGCGCAAAACACGCCAGGAAAAAGGGCTTTTTGTTGTAGAAGGGGTTCGCCTGGCCGAAGAAACCTTCCGTGCCAACGTGCAGCCAGACTATGTCTTTTACACGGCAGAGTTGGCCGAGCGCGGCCAGGAATTGGTCAGGCGCTGGCATGGCAGCGGGGTGGTGTGCCTAGAGGTTACCCCCGGCGTGATGCGGGTGTGTACCGACACAGAAACTCCTTCTGGTTTGCTGGCTGTGCTGCCCTTTGTGCCGCAGCACCTGATCCAACAGCCCGCCCTGTCGGTTGTGGCCGATGGGCTGCGCGATCCGGGCAACCTGGGCACGTTGTTGCGCACTGCCGCCGCCGCCGGTGTTGACGAGGTGCTGCTAGGCCCAGGCACGGTTGATGTATACAACCCCAAAGTGGTGCGGGCCGCTATGGGGGCGCATTTTCGCATCTCTATCATCTCTCTCACCTGGCAATCTATTGCCAAGCGGCTGGCAGGGATGCAGGTATGGCTGGCCGATTCGAAAGGCGAACGCACCTATACCGAGCTAGATTGGACCGTTCCTTCGGCCTTGCTCATTGGCGGCGAAGCCGAAGGGGCCAGCCCCGAGGCAAACGGACTTGCCAGCGGACGAGTGAGGATTCCTCTGGGGAATGAGGTCGAGTCACTCAATGCGGCGGTGGCCGCGGCGGTTATTCTATTTGAGGCCGCCCGTCAGCGCGCTGGTCTGGCTGGCGCGGCTTGACAAACTGTTGCAAGTGCGGTTTAATAACGACCATTATATCTAAAGGCCAAGACAGAGAAAAGTATGCCGGCCAAGCCTGACAGGGAAGCCAAGCCATAGATTGAGAGCCTGGCTCAGAGAAAACCGGCAAGTTCGCTCTCGAGCCGAACGCTGAACTTTTAACGTGTTAGCGTTGAACCAGTAGGCGTCTCCGCAGGCGCAGCGTTACAGGCGCAACCAATCGCTGCAAAGCTGTTGGTCAATCGAGTGGGTTCTGGGCAAGGCCAGAATCAAAACGGGTGGTACCGCGAGAGTTTCGCTCTCGTCCCGCTGCTGGGGCGAGGGCGTTTTTCATGAAAGTTTCAGATCGAATGTGAAATCTGAAATTTCGAATTTTAAATTCAACGGAGTGGGCTATGGAAAACTTGGACAAGATTCAAACTGACGCGATGACACTATTGGCCCAAGTGCGCGACGAGGAAGCGTTGCGAGCATGGTATGCGGCGCACCTGGCCAAAAAGTCACCGCTCATGACGGCGTTGAGCGATATTGGCAGGTTGCCCCCAGAGCAGCGGGCCGAGTTTGGCAAACTGGCTAACAAAGTCAAACGGGCGCTCGAGGCTACTTTTGCAGAAAAAGAACAGGCTGTTCAGGCTGCCGCGCTAGAGCGCGCGCTCCGAGATCGCTCAGTAGATGTGACCTTGCCCGGTCGCCGCCCGCAGCCCGGCCATTTGCATCTTTCCACGCAGAGCTTGCGCCGCATCTACCAGGTGTTTGGCGAGATGGGTTTTCAGGTCTATGAAGCATCTGATGTGGAGGAGGATGAGTACAACTTTGGTTTGCTCAACATGCCGCCCTATCACCCGGCGCGCGATATGTGGGACACCTTTTGGCTGGATACAAGCGTGCCGCACACCGAGCGCCTGTTGCTGCGCACCCACACCTCGCCAGGCCAAATTCGCGCCATGCGCGAAATGTATCCCAACCCGGTGCGCGTGATCTTGCCCGGCAAATGCTACCGCTACGAGCAAGTCACCGCGCGCGCCGAGCACCAGTTCTATCAGACCGAAGGGCTGGCCGTGGGGCACGGTATTACGCTGGCCGATCTAAAAGGCACCATGCTCAATGCCGTGCGGCGACTATATGGAGAGGATCGCCTGGTGCGCTTTCGGGGCAGTTACTTTCCATTCACCGAGCCAAGCATAGAGGTAGACATGAATTGCATCTTGTGCGATGGCGCCGGCTGCCGCGTGTGCAAATACACCGGCTGGTTGGAAATTTCTGGCGCGGGAATGGTGCACCCGGTTGTGCTGCGCAACGGCGGTTACGACCCCAATGAATGGAGTGGCTTTGCTTTTGGCATGGGGGTAGAACGTCCTCTCATGCTCAAATACGGCATTGACGATATCCGCTATTTCTATGGCAATGATTTGCGCTTCTTGAGGCAGTTTTAGCTAATAGCAGAAAGTACCATGCAAAAGGAAATAGACAAGCGGCGCATTGCCAGATGGATAAAGTTATTCTGGCTGGCCTTGCCGGTCCTAATCATCATGACGTTCATCGCCATCGAGGTGCAGCGAGTTGCGCCTGCCATAACTATTGTTAACCTCGACTACTTTCCTCCGGTTGACCGCGCCTTGCTTCTAAGCTTCCGTTCGTTAGATGGCTGGATGCATCCGGTTCACCCGGTCGGTTATCCGTGGCTCATTCGAATTGGCTTGGAGTTGGGCTGGGATGCAGAGCGTATTGGCCAAGGGCTGTCTATTGCCGGCGGCGTTTTGGGCTTGTGTGGAACGTATTTGCTTGCGTTGAGCGTGTTTAGAGATAAACGTTTTTCTGCGCTGGCCCTGGCGTTTGTAGCGTGCACTGGCTATTTCATGTACCCGGGCAGTTTGGAAGGGAATGATATGCCGGCGGCCGGACTACAGATTTTATCGCTTGGATTGTTGGCCATCTCTGTGCTGCGGCAAGATGCTCCCAGCTTGCGCCTGGCTTTTCTGGCCGGATTGGTGGCCGGCTTGGCCTATCTGATCAGATACAACGGAATGGTCACTGCCCTGGCCGGTGAGTTGTGGCTGGTCCTGATAGCCGTCTTGGGCCGGCAGCGCATAGCCTGGAAGGCAGTGGGAATCTATGGGGCAGCCTTTTTGCTGGGCAGCATGGTGCAATGGATTCCCAGCCTGATTGCAACCGGCAACCCTTTTGCAATTGACCAGGGCCAGAATGTTTGGTTCCATTTGTATGGCAAGTCGGATTTTATTAACGAGTGGCGGCAGGCTCCGCAAGACATCACTGTTTTTAAACTCTTGGCGCTAGAGCCGGTCAGATTCATTCAACACTGGTGGGACGCCTTTCAAGGTTTTTGGACGTCACCCCAGCTCACTTTGCTTGATGCGCCGCTGACGCTTTTTGCCCAGGCCGGCTTTATCTTTTTGCTGTTGGCCCCCAGGCCGCTTTCCATCAAGTTGCGCGGCTTGCTGGCGATATTTATGCTGGCCCACCTTGCTTCGCTCTCGATGATGCGGCTCGACCCAAGATTTCTGATTGTGATGATACCCCTCTTGGTCATTGGCGCTGTATACTTTTTCGCCAATCTCATTCCGGCGCAGTGGAATGTTCGCCGGCTTGCCTTGCCGCTCAATATCCTGGCTTTGCTGGCGGCGCTTGTTTGGGCTTTGCCTACGCTGCTGGGTTTTGCGCAAGGCCGGCCGTCGCCCGATTGGACTGTCATCCACGCCAGCAATGCCTTGCACTCTGCTGGCATGCAGACAGCAAACCAAGTGCTCAGCACCCATCTGAGACTCCAAGACGCCAGCGCCCTTGAGCGCGAGCGCTTTCAGCAAGCTTACTGGATTGTTCCCCAGCTAGGGTCTGAGGCTGAACTTGTCCAGGCGATGCGCTCGCAAGGATGGCGTTTCTTTATCTATGATCGAACGACCGGAGCAACTGTATACCCGGCCCTAAGCCAGTTGTCGCCCGAAGCGCACCCACCCGAACTTGTGCCGGTCTATTTCCCTGAGGATCGAGAGTTTGTGATTTATCGGCTACAAGCTAGTCCTGAAGAATGTTTGTCTATTGACGCTCGCTTCGACAATGGAATTTCGCTGGAATGTTATCAGGCCTACGTCAGCCAAGATGCTCCCACCGGCTCAGGCCGGCGGGTGGGGCTATATTTGAATTGGCAAACTGATTCACCCCTCGATGCTTCGCTCAAGGTATTTGTCCATCTCATTGACTCGGCTGGACAGGTGGTCGCCCAAGATGATAACGTGCCGGTGCTGTGGACATATCCTACCAACACCTGGCAACCTGGCCCCGTTGTCGTTGATTTCCATCAATTTCCTGTTGATGCCCAGTTGCCGCCAGGCCAATATACTCTCCAGGTAGGCTTGTATGATGAGGACACCGGCGTTCGAATAAAGCGCGTTGATGCTGTGGGAAACTCGATTGATGACAAGGTTGTGCTTACAACGGTGCACATTCAATAGAGTTTATCGGAAATAACGTAGCCAACGTATCCCCATACGTCGGCGGACTGGCACACTTGCACCTGCGCTGCGCTTGGCGCAAGTGCAGGTGTGGGGATGCCCGTCCTGCTATTTCCGCTAAGGTCTAATGACCGTTTTGCATTTTACTAGGAGGCAATAATGAAAATTCCCTTATCCTGGCTCAAAGATTATGTGGAGGTTAATGTTTCGGTCGAAGAATTGGCCGAGCGGCTGACCCTGGCCGGCTTGGAAGTGGAAAGCATTGAATATATTGGTCTTCCGTCTCAACGCAAGGCTGCGGTGCACTCTTCGGCCAAAAGCGAGCAGGCGGCTCAGTCTGGCCTGGTGTGGGATAGAGACAAGATTGTAGTGGCGGCTATACTAGAGGTCAAGCCTCACCCCAATGCTGACCGGCTGGTGCTGGCCGATGTGGATTATGGTGGAACTGCACCTCACACGGTGGTCACCGGCGCTCCAAATTTGTTTGAATACAAAGGCAAGGGCTTGCTTGCCCAATCGCTCAAGGTGGTTTTTGCCAAAAATGGCGCAACGCTTTACGATGGCCACCAGGAAGGCCAGGTGTTGATGACGCTCAAGCCGGCCAAGATCCGCGGCATACTATCCGACGCAATGGTGTGTTCGGAAAAGGAGCTGGGCATTTCAGATGAGCACCAAGGCATAATGTTCCTGCCAGATGACGCCCCGGCGGGGATGCCACTGGCTGATTACATGGGCGATGCTGTGCTAGACCTGGACATCAAGGGCGGTTTTGCGCATTTGCAATGCGTCACCGGCATAGCACGCGAGGCGGCTGCTTTGCTGGGTTTGCCCATGAAACGAGAGGTGCTGACGATTCTAGAGCGCGCCCCGGTGGAGATAATGGAACAGCCCGATTTTATCGAACTGGAAATATCTGATCCCGACCTGTGTCCGCGCTATTCGGCGGCGCTAATTCGCAACGTCAAGCTTGGCCCTTCGCCTTTTTGGATGCAGCAGCGCCTGCTGCGCGCGGGTATGCGCCCCATCAACAACATTGTAGATATTACGAACTATGTGATGCTTGAATTGGGCCAGCCTTTGCACGCGTTTGATTATCACAAGCTAAAAGGCCGCCCCCCCCTTTCATCCCCCCCGCTTGCGGGGGGAACAGAGGGGGGGCGTCCAGCGATTATTGTGAGGCGCGCCAGGATAGGCGAGGCAATGACCACGCTCGACGGCCAGCCACGCCAGCTTGATCCAGAGATGCTGCTTATCACCGACGGCGCAGGCCCGGTGGCAATTGCCGGCGTGATGGGTGGGCTGGAAAGCGAAGTGAGCGAGCACACAACCGACATTTTGTTGGAAAGCGCAAATTTCGATTTTCTAAATAACCGCCGCAGCTCGCAGATATTGGGGCTAAAGAGCGAGGCCGCTATTCGTTTTGGCAAGCAGCTTGATCCCGAACTCACGCCCAAGGCGCTGGCGCGGGCGGGGCAATTGATGGAGCAATTAGCCGGCGCTCGAGTTCTGCCGGTGTATGGCGATGTGTACCCAGGCCGGCGCGAGCCGCTTGTCATCTCGCTTGACCCGGCCTATGTCAATCGCTTGCTGGGCATAGAGCTGCCCGTTGAAGAGATGGTGCGCATCCTCACGGCGTTGGAATTTGATGTTGAAAGTTCAGCGTTTAATGTGACTGTGCCCAGCCATCGCCTTGATGTGACTTTGCCTGCCGACCTGGCCGAAGAAATTGCGCGGGTGTACGGCTATGATCGTTTCCCATCTACCTTGCTCCGCGACGAGCTGCCGCCGCAGCGTGACAACGCGCGCTTGATGAGCGAGGATCGCGTGCGCGACATTCTTGTCAGTTGTGGGCTGGATGAAATCATCACCTACTCCATGACGACCGAAGCGCGCGAGGCGCTGCTGCTGCCCGGCACGCCGCCCGACGACCGTCCCTACCTGCGCGTGGTCAACCCTATTGCGTCCGACAAGGTGGCCCTGCGCCATACACTGCTGGCAAGCGCGCTAGATACGCTGGCGGGCAACTTGCGTTTTCTAGAGCGGGTGGCGGTGTTTGAGATTGCCGCAGTTTACCTGCTGGATGAAGCGCAGGTGCTGCCCAATGAAGCTCGCCGCTTGTGCCTGGCAATGACCGGCCCCCGCGAGCAAGAGAGTTGGCTGCCCAGCCAGCGCGCTCCGCTGGATTTCTGGGATATCAAAGGGGTGATCGAGGTATTACTGGAGCAACTGGGGATAGACAATGTTCATTATGAAGCGGCTGAGCATCCCACCTATCAGCCTGGGCGTGCCGCGCACCTGCTGATAAAAGGCAAGCGAGCCGGCACGTTTGGCGAACTGCACCCGCGGGTGCGCCAGCTTTTTGACCTGCCCCAGCAGCCGGTGTGCGCGGCCGAGTTTGACCTGGAATTGTTGCTCAAGGCAGCGTTGGTGGCTCAGGCGTATCGGCCTATCTTGCGTTTCCCGGCGGTGCATGAAGACATTGCCATCGTGCTGGATGAAGGCGTGGCGGCCATCCAAGTTGAAGCCGTCATCTGGAAAGCGGGGGGTGAACTGCTGCGCCAGGTGCGCTTGTTTGACTTGTATCGAGGTGAGCAAATCGGCCTGGGCCGCAAGAGCCTGGCTTACCGCTTGACCTACCAGGCTCATAATCGCACGCTGACCGATGACCAAGCTGCCAAGATCAGAGGGAGTATAGTCAAAGCGTTAGAACGCGAACTGGGAGCCAGGCTGAGAGCTTGATTCTTTTTGAGACGCCAGACACCAGGTTTTTCCAAAAAACCTGGTGTCGTTTCTCTCGTTTTTATTCTGCCATCTCTAGGAGCTTGTCGGAGAGGGCCGTTCGTAGTGCGCGCTTTAGCGCGCTGAAGCGCGCACTACGAGCCTACCCGCCCGCTCTCTGACAGCCTGCTAGCGGCAGGGTAATCGCAAATGTGCTCCCTTTGCCCGGCTCGCTTTCAATGTGGATTGCGCCGCAGTGTTGCTCGATGACGGCCTTGGCCAGTGGCAGCCCCAGGCCAATTCCCCCAAACATTTGCGCGCCGGTGGTATCGAGGTGGTGAAAGTGATTAAAAATGTTGGGCAATTCTTCCGGCGCAATGCCGATACCCGGATCGTTTACCTGGATGCTGATCTTGCTATCGTCGGCATACGCGCGCACAACAATCTCGCCCCCATCCGGGCTGAATTTGACGGCGTTATCCAAAATTGCGCCCAGCGCGTGACTCAACCCGGCCGGGTCGGCCTGGATGGTTGGCAAGTTGTTGGCCAGCTCGACCCAGATGTTTAGATTCGCTGGAAAGCTGCTCAAAGCAGTTGAGGTATTCACCAGGTCGCCAATCAGGCTCCCGATAGAGACGGTTTGAAACTGCGGCTTGATCAAGGCAATTTCTTGCAAGAGCAAGATGTTGTTGATCAGACGGGTAAAAGTATCTAGATTGACCTTGACTGTCCTGATAGCTTCGGCCAGTGCCTCTTTGCTAAAAGCCCCCATGCGCAACAGCATCAGGTAGCCTTTGATCACCGTCAAAGGCGTGCGCAGTTCGTGCGCCACGGTTGTTAGGAATTCAGAGCGCCGGCTTGTTTCATCTTTTAGCCGCCGATAGGTCTCGGCCAGTTCCTCATACTTTTGGCGCAGGTCGCCAATGGTTTTCTGGTCAGATTCGCGCTGCCGGGCAGCCAATACGCGCAAGACGGCCAAAACCACACTGGGGCTGCGTTGTAGCAGTTCCAAAAATGCCGCGCGCTCAATTTCTAGCACGGTGGTTTCTTGCAGCGTCATGACATCGGCTGTGCGAGGTTGACCTTCTATCAAGAGTGACAATTCGCCAATGAAATCGCCTGCTCCCCGGTAGGCCAGGATGCGCGAGGTGTCTCTTTCTAACTGTTGGCTGACCAGCACACGTCCCGAGCAGATGAGGTAAAACGTGTCTTCTACTTGGCCTTCGGTGCACAATGTGGCGCCCGGCGCGATGGTGCGCTCGCGCGTCATGCTGGCCAAGCTGGCCAGGCTGGCGGCATCTAAGCCTGGAAATGCCTGATGCAGCAGCTCGGTTTGCTGGGGTGAAAATTGCGCGACTATTGGCACATGTGTTGAATGTTTTAGCTCTGTTACGCTTGTAGTCATAATGCCCTCCGGCATTGACCGCTCTTTGCCTATTTTTTGCACCTTGTAGGCTTACCCCCATGCAAACTGATGGTAGGGGATGTGCACGTATAAGGATGCGCGAATTGCGAAATCCTGGATTTGGTTAAATTGTAACAGTTGAGGTGGGGGCAAAAAGTTACAGAATGGTTACTTGTTTGTGATGGGGAGATGGATGGTGAAGGTGCTGCCCTGCTCCGCTTGACTTTCTATGTAGAGTTGCCCGTGATGCTGTTCAACCACGGCCTTGGCAATCGGTAGTTCAAGGCCAAATCCGCCCGAAAGATAGGTTTCAGCCTTTTCGCGCAAGTAGGCCCGGTCGAATATATGTTCGATATCGAGTTGTAGGGTGCCTGTATTGGGGCTGTGAATGGCAATTTCAAAGCTTTGGTTATAGTGCAAGACATCTATCAAAATATTGCCGCCTTGGGCGCTGAATCGAATGACGCTTGTTAACAGGGCAGTAATGGCTTGTTTCAAGCTGCCAGCGTCGCCCATGACAGGCGGAAGTTGGGAAGCGATATTCAGGTGAAGCGATACCCCCAATCGCTTGGCGCTCGGCGCGATTTCTGTTACCGTCTGGCAAACAATTTCGTCCACGGCCACCGGGCGAAACTGGGGTTCGATCAATTCAAGTTCTTGCAAAAATAAAATGTTGTTGACCAATTGAACGACGGCATCAATGTTATCAGACACTGCGCCAACCGTGTTTTCTACCTGGGTGTCCGTGATTTGATCGCTATCTAGCCAATTCAACTGGTTTTTGACGGTGGTCAGGGGGGTGCGCAGCTCGTGGGCCACAGTGCTTAAAAAGCCGGACCGCAACTTGGTTTCGGCCTCTAGGGTGTGATAAGCCCGGTTAAGCTCGGCGTTTTTCCGGCGCAGCTCGGTAATTGATTTTTGGTCGGCGTCTCGCAGCCGCCAAGCCACAGCGCGCATGATCGTAACAACCATGCTGGGGCTGTTTTCTAGGAACGACATAAAATCGGCTTTACCTAGCTCGAATACGGTGGTTTCTTCTATGGTGACAACCGTGGCGACCCGTTGGTTATCGTGCACCAGGGCCAGCTCGCCAAAAAACTCGCCCGGACCCTGGTAGCTGAGGATACGGGATGTTTCGCCATCGAGGAGCTTGCTGACGGCAACCCGGCCAGCGCAGATGATGTAAAAGATATCTTCGGCCTGGCCTTCTTTGCACAAAACGGTGCCCATAGGGTAGGTGCGCAAGCGCGCCTTTTGGGCCAGGTCGCTCAAGAGAGGAGAAGGCAGTTCTGGAAATGCTTTTTGCAATAGCTCGGTTCTTGTTAGAGGCACGGGCCGCTCCTGGGTACAGTTTCACTATTCCCATGAAATTTATAGAATTATATCACTCCCCAAGGCATGAAAAGTTGCGGTTTCATTTCAGGTTGACTGGTGCTGACATTCATATCTTGCAACTATCTGCTGCGTCTCTGGCATATCTATGTAAGCATAATTTTGCGCTATTTGAACCTGAGACAGGCAACAAAAACCTCGGCGCAGCCTGTCAATCAATGGCATATCTGGTAGTGTGGTCCAAGAGCGACAGTAGGCCAGTGGCTCTCCAATTTTCTGGTTGATTTAGCGCGAACAAGCTCACGACAACATTGTCAATCGCCGCGCAAAAAGCATCTACCAGGCCGGGCCTCACCACCACGACCGCCGCATCAAATTGCCCGTCGCGCAGAACGTCCAGCGCATTGATCCAGCCCTGGCCGCGCTCCAATTCCAACGGGCCAAGTTCATCCACAATCAGCACATCGCACGGGCAAGCTGTGTTTAGAATCTCTGCGCCCCACGCCATGACGCCTGCGTCGAAACGGTAGCGCGTTGTGCGCAGCTCGGCCGGCTGATCGTTCGCTTCGGCCAGCGGGCGACATTCGCCTGTTCGCGCATTGAGCAAGTCAATGCCCACTTTGACACCGCCATCAAAGCGAGCTGGTGAAATAATGCCGGCGCAATCCAGCCCGCGCTGCCGGGCCAGGTCGGCCAGTTGGAGACAGGCTGTTGTCTTGCCGCTGCCAAAAGGGCCGGTCAAAATGGAGATGCGTTTTGGCATTGAGGATCCAGGTCAAACGTCATACGCCGATTCGCCAATGCACCAGCGCCGACCTTGCCTCGCGCGGCCAGACGTACTCGTTGCGCGAAGGGTGCCACGTCAGCCGGCGGCGCAGCAGGTCCATCAAATACTCGTCGTGTTCGTTGTTTCCGTTCAAACCCAAGTGGCGCTGCAAGTCATTCAAGGCATCTTGCAGGCTATCACTCGCGCGAGGCTCCCACAGCCCCGTGTCTTCCATCAGCACATTGGCGCAAATTCCCATCTGAAGCAGAATGTTGTACGCGATGGTAAAGTTGGGGCTATCGAGCGGATGTCCCCAGATATGCTGCGCCGCTTCGGCCCGCGCGCCATCGAGCGTTGGCGCGCGCAGAACCAGAAAGCACGCGCGCCGGGTGCAGGCGATCATCCGCGCAACAAAGGCGGCCAAATCGGAGCAGCCATACATCGCGTGAGAGCACAGCGAAAAATCGTGCGGCTCTACCGACACGTCCGGCCACTCGCCTTGGGTGATGGCAACATTCGTGATGCCTTCAGCCGCCAGGTTTTCGCGCATGACGTCAATCATCGCTGGCGAAACCTCAACCGCCGTGACGTGCCTGGCGCGGCGGGCCAGCAGAGCAGACCACGCCCCTGTCCCGGCGCCAATGTCCAGCACGGTCGAATCTGTGTCAAGCTGCGAGAGGATAAAGGCGCGGCTCGAATCAGGTTTGGCCCAGCGGCGTTTGACGCCCTCGTCAAACTTGCGCGCCTTGGCACACCACACATCTGATGTTGGCTCCGCGCCCATATCTCTCTTGCGGCCGCGCGCTTTGACCTCGATTAGTTCTCGCCACAGTGAATTCCAATCGGTTATCTTTTCCATGCGCACCTTCTCTCGCGTCGCGCTTATGCCCACAGGGCAATACGCCGCCCGTCCACCTGGGTCACGCTCACCGGCACATTGTACGTCGCGCTCAAGTGCTCTGCCGTAAACACCTGGGTGAGCGGGCCGGTCTGATACACCTGTCCTTCTCGCATCAGCACCAGATGAGTGGCAACCGCCGCAGCCACATCCGGCTCGTGTGTGGTGAGCAGCATGGTCGCGCCGCGCGCTGCCAGCTCTTGCATCAACTTGATCAAGCGCACTTTATTGGCCAGGTCAAGATGCGAAGTCGGCTCGTCCA